>JANNMS010000136.1:0-7183 GCA_031398055.1 Saprospirales bacterium | reverse complement strand
CCTCAAATCCCGAAGGGATTTTATGTTTTCAGGCGCGAGTTTTTACATAAAATCCCTTCGGGATTTCTCGTGCATGTCCATTTCAATTTCTATAAACATAGATTCCCTTCGGGAATGGATTTTAATGCGTTTGACCTGATTGGGAAATTAGTTATTGGGAAATTGGGCAATTGAGATATTCCCCAATAACTAATTCCCCAATTCCCCAATAACCAATAACCATTTTCACTCCCCGACCATCACAAACGCACCCCAAAAAAACGGCTGCGGAAATTCCTTTTTCAACTCCCGCTGCGCCGCCCGGAATGCATCGCCTTTCGCCATGCCGCCGAGCCATTTTTCGTAAAAATTGGTCATCAAATATCGCGTCACCGCGTCGTCCACTTCCCACAACGACATGATGACCGACTGTGCCCCGGCCACCCGAAAAGCGCGTTGCAAACCAAACACGCCCTCCCCGTTTTCGATGTTGCCGAGACCCGTGTTGCAGGCCGACAAAACGACAAGTTCCGTGCCGCGCAGGTCGAGGTTTTGAACTTCGTAGGCCGTCAAAATGCCGTCCTCGCGGCTGGCTGGCGGCGTGTTTTTTCCTGTTTTTTCCAAAAAATTTTTCGCGCCAGCAAAAAACAACATCGAACGCAGCAACGGATTTTGATTCAAAACTTGCTGCTGAAATTTGCCCGTTTCCCCATTTTCCAAAAAATATCCGTGCGTGGCGAGGTGGATGACCGCGGGTTTTTCGACCGATTTGACAATGGTTTCGGTGGCGGCAGTTTGCAAAAAGACATTTCCAGTCCAACCTTTTTTTCGAAAAATTTCGGCAATCGCCGCCACTTCTTTTTGGCTGCCGGGCAGTGGTTTCAGGCCAATCCCACGAAGTTCTGTTTCGTTTAGATTTTGGAAATTTGAAAAATTTCCAAAATCTGCGTCGCGCATGGCTTGGCCGGGTGCTTGATTTTCAGTCGGCATTTCGCTCGATGCGAGGTCAAAAGTTGGATTGCCGAGCAGGAAAAATGTTTTGTTTTTTTGTGAATTCGCGGCAACCGCAGCCGCTCGGTCGAGCAAATCATGGAGGTTCGTCACCAGCGAAATATCAAATTCATTCATCAAAAAACCGCCGTCCGCATCGCCCGGATGGCCTCCGGTCGGACGGGGTTTTCGCAAAGTGCTGAGGTTCATTTTGTTGAACACGCCGTCCGGACTGAGAAAAACCTTTTTCGCCCCGGCCAAAAACGGCTCGACGGGCTGCCAAAACTGACGGTAAATATTTTCAGAAATCGTCTCGCCTGAGGCGAGATCGGGGCGTTTGTTTTTGGCCTCAGTGCGGTATTGTTCAATCAAAGTGTTTTCCAAATCTGCCCCATTTTTCAAAAAAACAAGTTGCGGCGCGTCGGGAAATCGCGGCGACACGACCACGATACCATATAATATGGTGTCGGTCGCGCCGTCCAGGTTTTCAAAATGCAGGCGGGTGATGTCCACCGCGACCTCGTCCGGGGCGAGTTTTTGGAGCAGTTTTTTCCAGTCAAAATCTGCTTTCGAAATGAAATTGGCAAAATTCGAGGATTGCCGGGCGAGCGATTTTTCGAGCGATTCGGCCTGCTTTTCCAATTTCAAAATGGTCGAATCGCCCGCCGCCGCATCGTTTTGGGAATAGGCAAACGACAATTTTTCGCGCAAGTCGAGCCAATTTTGATATTCATTTTGGCTGGCCGCGTCGGTTTTTTCCGAAAAAAACCGGTTCATATTTTGGGCGCAGCGGGCAAGCAGGTTTTTGGTCAGGGTTTTATTTTTCAACAAATCGGCAACAGAAATCTGCCCCGGATTTCGGTAGGCAAAACTGAAAGCCGTTTCGCTGGCCGATTTCTGGGATTTGTAAAATTGGAGATTTTCGTGGCTCGAAAGTGCCGGCGCACCGCGAGCCAGCAACCGCGAATAAATTTGGTTCGACTTTTCAAAACCCTCGGCAGCCGAGGAAAGATTGCCCATTTTTTCTTCCAAAATGGCGAGTTGGACGGTCGCTTCTGCAAATTCTTTCGAGGTTTCGGAATGTCGGGCGCGTGCGGTCAGCGATTTTTGGTAAAAATCTTTGGCCACCGGGTAGTTTTTTTGCCGCACCGACAAATTTGCCAACTCCAAAAAAATGCCAGGCAACGAAAAACCCGCCGTGTTTCCGGGCTGCTGCGCCCGGTCGAGGGCATCGCGGAGGTATTTTTCAGCCTCGTTTTCTTGGTTCAAAGCCAAATGCGTGCGGGCGAGGGCGAGCAGGTTTTTGACGGGCAACTCCGAATTTCGGCCATAATTCCGCTCGGCGACCTCCAAACCGGCCTCGAAAAGTGGCAGTGCTTCGGCGGCTTTTCCCTCGTCCAACAGCAAAATCGCGTAACTTTTTTGCGCCAATTTGTAATTGTCGGAATCCTTGCCGTACTGCGTTTCAAAAAAATCAATTTTTTCCTGCATCGCCGCTTTTGCTTTTTCGTGCAGGCCGAGCGCGTGGTAGACACCGCTCAAATTTTCGAGGGTCACATGGTAGGCCATGTTCAATTGTTTTTGCAAGTTTTTTGCGCGAATCGTGTCCAAAACACCTTCATAAATCGCCGCCGCGCCCACATAATCGCCCTGACTTTCGAGCACCAAACCGGCAGAACCGATGCACGGCAAGGCTTCGGAATACCGAAATTTCAGCAAAATATCGCGCCCAGCATTGTACGAAGCCAGCGCGGCGGTGTACCTGCCCTGGTCGAGCGCGAGGTTTCCGAGGTGCAACATGCAGCCGGCGTAGGTTTTTTCGTGAAAATTGATGGCATCCATTTCGGCCACGATTTGCCGCGCAATTTGTTCAGATTCAACGATTTGCCCCAACTCGTTGCAGATTTTTGCCTCGCCGAGGCGGGCGCGGAAATACTCGTCTTTTTGCCCCCACCCGATTTTTAAATAAATTTCACCCGCCTCGCGGTAAATTTCCAAAGCCTTGTGCGTGTCCTCGTCGTCCGAGGCGCAGCGGGCGAGGTGGAGCAAAATATCGCAATATTCCGGGTTTTCCTTGCCGTGCGTTTTTTCAGAAATGGCGCGGCACTGTTCAAAAATCGGCTCGGATTTCGGCACTTCGCCCTGCCGAAAAGTCGAAAGTGCCATCCGAAAAAGGCCAAGTTGATAATTGTAGCTTTCCATGCCGTCGGTCGCGGCAGCCAAATCCATCATTTTTTGGGCGACGGCTTCCCCGGCTGGAAATTGGCGGAGATTGATGAGCGAATCGGCGGTTTTTGCCAATTGTTCGAAGTTTTGGGCAGCGGCAAAAAATGGGAACGCGAGGAAAAAAGCGAAGGCAAGATTTTTCATTGGAGTAAAAAATTCAGGTGGGTTGAAAAAACAAAAGCCAAAGCAACTGCAAAAATCAGTCGCTTCGGCTTCATTTGGTTTAATTTTCTGGGCGTTCGTTCGAAAAAATTGGGTGGGAAAAATACAGGGTGCTTCGCTTTTTAGGCTTGCATTTTACTTTGATGTAGGTAGTTTGTTAAAACGTAACAGACGGGCGGCACTTTTTTTAAAAAAATTTCTAAACCCAAGAAATGCGGCGGCTGACGCCAAAAACCCAGCCCAAAAAAATGACGAACGACACTTTTTGAACCACCGGCAAAAACGCCAAAAAATGGTGGGTGAAATAGATAAAATTATTGGCCAAAATCAAAATCAGGCAAACAACGCCGAGCCAAAACAAGCCCCAAAATTGACTTTTTAAAAGCCCGAAAAAAACGCCAGCCGTTGCCACGACGCCAAAAAAACCGGAAACGATGGTCGCCGTTTCGTGCCAATTGGTCAAAAAAACCAGGGCAGATGCCATCGAAATTGCCCCAGAAAACTGGACGATTTTTTTGTGGTTGGTTTTCAAAACCAGTTTTTGTGGCACGACCCAGAAAAAAACAGCCAGCACAAAACACAACAAAAACATCGCCCCGGCTGCGATTGGCCGCGCCGGATTTGGCAGGCCGTTTTTGGCTTCCGGGCCGAGCAGTTCGCACCAATAATTTTTTGACCAATCAAAACCAGCGGCTGTCGGGTCGGCATTCGAGCCGCCGGGGTAAAATTTTGTGGCCAAAAAATACAGGAAGATGAAAAGAAAAATGCCGATTTGGCAGAAGCGAAGCCAGGTTTTGATAGAAACCATTTTTGGAAATGATAAACTGGGTCGGACGGATTTTGGATTTCAAGCCAGTTTTGAGGCCTTCCCTTTTTTCGGCGGCGGAGCAAACACAAATTCTACGCCCAAATCCACCCATTCCGAGAGGTGTTTTTCATTGGGAAAACCAGTTTCATCCACGAAAAGAAACCCTTTCATCGGTTTTCCTGTGAAATCCATGTCGCGGCAACCCGTCTGTTCCAGTGCCCAATCTTGCTTTTCCACGAGGCACCGAACCATCAAATCGTCTTTGACAATGCCCACGCCCATCTTGCCATTTATCATAAAAGCGAGGCCGCCGAACATCTTTTTTTCTTCGGCCTCGATGTTTTTTGCCGCCAAATTTTGGCGGACGCGGTCGGCGAGCGATTCGTTGAAAGCCATTTTTTTAAAGATTTAAGGATAAAATGTCTGAATCAGAATTTGCAGGATTT
Source organism: Saprospirales bacterium (assembly GCA_031398055.1). Lineage (GTDB taxonomy): Bacteria > Bacteroidota > Bacteroidia > Chitinophagales > Saprospiraceae > M3007. Next base: position 2,572 of record JANNMS010000136.1, on the reverse strand, counting down.
TAGAATTTTCAAAACTAGCAGCATTCTGTAAATTCTGATTCAGACCACTTTGATTTGAAAATCCTACGCCGTCCCCCAAACTTTCATCGCCGTGCCCACCACCAGTTCCATTTTTCGCCATTGGTCGTCGTGCGACAAAGCATTTCCGTGGTGTGTGGACGAAAAACCGCACTGCGGGCTGAGGCACATATTTTCCAAAGGCATGAATTGAGCCGCTTCGTCAATCCGCCGCCGCAGGTCGTCCACCTTTTCCAAATCCGCAATTTTTGAAGAAACGATGCCCAAAACCACCTGTTTTTCCTTCGGCACAAACCGCAGCGGCGCGAAATCGCCCGACCGCTCGTCGTCGTATTCCAAAAAATAAGCATCCACGTTGATTTCGTTGAAAAGCACCTCGGCCACCGGTTCGTAGCCGCCCTCGGCAAACCAAGTCGAGCGGTAATTTCCCCGGCAAAGGTGGATGCCGACGGTCAAATCCGCCGGGCGGCCATCAATCACCGAATTGATCAACGCGGCGTAGGTTTTTGGCAAATCGTTGGGGTTTTCGCCACGTTCGGCGGCGGCGGCGCGCATTTTTGGGTCGCAGAGATAGGCCAAATTGGTGTCGTCCAATTGCAAATATCGAAGCCCAGCATCGTACAAATGTTTGATTTCTTGGCGGTAGGCGGCCGCCAAATCTTCAAAAAACAAATCCAAATCGGGGTACGAATGGATGTCAATTGACTTCCGCCCGCCGCGAAAATGCACCATCGTCGGCGAGGGAATGGACACCTTCGGCGTTTGCCGTGCGACCGATTTAAGGAATTGAAAATCAGCGACTTGGATGTCTTTTTCGTGCCGCAATTTTCCGGAAACAGACAAGGTCGGCGGTTTGAAATGATCCTCGGCAACCTTCGCATTTGGGTTGGCTTCGATGCCTCCGATGACGGTCACGCCGGCCAATTCTTTCAAAAAATCGAGGTGAAAATAATCGCGCCGGAACTCGCCATCGGTGATGGATCGCATGCCGGTGGCCTCCAATTTTCGGACGGTTTCGGCAATTGCCCGGTCTTCGATTTCACGAAGTTCGGCAGCCGAAATTTCGCCGTTTTTCCAACGCAGGCGGTTTTCCCGGACTTCCGGGGTACGGAGCAAACTGCCGACGTGGTCGGCTCGGAATGGTGGGTTTTTCATTATTTTAAATTAAAAATTTATCAAAACTGCTTTTTTTGATTAAAAAAAGTAAAAAATCAATCTTTCTCCAAAAAATCTAAATCTTGGTGAAACGTATCTTTCAAACCAAACGAAGCCCAAAAAGCAATCGCCAAACACACCGCCCCAACCGCCGCCGCCGCCCAAATCGGTGAGCCAAATTGCTCCGGTGTTTTCAAAAATTTAAAAGCAATCCCGATCGGAATAAATAGGCCGCGCACAAAACTTGGGATCGTGCAGGCCGCCGTCGCCCGGAGATTTGTGCCAAACTGCTCCGAGGCGTTCGTGATAAAAACCGCCCAAAAACCGCCCGCAAATCCCAAAAGCAGGATCAAGAAATACATTTGAAATGCCGAATCAAGCGGCGCGAAAAGATAAAGTGCCACAAAAAAGACTTGCAAAAACAGGAAAATACGAATCGCACGGACGCGGCTTTGCAGAAATTGGCTCAGTAAACCCGATGAAACATCGCCCACGACCATCCCAATGTGAAACCAAATGACCGCCGTCGCCGCGCTGATTGGTTCAGCGATGCCTTTCGCCACGCCAAATTCGGGGGCGAGAAACATCAAAATCCCCGTGTTGAACCAAGTCGTGATGCCCAAAAAAGTGCTTTTGAAAAGGCGGTTCAGTTTGTCTTTTGAATTGAAAAGGGCGAAAAAATTGCCCCGCGAAACGCCCACCTGCTGGATTGTTTTTTTAAAAACTTCACTTTCCGTCACGCTCAACCGCAGCACCAAAAGCACCAAACCCAACCCGCCGCCAAAAAAATAAGCCATCTGCCAATCGGGGATAAACCGGTCAACCAGCCCCGCCGCCACCGCGCCCGACATCCCAAAACCTGCGACCAAAGTGGTGCCCAAACCTCGTTTTTCCTTCGGCAAACTCTCCGCGACGAGTGTGATGCCCGCGCCCAATTCACCCGCCAAACCGATGCCCGCGAGGAAACGGCAAAGGGCGTACATCTCCAAATTCGTCACCAGGCCGTTCAAAATACTGGCAATCGAATACAAAAAAATGGAAAAGTAAAGTGCCCGCACCCGACCCATTTTATCCCCCAAAATCCCAGAACCGATGCCGCCCAAAACCAGCCCGACCATCTGCCAATTTTGCAAAGTGATGCCCGCGTCGGTCAACGCCTGCCCCGACAAACCGAGCGCGGTGAGGCTTTTCACCCGCACCACGCCGAACAAAAGCAGGTCAAAAACATCCACAAAATAGCCAAGTGCCGAGACGATGACTGCGGCGTTGATGATTTTTGTTTTAGTCATTTTTTTATTTTTGACACATAGATACATAGGCGTTTTTTAAAAGAAAAAAAAAAAAAAAAAATTTTTTTAATTTTTAAAAACAAAGTTAGAAAGGGTTTTTATTTGACCGG
>JANNMS010000049.1:0-26909 GCA_031398055.1 Saprospirales bacterium | reverse complement strand
AATTTTTTAAAAAAATGGAGGTCGAAATTTATTTATTTCGACCACGCTTGGTCGAAATAAATTTCGACCTCCAATTTATTGAGGAACAAACCGCAGTTCAAACCACCCCTGCGCCAGCGGCGTGCCGTTTTGCGCCCGCTGCCGACCGCGCACGACGAGTTCGGTGGCCGTCAATTTCACCACATCGAGCAAATTATCGCAATCCCAAACGCCCATAAATTGGTCATCGGCCAGCAAAATCTGGTCGCGCCCGAGGATTCCCGTGCCTTCCAAAAAGGTAAAATCGGCCACGCCGGGGTCGAGCGGCTGCACTTTGTAGCCGTCCCACGGATTGACCGACGCGCCGCTGTTCTTGTTTTGAAAGACCTGTTTTTCAAAAGTGAAACAAAAACCATCGTCGTATTGCGCGTTTTGCAGGCCGTCCACCGGCGAGGTGTACCACGAATAGTCGTCATAAGTTGGGCCCACTTTCACCGCCCCGGCGGTGTGGGCGAGCGTCCAACATTTGCCCGCCGGGCCGCAATCGCCGGTCAGCAAGGCCATTTTTGGTGTGCACGTCGCCGCCGCGTCGCGCAAAATCGAGACCTTTTTCGAGGCCGAGGGCGAGCCGCTGCCGTCCGTTTTTGAGACAAAAAGCGTGAGGGTGTACTCGCCAATTTTGTTGTAAAAAATGGTGTCCACCGCTTTTGTCGAGTTCTTCGGTGTGCCGCCGGGCAAATCCCAGAGCCGTTGAAAATTGCCGTCCGAAAAGTCCTTGATGACCACGCGGTTCGAGTCGCCCGCGAGCATTTCGACGGTGAAATTTGGCGCACCGGGCGCGGCGGGCAGGTTGATTTCGTCGTCGCGGTCGGGTTTGCAGCCGACGAGCGCGAGGGCGAAAAGCGTTGAAAAAAAGAATGTATTTTTCATATTTTTAAAGTCAATTTGTGGTTCAACGTCGTCGAGGTTTTAAACCTCGACGACGTTTTCCATTTTTTTCAATACCCCGGGTTCTGTTCCAAGGCCCCGCCCGTCGCCAAAATCTGCGACTGCGGAATCGGGAAAAGTTCGTTTGTCCCCGTTTTAAATCCTTGACTGCCAAGAACTTGCGCCGCCCGCCCCGTCCGCACGAGGTCAAAAAACCGGTGCGATTCCAGCCCCAGTTCCAGCCGCCGCTCGCGGTAGATTGCCGTCAGCAAATCCGCCCCGGAAACCGAAATCGCCGGGATTCCCGCCCGCGTCCGCACGAGGTTGAGCGAAGTTTTGGCCGCCGCCTCGTCGCCCGATTGGGCAGCCGCTTCGGCGTGCATCAAAAGCACATCGGCGAAACGGATGACGCGGTCGTTCGAGCCGCCGTTCGGGTTCGGGTCGCCGAAAGGCGCGTCCTCGGATTTGCTGTTGAAATATTTTTTTGGGTAAAATTTGTGCGGCAGGTCGCCCGTCGCGGCAATCGTGAAAGTCCCCCGGTCGCCCATCGGTTCGCCGACGCGGAAAACGGTGGATTTCAGGCGCGGGTCCTCGAAGCCTTCCTTGAAAAATTCGTCCACAAAATTTTGGGTCGGGATGTTGAAACCGTAGCCCGCAAACTGCCCGCGCGCCCGCTGGAAAACATTGGTAAAACTGCCCTCGTTCGCGTTGTTCTTGCCCCAGTTGCCGCCCGAAGCGTTCATGTACTGGATTTCAAAAACAGATTCCGAGTTGTTTTCGCCGTCAATCGTAAAAATTTCGGCGTAGTCCGCCACGAGTTGGTATTCGTTCGAGGCGACGATTTCGGCTGAAATTGCCTTTGCCTCGGCCCATTTTTTGCGCCACAAATAGGTTTTTGCCAAAAGCGATTGCGCCGCGCCCGATGTGATCCGGCCCAAATCGGCAGCCGGATATTCGCTGCGTTTCCACAAATCAGGGGCGGCCGATGTCAAATCTTTTTCGATCAAATCCCAAATTTGGTCAGCCGTCGCACGCGGCAAATTGTACTCCGACGGCGACAAAACATGGTCGGCGAGCGGCACGCCGCCGAACATCGTGACCAAATTGTAAAAATTCCAGGCGCGGATAAATTTGGCCTCGCCCAAAATGCGGGCCTTCAATTTCGCGTCCATTTCGATCGCCGGGACTTTTTCGAGGACCACGTTTGCGCGGTAAATTCCCTCAAAATTCGCGCCCCACTCGGATTCGAGGAGGTCGGTATTTGTCGGGCCCTTGAAAGTTTCGAGTTGCAAAAGCGTGTTCGCGTCGTTGTCGCCGGAGCCACCTTTTTCGGAATCGTCCGACATGATGTCGCCCCAAAACCAGCGGAAATGCCCGGCGGGCGAGATCTGGAACTGCAGCGTCGCGTAGGCTGCGTTGACCGCCGCGACGGCATCGGCTGACGTGCGGTAAAAATTTTCCTCGGTGATCCCGACGATGGGTTTTTTCTCCAAAAAGTCTTTTTGGCAGGCCGTGACGACGAGCAAAAAGGGGAGGAGGACGAGTAATTTTTTCATTGTTTTAAAATTTTTAGCGTGGCTTTTTTTTGATTTTTTTCAGTAGTCAGGTTCAAAAAATAAGTCCCCGGCGGCAAATGCCCGATGTTCAAAATCCGCGTCGCGCCGTCGTTCAAAAAAGCGTTGTCCTCGACGACGGTGCGGCCCAAATTGTCAATCACCTGCGCCGACGAGGTTGCACTTCCGAGACATATTATATGTACCAAATCGCGCGTCGGGTTCGGCATGATTGACAGGCTGAACCGCTCGTTTTGGTCGCCCGTCGAGACAATTACAGTGACCAAAATTTCATCCGAAGCCGTGCAGCCCGCCGAATTGGTGACGGTAACCGAATAAATACCCATCGAATTGACCGCGATTGTCGCCGTCGTCGCGCCCGTTGACCATTGATAGGTTGCGCCGTTTTCAAAGGCGTTCAGGATGGCATTTTGGCCAGTTGGCAAGAGGATGTCAGCGCCCAAATTGACCGTTGGCAGAGGGCTGACGGTGACAAAAGTTGCCTCCGAGTCGCTGCAACCGAGCGTTGTTCCAATGACTGAAAAAGTGGTCGTTTCGGTCGGGCTGACGGTGATGCTGTTGCCCGTTTCGCCATTGCTCCATTCAAAATTGTCTGCCCCGGTTGCCGTCAAAATCGCGGTTTCGCCCGCGCAAATCGTGGCGTTTTCAACTGAAACAATGGGCAGCGGATTCACCAAAACCTGTGCGAAAACAGGCGCGGCGGCGCAACCCAAACTTGTTCCGACGACCGAAAAAGTAGTCGTCGCAGTCGGGTTTCCGTTGATTGAATTGCCCGTTTGACCGTTGCTCCATTCAAAATTGTCTGCCCCGGTTGCGGTCAAAATCGCGGTTTCGCCCGCGCAAATCGTGGCATCGTTTACCGAAACAATCGGAAGCGGATTGACATCAATTTGCGCGGAAACGGGCGCGGCGGCACAACCCAAACTTGTCCCGATGACTGAAAAAGTGGCCGTCGCGGTCGGATTTACATTGATTGAATTGCCTGTTTCGCCGTTGCTCCATTGAAAATTGGTCGCACCGTTTGCGGTCAAAACCGCCGTATCGCCCGCGCAAATCGTGGCATTATTTACTGAAACAATCGGCAGCGGGTTGACTGAAATTTGGGCAAAAACAGGCGCGGCGGCGCAGCCCAAACTTGTCCCGACGACTGAAAAAATGGAAGTCGCGGTCGGGCTGATGTTGATTGAATTGCCCGTTTCGCCGTTGCTCCATTGAAAATTCGATGCGCCGGTTGCCGTCAAAATCGCGGTTTCGCCCGCACAAATCGTGGCATTATTTACCGAAACGATTGGCAGCGGATTGACCTCAATTTCAGCAAAAACAGGCGCGGCGGCGCAGCCCAAACTTGTCCCGACGACTGAAAAAGTGGAAGTCGCGGACGGGCTGATGTTGATTGAATTGCCCGTTTCGCCGTTGCTCCATTCAAAATTCGACGCGCCGTTTGCGGTCAAAATCGCGGTTTCGCCCGCGCAAATCGTGGCATTGTTTACGCCAACAATTGGCAGCGGATTGACCTCAATTTCAGCAAAAACGGGCGCGGCGGCGCAGCCCAAACTTGTCCCGACGACTGAAAAAGTGGAAGTCGCGGACGGATTTACGTTGATTGAATTGCCCGTTTCGCCATTGCTCCATTGAAAATTCGATGCGCCGTTTGCCGTCAAAATCGCAGTTTCCCCGGCGCAAATCGTGGCATCATTTACCGAAACGATTGGCAACGGATTGACATTGATTTGGGCAAAAACGGGCGCGGCGGCGCAGCCCAAACTTGTCCCGACGACTGAAAAAGTGGTCGTCGCCGTCGGGCTGATGTTGATTGAATTGCTTGTTTCGCCGTTGCTCCATTGAAAATTGTCTGCCCCGGTTGCCGTCAAAATCGCGGTTTCGCCCGCGCAAATCGTGGCATTTTCAACTGAAACTATCGGCAGCGGATTGACCGAAACCGTCGCGGAAATCGGCGCGGAATTCACGCCCGCCGTTTTTCCAACGACGGTAAAAGTGGTCGTCGCGGTCGGGCTGACGGTGATTGAATTGCCCGTCGCGCCATTGCTCCATTCGTAATACATCGCGCCGCTCGCAGTCAGGGTCGCCGATTGGCCGGGGCAAATATTTTGGCTCGTCGCGGCCACGGTTGGCGGCGCGGCAGCCGCCGGACAGCCGCCCGGAAAATAGAGGTCAATGATGTTTTGCGCGGCTTGTTTGCCCAGCGTGCCGTGGCTCGTGTTGTACTGCGTTTTCCAGATGTTGTACCAACCCGAATGATAATCCGGGTGGCCGCCCGGCGGGATGCTGCCGCCAAAAAAGGCGTTCGCGTGGGTCAAAAACTCCGCGTTATCGGCTGGAAGAATGGCTTTGTAATGCGTCAATCGGTCGCAAATGAGTTTCGAGGGTGGCAGGTTTTCGGCGACGATGAGCGGGTTGAGCACTGCCGGGTTTTTCGGGTGGGTGCCCCAGAAATGGACGAGCGGTCGCAAATCCGCCCCCGCCGTCCGCGAAAACCGCAAAATCCGGCTGTCAATTTCCGTCAATCCGTCGCCTGGCGTTTGGGCGTTGAAGTCTAGATTCTCTTTTCGGTAAAACGAATCAATCATTTCCCAGCCAAAAAGGGCGGCCATTTCGATGTATTTGCCGTAGCCGCGCTGTTGATATCGGACTTCGTCTTTCGTTGTATTTGAAATATCCATCGCGTTCCCGGCGCGGAAATTTGGCGTGACCATCCAGTTCAACGCCGCCTGGTCGCGGGTGATTTGTGGATTGTCGCCGAACGATTTGCCGAGCGCGGTGTCAATGTTCACCTTGTAAAGCCGGTTGAAAATCGCCGCCGCCGGCACATTGACCGCCGCTTCGGTCTCGCCGGGGAATTTGCTGAACAACTGGGCATGCCCCATTTCATGGAATTCCGTTTCCCAAAAATTCACGCCGGGCTTCAAAAACCAGTGGTTTTTGTTGCCGTTGCCGATTTCCGCAGGGTCGTAGGTGTTGTTGATTTGCGGGTTGCCGATGCCGTAAAAGCCGTGCATGATGTCCACATCCACTTGCAAATACAAATTCGTGTTGCTCCGGATTGCCGGATAACCGAGCATTTTTGACACCACATCCATGCGGTCGTCCCAGTCGCGCATCAGCGAAACGGGGTCGGCATAGTTGTAAATCCACTTGCGCGGCACCTGCATCATGTATTTGTCGGTTTCAAAATCTGCCCAGGGCGCGGGGTTCGTGCGCTGCACGTCGAGCCAATTTTGAAGCGTCGTTTGGTTCGAAATTTTGGCGGAGAAAAACGGCGCGGGCACCACGTTCGTCAACTGGATGTCCACCACGCCTTCATAAATTTGATATGGCACGAGGATATAAATGCCGCCGCCGAAGGGGTTGGCGATTTCGGTAATCGTGTCGTTGATTGTAAACGTGTTCGTCACGCGGAAAAATCGTCTGCAATTGTTCCTGTTCTTCATGTCCCAGGAGTGCGCCCCGACCAAAACCTGGAACCCTTTTCCAACCAGCGCGGCGGGCACTTTCACCTTTCCCAAACTCCCCGGGGCGAGGTAAAAACCCGTTGGCCGCCGGGCGGGAGTCGTCGAAAAAGCCGTCCGGTTGCCCCAATCTTTTGGCATCGTCGCGTTGATTTTTGCCGTAAAAACAGCCAAAGTGTCCGCCGGTGCGGGGCAAACGCCGGGGAAATTGTCAGCCGTTTTGAACTTCCGACCGAGTAAAATGGCCCTGTATTTCAGAAAATTGTCCTGCGTGAAGATGTAGTCGAGGATGCCCTGCTGTACCAAAAACACCGCCCGCACCAGTACATGGCCGTCCAATGCGTCAAAATCATTGGGAAAACCGCCCTTCGTGGCCGCGTTTATAAAAATCGGGCCTTTGAGCATATCGTAGCAATCCACCAAATCGAGGGCCTGCAAAACCACCAGACTGTCGTCGGCGACGTAGGAAATGTTGGCCTGAATGATGTCGGCCTCGGTATTGAGTTGGACAGGCGTTAAAACCGAAGTCCCGACGAGGTGATTTTTGATTTTGAGGATGGCCGCTTTCAACGCGGCGAGGGCCGCGGCGGTGTCGACGAGTTTGTAATAACCCTTTTTGGGCACCCCCGGAGCCGGGTCGTTGCCAAAAAAGGGGTTGCTGAAAGTCACCGTCCCAGTTTGGTTGAAAAGGTATGCGAATTGGTTGTTCGTGCCGTAGGCGAGGTCGCTTTTTGCGGGGAGGGTGAAGGAATCACCTTCGTTTGCACAGTAGGTGTAGCCGGGGGGGGCTTGCGCCAGCATGATTTGCTGGCAAAAAAGGATGCCGATAAAACAGCGCATCGAACCCGCAAAAAAGGACAAAACTCTGTGCATGACAGTTATTTTTTAAAAAGGGGTTTTACGATTTAATCAGGTTGACAAAGCGGCTTCCCGAACTTGTCGAAACCTTGGCCACATAATTTCCCGGTAAAATTTTGGACGCATCCATTTTGGCAAAATGGCCATTTGGTTCAACAAAAAGCATTTGCCTGCCCAGCAAATCGAACACTTCGACCGATTTGATTTCCTTGTTTTCGAGTGAAATGGTCCAATTTTCGCTGGCCGGGTTCGGGAAAATTTTCAAATTTTCAAATTCAAGATTTTCCGTGCCGAGCACGAGTTTCCCGAATTTCACGTCATCAAAATAGTAGGTTTTTTCGCCCGCGACGCTGCCTTCCGTGCCGAAATTGAAAAAGATGGCGGCCTCGTTATATTTCCAACCATTGGCCAGACCGAAACTCAAAGTTGCCGTCCCGGAGGCTTCGTTGGCGAAGTTGAATTCCAAAGTTTCCCAGCCTGCGACCGTCGTGTTGGTCTGCGTTTCGCAAGTGTGGGTCACGTCGTTTGAGTCCTCGACTTTCAACCGGACGGGCGTGCCTGCCGCCGGTGTCCAAACCCGCACCGTCATTTTGGAATCCGTCAAAGTCAAGGGGATTTTGGCCGAAAAACCGCCCGCCGTGCCGATAGTCGTGCCCGCCCAAGTCGCCGCCGTGTTCGTTTTGACAACTTTCATCACCTTATTATTAGGATTGGTCGGGTCGGTCACGAGCGCGGAGACGTTTCCACCAAAATCGGTCATCGAATAATTGACGGTCGAACCTTCAAAATCAACGGGCAAATTGATTTGCGTGCCGCCAAAAAGTTGCTCGATATCATCGAAAAGGAACGTGGAATTCGCGCTGCCGTCGCCCACATTTCCAAAATCGAACATGAAAACGAGGTAGTTGAAATTGGCCGGCGCGCCCGTAAAATCCCATTTCAAGGTTTCCCAAGCATTGGTCGCCGTCGTTTTTGCGTCCCTTTCGGTCGCGCCGTTTCCTTCCAATTTGAACTTGACCGTCGTCCCAATCGGGGCAGTTGTGAAAACCTTCATCGAAATGGTGGCCGAAGTGGAAAAGTTGAGGTTTTGGGCAAGTTTCATTTTGCTGCCGCTCCAAATCAGTCCGCCATTCCGGACAACCTGGGCCACGGTCGCGCTCGTGTTGGTGCCCGACGGTTGCGGGTTTGCAATCACGGTGGCCGTTCCGCCGTCGAAATTTTCAAAATTCGAGGTGGTGATTGCCGTTTCAAAATTGATGGGCAAGGATTGCGAATGTCCGGCGGAAGCCACAAAAAGGAGTGCGGCAAGTACCCAAACAAGGGCCGGGGGGAAATTTTTTTTCAATTGAACCACTTTTTGAAATTTAGAACAAAATTTTAGATTTGGTCGGTTTTGATGGGCAAATGTGGCCGGAACGCAAAGGGACCAAAGAATTTTATACCACAACACGATTACCACAGAGCCGATTTTTGGGTACGGCAAGGCTACACAAACCATGTTTCAAAATGAACCTCGTCAGGATTTTCAAGCCTTTACAAGTTTGAAAATGGCGGTCGCCCTGCCCGAAATTTTCAAAAAATAAACGCCCGTTGGCAGGTTTGAAAAATCGGCCTGCCCAATATTTTTCCCTGAAAAAACGATTTGCCCGACGGCGTTCGACAATTCGCAGGCCGCATTTTGGGGCGCATTTTTTAAAAAAATATGGTCGGAAAATGGGTTTGGGGAAACTTCGACCGGCCGTTCAAAGCCTTCCTCGGCATCCAGATAAACAAAATTGAGCACCTGTTCCGCGCTCGTCGAGCAGCCCTGGCCATAGCCAACCGTCAAACGGACGGTGTAAATTCCGCCCATAACGTATTGATGCTCAGGGTTTTGCAGCGTCGAAGTGCCGCCGTCGCCGAAATCCCAGTGAAAATTTTGGGCCGTCGAATCGCTCGGCGTGAAGTTCCAGATGCCTTCGTTTGCGCCATTTTGCTCCCCGGAAAATGTGGCCACCGGGCGTTCCGCGGCCAACGTCGAGTCCATCCAAATCAATCGGCGGCCAATAAATGATTTCATCGTGTCGAGGTGCGCCGGATAGGTCATCGCGCCGAGGTCGTTCCAAATCCGAAAATTGCGCTTTTGCGACTCGTCCAAACGAACGCCGAGCGAATCGATCAGCCCCAAAAAAGCGGGCGTGGCCAGCGTGTTTTCCCGCAAATTTTGCCAGCGGCAGGCCAATTGTTGGCGGAACGAGGGGTCTTCCCACAGCCGCGACCACCAAAATGGCTGCGGCCAAAACGGGAGCGGCTTTTGCCAGACCCACAAATTCGTGATTTCGGGCGTAAAAAAACCGAACGCCCGGTCGTAGTCCCAGGGCGGGCCGATTTTCACCAAGCCGCCGTCCGTGTCCTTCTCTTTGTACAAATAAGTGCTGCGGAAGTAATTGTCGAAGTTCATGCTGAACTCGTTGACAATCAGGAAATCAACAAAAGTGGCCGCGTCCAACCATTTTCGGTAGCCGCTCGCGGTGTCCAAAAAGTTGCCGCCCATCAAAGCATCCTCAAAATTGGCCGTGTAGTTTTTGAGGTATTCGGCCTGCTGCGGCTCGATTTTGGTGTTTTTTGGATAGACAAACTCGAATTCCACGTCCAAAGGACAGTCCGCAAAATTGATGGGCAGGTAGTCGGAAACCCAGTCCGGCGTTTCGCCGTTGATGTTCAGTTCAAAAATATAACCGCCCGTCAAATCCACGCCGGCCGTGTCAGCCGAGGTCAATTTGGCGATATCGACGCGGTTTTTGTCGCGTTTTATTTTTTCCGTCAGGGTGTAAACACCGGCATATTCGCCGTCGAGCATGATTTCGCAGTGCCGCGTTCGGGGCGCATAATTGCCCATCCGGCGCGCCATTTCGTAGGAAACCGTGTTTTTGATGAGGGTCCGGTCGAGGAATTCGGCCTTGAAAATCCAGTCGCTTTCGCGCGGCATCCCCAAAATCGTGGTGTCCATCTCGTTGCCCAAATCGTCCACGAGTTCAAAATCGTAGTTTTTCTTTGGATAACTTGCCCCGGAAAAGCCCTGCCATTCGGCCATGATTTTGCCTTCGTAGGCATAATTTGTCTGGTCGGCAAAATTGCGGATGCCCGGGCCGTTGTCAATAATTTGCATCAAAACGGGCACTTTCGGGTCGTTTTCGATGGGCGCGGCGAGGGTCGTGAGTTTGACGATCGGCAGGTCGCTCGATTTGTAAACAAAAGGCGGCGCCGGGCTGTCGCCAAACGTGATTTGCCAATCAATCAAAAAACCCGCGTCCGCCCCGGCGTAGGTATCGTAGATGACGAGTTTCCAAATGCCGTTCGGGTTTTGGCCCCGGTTGAAATTTCCCAAAACGCCATAACATTGAAAAACGCCCGAAAACGGGGGCGAATTCACCCCAAAAGCGAGGCCATCGCCCGCGACACAAGTGTTCGTAAAATCGTCCCCGCCGCCGCCGACCCCGGCAAAAAGCAGGATAATTTGGCCGCTCGGCGACTCCAAACGCACGTTCATGTCCTCGACGTAAGTGTGCGTGATGTTCAGGCAAACTTGTTCGATGCCAAAAACAGTGTCGATTACATCGGGCAGGCCGCTGACCGGGATTTCAAAAAAAATGGTCGTCCCGTCGTCGGGAATCGAATCGTTGACGGTGCTCGAAAACGTTTGCGCCCGGAGCGGGACGAATTGGGAAAAGAGGAAAAAAATGAGCAATCGTGGAAACATGAATTTTTAGTTTTTTTTATCAAAAAGTCAAACTCACCCCGCCCAAGACCGTCCGCGCCTGCGGATAAAATCCCCGGTCAATCCCGATTTCCAGCCCGCTGCCGATGGTCCCGATTTCCGGGTCGAGGCCCGAATATTTCGTGAAAGTCAGCAGGTTTTGACCTGTCAGGTAGATTTTCATTTTTTCAAAATGGGCTTTTTTTAGCCAGTTTTTGGGCAAATTGTAGCCCAATTGCAAGGTTTTCAACCTAAAATACGAACCGTCCTCCACAAAACGGTCGGACACCCGGGCGTTCTGGTTCGGGTCGCTCAGGCTGACGCGCGGCTCAGAATTTGAGGTTCCCTCGCCCGTCCAACGGTTCAGCGCGGACGACGGGCGGTTGACATAATTGAAGTCAAAACGGGTCGTGTTCACATAAACATCGTTGCCCTGCGTGCCCTGAAAAAAGAGGTTCAATTCGATGCCTTTCCATTCAAAATCGGTGTTCAGGCCGTAGTTGAAACTCGGGGTCGGGTTGCCGATGAATGTCCGGTCCTTTTCGTCGATCACGCCGCTCGCGTCCAAATCCTTGAACCGGATATCGCCCGGCGCGGTCTCGTTCGATTGAAAAGCGGCGGCTTCGATTTCATTTTCATTTTGAAAAATGCCGTCCGTCACGTACCCAAAAAACGAGGCAATCGGCTGCCCGACATCCGTTTTCGAGGCGTTCGCGTTCGCCGATTGGACGTAGCCAGAAAGCACCGGCTCGCCGCCGCGACCGAGGCCGGTCACTTTGCTTTTTACAAAAGCGATGTTCCCGCCAATCGTGTATTTCAGTTTTTTATCAAAATTCCGGTAGTTCAGCGCGAGTTCGAGGCCCCGGTTTTCGGCGGTCGCCACGTTTTGAATCGGCGCAGCCGTGCCAGCGACGAGCGGAATCGGCGCGGCATAAAGCATATCGGAAGTCTTTTTTAAATAAAAATCTGTCGTGAAATTGAAACGCCCGTCAAAAATTTCGGCATCTAAACCAAAATTTGTTTGCGTCGAAGTTTCCCATTTCAAATCCGGGTTGGCCGAAGTGAGTGCGACCGCGCCGTTCGTGATGATTTCGTCGAGGCCAAATGTGTAGTTCTGCCCGTTGTTCACGACCGTCGTGAAACTGTAATCGCCGATGCGGTCGTTGCCGTTTTGGCCCCAACTGGCGCGGATTTTGAAAAAATTGATGGCCGAAATTTTCCAAAAACCTTCGTGCGAGGCAATCCAGCCCGCCGAAAACGAGGGAAAATAACCGAACCGATTGTTCCGTCCGAACTTCGACGAAGCATCCGCCCGGAAAGTCGCGGAGAACAAATAGGTGTCGTCCAGTTCATAATTTGCCTTTCCAAAATAGGAAAAAAGCGACGATTCTGTGGCCCATTGAAAGGCATTTTGCGAGCCGAGCGGGTCAATCGTGTTGCCGATGTACGCATCTTTTGGGTCGTTCGAGGGCAGATTTGTGTTGCCGCCGCCGTTGGTATCGTACCGGTTGTTGAGCGCGGTCGTGCCCGCGATCAAAGTCAAATCGTGTTTTTTATTGAAATTTTTCTGGTAAGTCAGCACGTTTTCGGTCTGCCAGTTCCGCCAATTGTTGTTGGCCACGCCGACCGAATTGACCACCGCTTTTTCGGCGGCAGGTGCCTCGCTGAGGCCCGCGATGTTGCTCAAATCGTATTTTGGGCTGAACCCGCGCGACACCGCGAACGTCGCGTCGAGGCTGACCGCCGAGCGAAATGTGAGGCCGGGGGCCAATTTCAAATCGCCAAAAACACTGCCGACCAAGCGGTTGCTGCGCCAGGTCGAGTGCGTTTGCGCGATGCCGTTGACCGGGTTTGCGATGTCGGTCGAGGCATAATTCGAGTAGGCAAACGTGCCGTCGGCCTTGCGAACGGGCGTGATCGGGTCCATATTTATGGCGCGGATCAGCGGCGAATTGTACTGACTGTTCTCGGTCAGGCCGTCGCGTTCGAGCCAAGTGAAACCGAGATTGTTGCCAATCGTGAACCATTTTTTCAAATCGTGCACCCCGTTGAAACGCACGGTCGCCCGTTGAAAATTGGCTTTTCCGCCGCCCACGATGCCATCCTGCGAAAAATAATTTCCCGAAATCGTGTACGCAGATTTTTCGCCGCCGCCCGAAAAAGTCAATTGATGGCTCGAAATCGGGGCATTTTGAAAAATGGCTTCCTGCCAATCCGTGCCTTCGCCCAAAAATTCGGGGTTCGCAAATTCGGGCAGCGGCGTTTTTCCAGCGGCCAAATATGCCTCGTTTTGCAGCGTCGCATATTCGCGGGCATCGAGCAAATCGAGCAGCCGCCCGGGGCGTTGGATGCCAAAATAGGCTTCATAACTGATGCGCCCGTCCTGGTTCCGCCGCCCGCCCTTCGTCGTGATGAGCACCACGCCGTTCGCGCCGCGCGAACCGTAAATGGCAGCCGAGGCCGCATCTTTCAAAACGTTGATGGTTTCGATGTCGTTCGGGTTCAAAAAATCGAGGCCGTCCACCGGGATCCCGTCCACGATGTACAGCGGGTCGGCATTGTTGATGGTGCCCGTGCCGCGCACCCGGACGGACAAAGTGCTGCCCGGCGAACCCGAATTTGCAGCCACCACAACGCCCGCCGTCCTGCCCTGCAAGGCCTGTTCGACGCGCAAAATCGGCCGCTCGGCAATTTCCTTCGCGTCCAAAGTCGAAACCGAACCGCTGATGCTCGACCTTTTTTGCGAACCGTAACCCGTGACGACGACCTCGTTGATCATCGACGCGTTTTCGGAGAGACGTATATATATGGTGTTTTGGTCGCCGACCGTGATTTCCTGCGGGAGAAAACCGGTGTACGAAAAAATCAGGACCGCGCTGCGGTTCGGGATTTCGAGGGAAAAATTTCCGTCGAGGTCGGTGGTCGCGCCGGAGGTCGTGCCTTTTAATTTTACCGAAACGCCGATGGCCGGTTCGCTGTCATTTTCGAGGGTGACGCGGCCGGTGATTTTGGTCTGCGCCGAGGCGGCGAAAAAGAGGACGAAAAAAAAGATGGATAAACTGAAACGCATGATTTTTCTTTTTTTGAACACATAGGGTCGGGTTGGAGGTCGAAATTTATTTCGACCCTGCCGTGGTCGAAATAAATTTCGACTTCCAAATTTATTTCACCAATTTCCGGGTAAAAAACCGCCCGCCAGCGCGAACGGTCACGAAGTAGATACCGGGCTGAAAATCAGCGGTTTGGAGTTCAAAATTGGCGGTGCCATTTGCCAAATTCCACTGGTTCAAAACTTGCCCGACGGCATTTGAAACTGTGATGTTTTTATCTTCAAAAACGGATTTTCCAAAAACCAGAATCGACGAACCAGCCGCAGACGGATTTCCCAAAATATCAAAAACCTGTGCGTCCGCGATGGGCGAATTCGTCCCGGAAGTGCATTCTGCATTTGTGAAACACGCCCCAAAACAGGTCGCCACCGTCGTGTTGCCCTGAATTTCCGGCAAAAAACGGTCGTCATAATTGGCTGGGTCGCCGCAGGGCAGGCCGGTCAGGATTTCCTTGCAACTGAAATCCGGGCACGGGCCGTTGGCAAAAGCGTAAAAAGATTTGAAGCCTTTTTTGCGCGGCACGGTGATTTCGTAAATGCCGTCGCCGTCCGCGTCGCCCATTTTGAACCTGCCGCCGGGCACGTCAAAATTGCCGCCGCCGGACAACCAGACACCGTCGGGACTTGGCACGACCGAGCCCATGCCGAGTTTGAAATTGATTTTCAGTTCCTCGCCGCAGGCGTAGCAAGAATTGAAGCAAAATTTCGGCACGTCCGTGTCCGCGCTGACCAAAAGCAGGCGGTTCGTGAATGCCCCGGTGGTTTTGGTGCATTCTTCGACGCCGGTGAATTTTTCTTCCGCCGCCCAATTGTCGAGCGTCACTTTGTATTCGTAGCCCCCGTTCGGCAGGGCGATTTTGCCTTCCCAAATGCCATCGCCATCGGCATCGGCCAACAAATTGGCATCGCCCGCCCAATTGTTGAACGTGCCGGAGAGGTAAACTTTGTCAAAATTGGCGGTGTAACTGTTCATGTCCACCTTAAAATTGACGTTGCGGATTTGCGGTGCGCTGCTGCCTTTCACCACGATTTCGTCAAAATAAGAAACGACCTCCGCGCCCGTCCCGGCAGTTCCGAAATCGAAAAATAGCACAATTCTGGAATAAATACCCGTAGCTGTTTCAAAAGGCGTTTCAAAAGATGGCAAATTGGCATCGAAGCAAATTTCTTCCCACTCGTTGATTTTGGTGTTCGAGACTTTCGTCACCCAATTTGGCTTGCCGGAAAGTGAACCTTCCAATTTCAGGGCCAAATTGCCGATGTGGTTCATCCAAACTTTGACGCAAATCTGGCCGCCGCTCGAAAAATCAACGGGAGTGGTTGGGTCAGGATTTGAAAACGCGCCCGCCCAAACTTCGGCAACGGCAGGTTTTACATATTTCACCACATTTCCGGTCGTGTTGATGCCCGTCGCGCTCGGATTGGCCACGATTTCGGTCAACGAACCGTCGAGCGGCGAGCCAAAATATTGAAAATCGGTGCCGGTGGCCGTCGTTTCAAAATCCAAAATCGGGGTCGTGACCGAGGCTTTTGGCAACGTTTTGATGTCGTCAAAATAGGAAGTCGTTTCAGTCCCCGTCCCGGCAGTCCCAAAATCGAAAAACAGCACGACCCGCGTGTAAATATGCCCGGCGGCAGCGGTGAAAGGCGTTTCGATGGATGGCAAACTGGCATCAAAAACCAGTTCTTCCCACTCGTTTATTTTGGTGTTCGCGACGGTCGTGGCCCAATTGTCGCCGCCGTTGGTCGAGCCCTCGAATTTCAGGGTCAAATTTCCGATGTGGTTCATGTGGACTTTGACCGCGATTTTGCCATTTCCAATCAAATCCACGACCGTCGTCGGGTTTGGGTTTGAAAAACAGCCTGCCCAAACTTCGGCAACGGCAGGTTTGACAAATTCCCCGACCATGCTGCTCGTGTTGATGCCCGCCGGGTTCGGGTTGGCGACTGCTTTGTTGAAAGTGGCATCGAGCGGGCTGCCAAAATATTGGAAAACCGTGCTGGTCGAAGGGTTTTCAAAATCTAAAATAGTCGTTTGCGCCTGTGCAAGGGCTACGGCAAAAGACAATATTTGAATAGAAAGGAAAAATTTTTTCATGCAATCTGCTTTTGAAAATTTAGAATAAAATTTTACGTCCGAGTAGTTTCGGTGGGCAAAGGTGTTTGGGAAACCATCGTTTGGGATAATTTTATGCCACAACACCACTACAACACAGATGAATTTTGAGTACGACAAGACCACACAAACCAGAAAAAACGCGCTCAAACCGTGTCGTATATTCGCCGCTCGGCACAAAACATTTTTGCTGCCGAGCCGAGCATGAAAAAACTCAAACATCTTTTTTTCAATCTTTTTTTGATGGTTCTTGCCCTGTTTTCGGGTCGGGAAACTGCGGCGCAGGGCGTGAACTTGGGCATCCCGCCCGTCCGAAATTTTTCAAAAAAAGAATACAAAGCCGGGACGCAAAACTGGGATGCCACGCAGGACGGCCGCGGCGTGCTGTTTTTTGCGAACAACGAAGGCCTGCTGCAATTCGACGGAACCAATTGGACGGTGCATCCGGTGGCCAACAAAACCGTCGTCCGTTCGGTGGCGATTGACGCGGCGGGGCGGATTTTTGTCGGGGCGCAAAGCGAGTTGGGTTATTTTTTTCCGGAAAAAAACGGGCAGTTGCGCTACCATTCTTTGCTCGATTTGTTGCCCGCCGAAAAACGGAACTTTGAAGATGTGTGGGACATTGTTTTTTCGGGCGGCGCGGTTTTTTTCCGGACAAACCACGTTGTCTTTCAATTTTTGGAAAAAAAAATAAACATCCACGAACCGGGCGGCGAACTGACCGCGATGTTCTCCACGCCGCTCGGATTGATTGTCCAGCAAAATATTTCCAGTCTTTTGATTTTTGAAAACGGCGCGTTCAGCCCCATTTTTCAAAAACCCGATTTGAAAAGTGCGCTGACCGCCGCGATGAATTGGCAGGGCGACACGCTGCTTTTCAGTTCATTGAAAAATGGACTTTTTTACCTCGCCGGAAACCAGTTTGGCCGCTGGCCCACGACGCACGATGCCATTTTTCAGGAAAAAAGAATTTACACGGCGGCGGCCTTGCCAAACGGCCAACTCGCGCTCGGCACTTCGCTCGACGGCTTGCTCGTGCTCGACCAAAAACGGCGCATTTTTCGGCATTTGACCAAAAAAAACGGCCTCCAAAACAACAACATCCTCCACACTTTTGCCGACAAGGCGGGCAATTTGTGGCTCGGTTTGGACAGCGGGATCGATTGCGCGGTGCTCGACGCGCCGTTCACGAAAGTCATTCCCGACGGTGATTTGCAAGGCACGGGCTACGCTGCGACGGTTTTTGAAAACCAACTTTTTCTCGGCGTGTCGAACGGGGTTTACCGCACGGCGTGGCAAGGTTTTTTTGACCCGGAAAAAGTGCCTTTTTTTCAAAAAATCAAGTCCACCGACGGGCAAGTTTGGGCTCTAAATGTGGCGGGCGGCGAACTTTTGCTCGGCCACCACGAGGGCGCGTTTCGGCTCGATGGGCAGGCAAACACACCACTTTCGAGCGAGCCGGGAGCATGGACTTTTGTCCAAATTTCGGATCAATACTTGCTCGGCGGCACCTATTCCGGGCTGGTTTTGTACCGAAAATCGGCTGGAAAATGGGTTTTTGACCAAAAATTGAAGGGCCTGAACGAGTCCTGCCGGATCATGGTGAAAGATGCCGACGGCGCAATTTGGGTGGCGCACCCGTACCGAGGTTTGTACCGCGTCGAGTGGTCGCCGGATCGGAAAAATGAACTGGCCGTGCAGTTTTTCAATTCAAAAAACGGGCTGCCGTCCGACCTCAACAATTTCGTTTTTCAGGTCGCCGGGCGTGCGATTTTTGCCACTGAAAAAGGTGTTTTTCGATTCGACAAAACAGCAAAAACCTTCGTGCCGGATGATGATTTCAACCACATGTTGGGCAAAAACCGGGGCATCAAATTGCTCCGAGAAGACCAATCGGGCAACATTTGGTACGTCGCCGAAAAGGAAGTCGGGCTGCTTTTGGTGGACGATTTTGGTTTGAAAAAATCGGTGCAAAAAAAGGTCTTTCCCGAACTCGCCGAAAAATTGGTCGGTGGTTTCGAGTTCATTTTTCCGGTTGACCGCGACAATGTTTTTTTCGGGGCGGAGCAGGGTTTTATCCATTTCAATGCTGCTGAAAATGAAGTTTCCGATACGGTTTTGCAGGTAATTTTGAGCAACGTGGGCGCGAGCGGCACGCGGGATTCGGTGCTTTTCGGCGGTTGGTTTTTGGAAAAAGGCGTTTTGCAAAATGGGCAAAACGAGGACGATTTGCCAGTTTTGGAAGCAGGGCAGAACAACCTGCGCTTTTCGTTTTCGGCCACCGATTTTAAAGAACCTGCTTTTGTCCAATATCGGTTCAAATTGACGGGGCTGGCCGATGGCTGGTCGGATTGGTCGGGCGAAAACGTCCGGAATTTCACAAACCTCGCTCCGGGAAAATATGTTTTTGAAGTGCAGGCGCGGCGAAAAGACGGGCGCGAAAGCGCGGCGGTAGCATTTTCATTTAAAATCCGGCCGCCGTGGTACGCGAGCCCGGCGGCTTTTGTGGTTTACGCGCTCGGTTTTTTGGGCGTTTTTGTTGGTTTTTTGTTCGGGCAGCAGCGGAAATTTGAAAATGAAAAAGAAAAACTGACCGTGCAGCACCAACAAAAAGCAGCGGAACAACAGCGGGAAGTCGAACTTTCAAAAGCCGCCGTGACCGATATTTTGAACGAAAAATTGGAAGCGGAAATCCGTTTTAAAAATCAAGAATTGGCTTCGGCAACGATGCACTTGGTGCAAAAAGGCGAGATTTTGGGGACGATTCAGGAAAATCTGAACCAGATTTTGGAAAAATCAACCACGCCCGTGGTCAAAAAAGAAATCCAGCAATTGCTCAACCTGCTGAATTTCGATGCCACTTTGGACGATGACTGGGAACATTTTGCGCTGCATTTTGACCAAGTGCACGTTGATTTTTTGAAACGGCTGCGCGAACGTTTCCCACAACTCAGCGCGACCGACCACAAACTTTGCGCCTACCTCCGAATGAATTTGACGACCAAAGAAATCGCGCCGCTGATGAATATTTCGGTGCGCGGGGTGGAAGCAAGCCGGTACCGTTTGCGGAAAAAACTGGGGCTGCCGAACGATGCGAATTTGACGGAGGCTATTTTGGGGCTTTGAGTTGTTGTTTTTCAAGGCTCAATTATGCCTCCAAAATATATTTTGTGCAAAACCGGCATTGGGCAATCGAAAATAAACTGTTTTCCTACATTTGCCTGCTTTTTGTTTCTTTTACACTTTCCAATCCTTTTGCAATTATGAAAAGTCAACTTTTACATTTCAATTTTAATATTAATTATCGTCTCATGAAAAAAAGTTTTTTACTCATTTTGTTGCTGCTCAATATTTGCAGCCACCTTTCTGCTCAAACGAATTATTATTTGCGTGGCGAGGCCGCGCCCTGCGGCTGGGGCGGCAATTTTACCCCCACCTGCCAACTCACCGACCCCGACAACGATGGCATTTTTACTTTGACCATTGACCTCGGCGCGGCACTGGGTTACAAAGAATTTAAAATCTGGGATCAAGCCGCCGATTCGTGGTGGCCGGGCGCAAATTCTTGGTTCAACCACACGGGCGGCAACATCACTTTTCGATACCAACCAGCTACAAATCAAGTAGATGCGATTGACGGGACAGGTTTTTCGATCTGTGCACCGGGCGAATTTACGGGCTGGAACAACGCCGCCGCGATGACCAACGTGAACGGAAATATCTGGTGTTTCACCATTCCGAACGCCGGAAGTTACCAGTGGAAACCGACGCGCTGCGGCCAGTGGGGTTCGTGGGAACCGTTCAACGGCACGCGCAGCACCAATTCGAGCAACTGGAGCATCACCACAACCTCGGCAAACGAGCAAGTTTGCGTGGAATACAATCCCGCCGACGGTCGCTTGATTTCGACCGCGCCGCCGCCGACCGGTTATTATTTGCGCGGCACGGCGACGCCCTGCGATTGGAACAACGTGGCCGGCGGCTGCGAATTGACCGACCCGGACGGCGATGGTTGCTACGAAATCACGCTCAATTTGGGCAACACCGCGCTCGGTTTGCAGGAATTCAAAGTTTATCACGCCGATAATAATGAATGGCTTCCGACCGGCGGCAATGTTTGGTACAACCACCAGGGCGGTTCGTTGAAATTTAAATATTGCACGGCCAGCGGCGAAGTCCAAATCGCCGACGGTTTCGACTTTTCGGTGTGCGCACCGGGCGAGTTTTCGGGTTGGAACAATGCTTTCCCGATGGAAAATTTTGACAACGGTGTTTGGTGCATCAACATCCCGACGCCGGGGACGTACGAATGGAAACCAACGCTTTGCGGCACTTGGAATTCGTGGCAACCGACCAACGGCACGCGAAATCAAGGTGCAAATAATTGGAAAATCACGACCACCCAACCCAACCAACAAGTCTGCGTGACCTACGACCAACTCACCGGTTACATGCTTCCCGGCAGCACAAATGTGCCGACGATGACGCAGTGGGGATTGTTGGTTTTTGGTTTGATGATGTTGGTTTTTGGCATCGTGACCGTTCGGCAGCGCAAAGTTTCGATGGCTGGCGGCGAACAAAACACTGGTTTTTCGTTCCGGAATATGCCGTTCAACCGTAGCATTTTCACCTTTTCACTTTTTGCTTGTGCTTTGGCAACGATGCTGACATTTGTCATTGCTGCGCTCGGTTTTGGGTACGAAATGACGGGCGCGGATTTGCCCGGCAGCATGATGGCGGTGCCGCTTTTCGCCTATTTAATCATGTTGGTTGTGGGCGAAAAATCTGAGAAATAATTTTTGAACACATAGACACATAGGTTTTTTCACATAGAAAACATAGTTTTTGATTGTCAATTCTTTGTTTTCTATGTGAAAAAACCTATGTGCCCATGTGTTTTAAAACTTTCCAAAAATGGCAAAGAAGAAGTATCAAAAAACATCAACTCCGCCCAATCCAAAAACAACCGGAACCAGCACTCGGCAGTCGTGGAAAACCACTTTTCAGGACAAACTGCCCATTTTAAAATACGTCGGCGGGTTCATTTTACTGCTCTCGATTTTTTACAGTATTTACGTCAGTGATATTTTTAAAATTGGGTTTTTGAACCCGTTTGTCAGTTTTCAGGCCAAATTGTCCAGTTTTCTTTTGAATTTGATGGGTCAAAACACGACGACTGCGGGCACGCAATTGATCGGCACGACCTCGTTGAACGTGACGAAAGGTTGCGACGGGATGGAAGTCACCGCCCTTTATTTGATTGGTGTTTTGCTGATGCCGTTCGCGTGGCGGAGCAAAATGTGGGGCGTTTTGACCGGGCTCGGCGTACTGTTTTTGCTCAACTTGGGGCGCATCGTCGCGCTGTACCTTTCCCAAATTTACTGGCCGTCGGCTTTCGATTTTTTGCATTTGCACGGCGGATTTGCTTTGTTTACCGTTGTCGCTATTTTTATGTGGGCAAGGTGGGCAAATTGGGCAATCCGGCAGGAACGATGAACTATAAACTATAAACGATGAACGCGAGGTTTTTCCCACGCTCCATTTTTACGCGGTTTTTGCTTTTTCTGGCGGCTTATCTACTGCTTTTCGGCCTGTTCAGTTTTCAACCGATGAAAAACGCCGTTGCCGATATTTATTCAAAAGGCGCGAGCGGTTTTTTGAGCCTCGCCTTGCCGAGCGGTTTTGTCCACGTCGAACGGAACCGGGACGAAAAACCGGGCGAGGAAAACACCATCCGAATACTTTTTGGAAATAAAAAGGTCGTCAAACAACAAATGGCCGCTGCCGGAATTTCTGGAAAAAAAGACGTGGACGTGAAATTGCAGGATTTCAAAATCAAGTTCGAGGAGTTTTTTTTGTTCTCCCTTTTGTTCTTTTTGGCCTTGCTGGCCATCACGCCGCTCGACGGTTGGCGGGTAAAATTGAAAGCCGCCGCCGCCGGGATTTTCCTCGTTTTCCTTTTTTCATGGTTAAAATTGTTGGGTTACACTTTGTACCAATTTTCCATTTTCCCGACGGGCGTTTATCAATTGACGGGCGGCGCGGCCACGTTCGTTGCAGCAGTTTACAACAATTTGAAAGTGGGCGTGGGCTTCCTGTTTGCTACGCTCGTTTGGGTTTTGGTGGTTTTTCGGTGGAGTGACTGGCGTCGGATTTTGGTAAATTTTGGGTAAATCAAATTGGTTATTGGGAAAATAGTTATTGGGAAATTGGTTATTGGTCGCTGTCCCAATTTCCCAATAACCAATTTTCCAATAACTAATCAACCAGATTTTGGCTGCACAATCGGCAAAAAAATCACCGACGCCACCGCCCCCGAAAGGTTCAAAAGCAAATCTTTTTGGGCATCCCATTCATCGCCCTGCGTGCCAAGAAACGCTGTCCCGGCTTCGGGCGCGACTACGATCGCCGCCGCCCATTCCATCAATTCGTACAAAACGCCCACCAAAACGATGATACAGCAGGCAAAAATGAAGATGGCTTTCACTTTTCGGCGGCTCACTTTTCGGCGCAAAATTTCAAAAATCGGGATCGTCAACAGAAAACCCCACAGAAAATGCACAAACCGATCGTAGTGATTTCGCTCCAAACCGAGCCACTCGGAGACCATTTTTCCGGCTGGAACTTCCGAATAAGTATAATGCGAACCGATGCTGTGCAGCACCAAAAATATAAAAATCAGGGAATATGAAAATGACGAAAGCGGCATCGTTCGGTGGACGTACAAAAGGTAGGGCACGGCCACAAAAACTAGGATATTTTCCAAAAACCAGTCGGAACGATAAACCGGGTTCAGCCCCAGCAAAACCCAGATAAAAATGAACGCCCAAAAAAGTATTTGGAGGTACCGCTTTCGATTTTTAGTGATAGCCATCGCATTTTTTTTTAAGAATGAACTTTACAATTCATTGTTTTTAGTTCAACTTTCCTGGTTTGCGGGCGGAGTTTCCACCGCCAATTCCAATTCCGAAAGGTGTTCTTCCAAATCGGCGAGCCATTTATCCAATTGATCGGCGGCGGTATTTTTCAACCGTTCCATCCATTGCCGACCGGTTTCGGTGTAAAAAAGAAAGTACGCAGCACCGGCGAGCAGGGCGGCGGCGAGAAGAATTTCGGCAGCAGTTCTTTTTTGCATGACATTTTAATTTT
Source organism: Saprospirales bacterium (assembly GCA_031398055.1). GTDB lineage: Bacteria > Bacteroidota > Bacteroidia > Chitinophagales > Saprospiraceae > M3007. Next base: position 3,994 of record JANNMS010000049.1, on the reverse strand, counting down.
CAGTGAGTTCAATGCCGTTGGCGTCCTCGCCAACAACTTTTTCAGGTTCGTTTTTCTTTTTTGATTTTTTCAAAAGCCCCCGCAGCGAGGAAACACCCCGCCGGAATTGGCCATAAATTTTGGCTTTCACCGGCACTTTCGGCACTTTTTCGATGGATTCGGCGGCGGCACTTTCGGCTTTTGTTTTTCCCATTTTTGGCAAAAATTTCAGCGCGACCGGCACGACCAATTTTATCAAAAACGCCCATTTTGGGTCTTTGATAAACAGGTTGGCCAAAAAATTGACCGGCGCGGGCAAGCCAGCCAAAATGCCGGATTTTTCCCCGCTCGCATTGTTTTTTGAAAAATCGAACACCCCGCCCACTGCTTTTTTGAGCAAGTTTGCTGGTTCGATTTCTTCCCGGACTTCGAGAAAAGTCTTTTTCAAATCTTCGCGTTCTCGCTCGATTTGGGTTTTCAATTCTGCCTTTCGGCTTTGCAATTTGGCCAGACTATCCATTTTCGGTTGGGTTTTCTGCATCGTCGTGCAGGATGGATTGGATAATTTTTCTGCGGACAAACGGGCGGATCCAATGAAAAAACAAATAACCAATCGGCACAAAAACCAGCCCGGCGAGCGCAAAACCGCCCGCGCGACTGCCGATAAAATCGCCGAGCCACCACCCAAAACCCATGCTGAAAAAGAACAGCACGAGCACGGCGAACACAAAAATCGTGAACGCCCCGGCCAGATTCGCCGCAAGCCCCGACAATTTTTCGGTGGAATTCAGTGAAAAATACTCCAACCGAGTCTCGACGTGCTGCTGGATTTGTTCAAAAAGTCGGTGCAGCACCTGTTCATCTTTGGTTTCTTCTGCCATTCGGTTTAAATTTAAAGTCCTGATTTCATCAAAAAAATCCCAAAATTACCATGTTTGACCGCCGCTCGTCGGTGAAAAATACGAGCAAAAATTCACATCAACCACCCAAAAATTTGAGCAACTGTGTACCGCAGCAGAAAAACTTTGGTGCGCAGCCCGAACGAAGGTCGTTTAAAATTTTTGTCAATCCTATGAATTGGTCGGTTGTTCTTGCCAATTTGTTGGGCTTTTTCAAGATTGTTGTCCATCACTTTTAGTTGGGTTTGGGCTGTGTTTTTGTTTTTTATCCAGACGGCAACTTCGGTATTGTACCGTTCGGACGGGCGATGAATGTTGTAACTTCCGATGGCCACCACTTCTTCATCGACCACCATCGCTTTGGCGTGCAATTTTTCGTCGCCCTGCAATTCCCAGATTTCCAAACCCTGCCGGAGCAGTTTTTTCCTCAAATTCAAATAGGCCGCCTGCCGGATCGGCAGGTCGTTGGTTCGGATGGAATTGGTCATCAAACGCACTTTCACGCCCCGCCGGAGGGCATCGCCCAAAGCCCGTTTCCAGATTTTGGTGGGGACAAAATAAGGGTTTTCAATAAAAATGCTCGTTTTCGCGCTGTCGATAAACTGGACGAGTTGGCTGGTGCTGACCGATTTTTTTTCGTCCGAAGGGTAATAATGCCTGCCTTTTTTTGTGTGAAAATCGTCATTTATAAAACCCGCCGGGGCGGAAGTTGGGGTGCAATTGGCCAACCAATTTGTGCCCGTGTTGAATTTGATTTGCAGTTTGCGCTGCACTTCTGCGGTGGCAAATTGGATTTTTTGGAGATTTTCGGCCACTTCATTTTGCGAAATTTCCCGGGCAGGGTAGGGCGACGACAGTTTCTCGTTGTGCCACAAAGTATAAAAATGCAGCCGCGCGTCGTGCAACAAAGTATCGCCGGTGGCCAGCACATCGTAGTCGAAAAAATTGAAATCCGGGCCGAGGTCGAAATAGTTGTCCTTGATATTCCGCCCACCGACGATCAGAAATTGGTTGTCCACCATGAAAATTTTCTCGTGCAAACCGTGGTAATATTTTTTCAAACCTTTCCTTTTCAGGAAAAAACGATGGAAGACGACGCCGTTTTTTTTCAAAAAATCCTGCATCGGTTCCGAGATTTTCGAGCCGTTGCCGTCCATCAAAATTTGAACAATCACGCCACGTTTGGAGGATGCCTCGGCCAACAAATTGAGCAAAACACTGCCGCTCAAATCATCTTTTATGATATAATAGGAAAGCAAAATCTCCTTTTTTGCCTGTTGAACGAGGTCGATCCGGCATTGCAAAGCGTCTTTTGGCTCGTACAAAACATGAAAAAAGTGTTGTTTCGGTTGCCCGCTTGCTGCAAAATGGAGGAAAAAAAAGAAGATTGAAAAATAGAATTTAGGCATAAGTATGTTTCAACTACTTAATTCCAGGCAATTTCATGGAATTAAAATTCGAGTTGTGATGCAATCGGGGGTGCTGTTCCACTGAAATTTTTCCACAAATGTAGACAGTGGAGGTCGGAATTTATTTCGCCCATTCGTGCAAGTCTTTGAGAATCAAAAATTTACAAAATTGGTCGGAATAAATTGCGACCTCCACTTCCAATTTTTCAAAAAATCTTGAACCGCTCCGCCGCTGCCCGTTCGAGCATTTCGCGGTCGTCGGGATGCGCGATTTCGATCAGCGCGTGCGCACGTTGCCGCAGGTTTTTTCCAAACAAATTGACCGCGCCAAATTCAGTGACCACCCAATGCACGTGCGCCCGCGTCGTCACCACACCGGCTCCCGGGTTGAGCATCGGGACGAGCCGCGGAATGCCTTTTTTGGTGCGCGAAGTGAGTGCGATGATCGGTTTTCCGTCGTCCGAAAGTGCCGCGCCACGCATAAAATCCATCTGGCCGCCCACGCCGGAATAGTGAAAAGTGCCGATCGAATCGGCGCAAACCTGCCCCGTCAAATCCACTTCGATGGCACTGTTGATGGCCACGACGCGCTTGTTTCGTTTGATAATCGCCGGTTCGTTCACATAATTGACGTCCAAAAAAGCAAAAGCCGGGTTGTCGTCCACAAAATCGTACAGCCGCCGCGTGCCGAGGGCGAACGAACTGACCGTTTTGTTGGGGTGGATTTTTTTAAAACGGTTCGTGACCACGCCTTTTTCAATCAAATCAATCAGCCCGTCGGAAAACATTTCGGTGTGCACGCCGAGGTCTTTGTGATTTCCCAAACATTGCAAAAACGCGTCCGGGATGTTGCCGATGCCCATTTGCAGGGTGCTGCGGTCTTCGATCAAATTGGCAACGATTTCCCCGATTTTCAATTCCGCCGCGCTGGTTCCTTCGCCAAAATTGACTTCTGGCAGTGGCTCGTTTTCAAAAACCATCGCCTGAAAACTGTTGACGTGCATCATGCCGTCGCCGTGCGTCCGGGGAATCTGCGGATTGACCTGCGCGATGACCGACCGTGCCGAATTGACCGCCGACCGCGCGATGTCCACCGAGGTGCCGAGCGAGCAAAAACCGTGTCGGTCGGGCGGCGAAACGGAGACAATGGCCACGTCGAGCGGCAAGATTTTTCGTTTGAAAAGTTCAGGGATTTCACTCAAAAAAACAGGGACGTAATCCGCGCGACCCTCGTTCACCGCCTGCCGGATGCTGCCCGAAACGAACAACGAATTGATGTGAAAACTATCAGCGTACTCCGGTTTTTCTACCTCGATTTCACCATAAATACTGATGAAAACCAACTCCACATCTTTCAAACGTGGGGCTTGCTCGGCCAATTTTCGGAGCAAAAACAGGGGCGTGCAGGCACTTCCGTGCACAAAAACACGCTGGCCGGATTGGATAATTTGCAGGGCTTCTTCTGCAGAAACGTAGGTCATTTAGTTGAAAAAAATTTAGGTGAAATGCCAAATCTACGCACATTTCACTGCGTCGGCATCGCATCCACGATTGCTTTTCGCTTGGGTTTGTATAAAAAAGAAGGCTCAATTATGATTCCAAGTTGCTGTTTCAAAAAGGTGCGTAGCACCTCAATATTTGTAGAATTTTGTAGCCAAAATTTTAAAAAGGTGCGTAGCACCGGAACATTTGACATTGAAATATGAC
>JANNMS010000340.1:0-37093 GCA_031398055.1 Saprospirales bacterium | reverse complement strand
GGTCGAAATAAATTTCGACCTCCAAAAAATTGCGGCCACCCAACCATTTTCAGGTCGGGCAGCCGCAAAATTTCCACTCGGTTTGATTTTTCAAAAAACTAAACTCAACCTCACCGCACGACCACCATTTTTTTGGTCGCTTTAAAATTGGCCGCTTCCATCGAATAAAAATAAACGCCGGAGGCCAGCCCGCCCGTTTCCAAATCAACTTGGTGCATCCCTTTTTGCGACTTTTCGTCCACCAAAATTTTAACCAAATTCCCATTTTCGTTGAAAAGCGAAATCCGCACATCAGCCTCCGCATCATTATAATATGGTATCGCGGTGCGGTCTGAAATTCCCAAATAAGTCATATTTTGGCCGAGAATGAAGGCGGGCATGGCTTCGGCAGGTTCGATTTTCGCCGCGCGGTCGTCGCCCGATTGGAAAGTTTCGGAATGCCCAATTTCCCTTTTCCAAAGGCCCCGTCCAAAAGTTGACGCGGTGATGTAAAATTTTCCATTTATATTGATGCTGTCGATGTAATCCAGTTCGGTCATCGTGATTTGGCGCGCCAAACCTTCCCACCAATGCACCCAAGTTTGCCCGCCGTCGTCAGTCCGGAACGCGCCGATGTCAGTGGCAAGCACCAAAACATTCTGGTCGTTCGGATACTGGACAAGGTCGGTGCAGGCCACATTTGGCAAATTTCCAGTGATATTGACCCAAGTTGCGCCCCGATTGATGGTTTTATAGACTTTTTTGATTGCGCCGCTGGGTTTTCCGCCCATCACGGCGTAGGCCACGTCGGGTTCGGCGGGGTTTGGCGAGGTGCTGATTTTGTAAACAAAAGTGCCAGCCGCGCCAGTAGTTGGAAGTCCGGCGGAGCGATTTATCCAACTGATTGTCGTTCTGTCGCGCACCCAGACTTGATTGTTCGGTGCCATCAGGCTAACGTAAATGTTTTGCGGAAAACCCTGCCCGACCATCACGTTTTGAATGTTGGCAGGAAAAGGAGTCCCGCCCGCATTCAGCACTGCCCAATTGGTGCCGTTGTTTACTGACTCATAAACGTAGCCATCGTGGGTGTTGTAGAGATAAACCGGGGCGACGTGGTCGGTCCTGAACTGTGTTTGCCATTGGGCAGCGGGCAAAATGCCGTTGTCGATTATCGAAAAATTGACCCCGCCATCGGTCGAACGGATCGGCCGGGTCGGAATCGGCGCACCAAAAATGCCGCCCGTGTAAAAAATGTTATTGCCATTGAAAGGGTCGACCGCACTTCCCCACGAATCGCCGCCGGTGGTTGACCAATCATAATTTACGCCTTTTGTAAAAATTCCACCGTTGTCCTGCGTGCCACCGATGAAGCGTTTGTGGTCGGATTTTCCATTTGAAAAATTGTAAAATTGGCTGATTGGCAAGGTGTTGAAGGCCTTTGTCCAAGTCGCGCCATCGTCACCGGAACTCATAAAACCGCCGTCATTGCCCAGCAAAACATCCGTCGAGCCGGGCGCGACAAAAGCAATGGAATGGTGGTCGGCGTGCTGCCCGCCGTCGGGAACAGCAGTGAAATTTGTGCCGTCCGTCGAACGCATCAAACTCACGCCGCCTGCCAGCACCAAATTGCAGTCGCCCGGGCTGATGGCGAGCGCAACATCATAAAATCCCTGTCCGGAAAAAAGTTCGGGGCTGGAACAGGTCGTCCAGTTCACGCCGCCGTCAATGGATTTGTAAATTCCGAGCAGGTTGTTGTTGTCGTTGCGGGCAGCGAGTGCGTAAATTATGTTGTTGTCCACACTGCAAATTTCCATTTCCGTCCGCCCGATATTCGTGGTCGGCACGCCGCCGGTCGTCATGGCCGTCCAAATCGCGCCGGAATTGGTTGATTTGTAAAATTTGTCGCCCCAAACCGAGCAAAACAGGTGCGCTGGCGTGCCGGATTTGAAGGCAAAATCGGTCACGTCGCCCGCCCTTTTTTTGGCAAAAGTGGCACCGCCGTTTGTCGAAACGTACAGCCCGGTGTTCGATGCCACCCAAATCCTGTTATTGTTCGAGGGGTCGAAAGCGATTTTGTAAAAAGTCGTCGGAGCAGGCGAGAGCGTGACTTTTGACCAAGATTTTCCGCCGTTCTCCGTTTTCCAAAGTCCGGTGCCAGCCGCGATTCGCGGTTCGCCCGTGCCGAGAAAAATGATGTCGTCGTTGGTTGGGTGGGTGGCGAACGCCCCGCCGTTGCCGCTGTTCAACTTGTTGCTGAGGCATTTTTTTTCACCAAAATTCCAGCCCAATTGCCACAGCCCGCCGCTGGCACTCAAAATCCGCATGTTGAAAATTGAATCGAACACCTCAATATCCACGATTCGCCCCGTGAAATTGGTCGAACTACCGTAACCCGGCTGGTCGCCGATGTATTCCCAATCTGCGACCGTGCTGCGCGACTCGGCATTTTCCGAAACATCGGAGGGCATCGCGTCAATTTTTTGCCAAAGCCGCTCGATTTGCTCCGGCGTTTGTGTTTTGTTCGGGTAGTTCAGCAGGTTAAAAAAGGCTTTTTGGCGTTCGGGGCCTTTCAGTTCTTTTTTCGGTGCGACTTCAATTTGGGGAATATTTGGTTGCGGGGAACGGGTCTGGCCAAAGGCCAAAGTGGCAAAAAAAACGGCCACCAAAATCGGGAGAGCGATTTTTTTCATTTGTCGAAGTGTTTAAAAATTTGAAATTTGAAAGCAAAAATTTTTCAAAAAACCACCGACGGACGGATTGCATTTCAATTTCAATCTGCCCGCCGGCGATGTCTTTTTATTTTGAAAAACCATACTGCAAATTTTGGCTCAACACTTCTAAAACACCTTGTCAATCCCGTTCAGATGTTTGTCAATTGGTTGCACTGGAGGTCGAAATTTATTTCGACCACGCCCGCAGCGAACTAAATTAGAGCAATGTTTTCGTCGTACTGGAAAAATCCAAAAAGTCGAAATAAATTTCGACCTCCAAAAACATTACTAAAATGAAAATCGAATACACGAGAAAGTTGCCCCACAAATTTTTTCTTGGCTATACCTTTTTTAACACTTGGAATTTAAAAGGCGCGATTCCAACAGCCGTCCTTGACCAAATGAAGCACGACCGGGACGAAAAAATCCGTGAAATTGAGACTGCTCAAAACCTAACGGAAGCAGAAAAATCCGAGCAAAAATTTTGGGTCGAACGAAAATATTTTGAATCGTTCAACGAAAAACTGGACAAACCACACCCAGACAGCCCAATGTGGCTCAAAAACCCCGAGGCCGCACAAATTGTCGCCAACCGCCTCCAAGAATTTGACAAAAAATATTATCACCTAATTGCCTATTCCGTCATGGCAAACCATGTTCACGCCGTTTTTGATTTTTCAGTTCAGTTGCCAAAAAACGGTACAGAAATCACCGATGAAAACTACAAACAAGTGCATCAAGTGATGAAACTTATCAATGGAGGCACTGCTGCCAGAATAAACCGAATCTTGAATCGGACTGGAAAAGTCTGGTCAGAATCCTATTTTGATAGATATATCCGAGATGAAAAGCATTTGTTCAATGCCATTTGGTACACGATTTTAAACCCTGTGAAAGCCGGAATTTGCAAAGAATGGACGGAACATCCCTATACCTATTTGGCCAAGGAATAGGAGGTCGAAATTTATTTCGAACCACTTGGAGGTCGAAATTTATTTCGACCATGCGCGTGGGTCGAAATAAATTTCGACCTCCAATTCGCACTTGGATTCATCCCAAACTCCTCCAAAAACGATTTTGAAAAATGCGCCAAATCCTTAAAACCCACCTGCCAAGCCACTTCCGAAACCGTCAAATCAGAATTTGAAAGCAGCATTTTTGCCTTTTCGAGCCGATAAGTTTTGATAAAATCAGCGGGCGCGCGGTCAATCAAAGCCTTCATTTTTCGAAAAAGTTGCGAGCGGCTCATCCCGATTTTTTGGCAAAGTTGCGGCAGCCCAAAATCCTCGTCGCCGATATTTTCTTCTAAAATAGCCTTTATTTTTTGGATAAATTCATCTTCTTTTGAAAAATCGCCCTCGTTTTCCGGCGCATTTTCCAAAGTCAAAATTTGGGAAACCGACGCAAAATGCGCCATCAGCCGTCGCCGCAAAACCATCAATTTTTCCAGCCGCACCATCAATTCTTCCCGGTCAAAAGGTTTGGCCAAATAAGCATCCGCGCCCCGCCGCAGCCCCGCAATTTTGGAAGGCAAATCGGCCTTCGCCGTCAGCAAAATGATGGGGATGTGGCTTGTCCGTTCGTCGTTTTTCAAGGTTTCGCAGACCTCAAAACCGTCTTTTCCGGGCATCATCACGTCGCTCAAAATTAGGTCTGGGATAAATTCTACCGCTTTTTGAATGCCGATTTCGCCGTTGAACGCAACTTCAATTTGATAAATTCCGGCAAGACATGATTTTAAATAATCTACCACGTCGGGGTTGTCTTCGATGATTAAAAGGAGAGGCAAATCGGTGTTTTCCGTGGCCAAGTTTACCAAACCTTTAAGGTTTGGTAAACGTATTTCTTCGGTTTTAGGAAATTTGAAATTTGAAATGTCAGATTTGAAATTTGAAATTTCCCCAAAATCAAGCACCCGCACGCCCACATTTTCAACCTGCCGAACCGGCAAAAACACCCGAAAAACCGAACCCTCGCCCAGCCTACTTTCCACCTCGATTTTTCCGCCCATCAAATTCACCAATTCCTGAACGTAGGCCAAACCGATGCCCGTGCCCTCGCCAGAGCGCGTGGAAGAATTGTCAACCTGAAAAAAACGGTCAAAAATGTGCGGCAGATCTTTTTCAGAAATCCCGATTCCCGAGTCGCGGACGCTCAAAATCGCTTGCCCATTTTTTTCCTCGAACCGCACCCAAATTTCACCGCCGCCAGCCGCAGGACGCGTGAATTTCAAAGCATTTGAAATCAAATTGGTCAGCACATTTTGAAGTTGCGGCGGGTCAAAATCCATTTCCAAATTTTCCAGCGGACTGAAAAACCGCAGCGACAGATTTTGCGCGTTCGCGTAGGATTGGAAAGATTCGGCGACGTAGCGCAAAAAAGGCAAAACATTGCCGCGCTGAAAATCCAGTTTCAAAGATTTGTGCTCCAATTTCGAAAGGTCGAGCAATTGGTTTATCAGTCCCAACAAGTTTTTTCCGTTGCGCCGGATGGTTTCGACAACGCCTTTTTTCGCCATCGGCAAATCGGTTTCGAGTTGCTCGGTCATGCCCAAAATCACGGTCAGCGGCGTCCGAAATTCGTGGGTGATGTTTGTGTAAAGCCGAGATTTCAAAATATCCAACTCGCGCAACCGGGCAGTTTCGGCCTCGCTCAACTTTTTTTTCAACTGAAAACGATAAATTTGAAACACGGTCGCCGCCGCCAAAAACGCCCAAATACCCATCGCCCACCATGTTTTCCACCACGGCGGATGGATGATTATTTTCAAATTTCGGGACGTTTGGTTCCAAATATCGTCGTTGTTCGAGGCTTTTACCTGCAAAATGTACTCGCCGGGCGGCAAATTTGAAAAAGTCACTTCGCGTTTTTCAGCCGAAAAAATCCAGTTTTCGTTCAGCCCGACGAGCCGGTAGGCATATTTGTTTTTTTCGGCGTTCCGAAAATTCAGTGCCGAAAAACCGACAGTGAAAGTGTTTTCCAAATACGAAAGTTCGAGGCGTTCGAGGTCGCAAATTCCGACCACGTTTTCGGCGAAATTTTGGTCGGCGACCGTTCGGTATTTCACAAAATTGGTGATAAAAACGGGCGGCAAAAACGTGGAATTCCGGATGCTGTCCGGGTGAAAAACCGCCAAGCCTTCCTTCGCCCCAGCGTAAATTTTTCCATCAAAACGGCTGCGTAAAATGGCCAACGGCGAAAAATGATTGCCCGGTAAACCGTCCGTTTCATCGTAATTTTTAAAAAATTTTCGCGCTGGATCGAACCTCGAAATACCGTGATTTGTCGTCAGCCACAGCATTCCGTGGGCATCTTCGGTCATGGATTTTACCTCGTCGTTCGGCAATCCGTCGGGTTCTGAAAAATGGATAAAGTGTTGGTTTTCAGGCACAAAAAGGTTCAAACCGCCGCCAGAGCAACCAATCCACAACCTGTTTTTTGAGTCTTCAAAAATGGACAAAACCTTGCTGCTGCTCAAATTTTTTGCCCCGTTTTGGTTGTGCAAAAAATGTTTGAACCCATCGTTTTTTGGGTCAAAAAGATTCAATCCACCCGCCGCCGTGCCGACCCAAATTTTTCCGCCGCTGTCGCAAAAAACAACGTCTGGCCGTAAGTCGCTCAACCCGTTTGGATTGTCTTTTTGAAAAATATATCGTTTAAAAATGCCCGTTTCCACCTCCTCCAAACCGATAACGGCAATGCCTTCGGTCGAGGCCACCCAGATTTTATTGTCCAAACTTTCGGCGATGGACGACACGAAATTGTTGGGAATGGACGTGTTTTCAGATTTTGAATATTTAAAATTTCGAAACTGGCCTGTTTTTTCATCGAAAAAAACCAGTCCCGCGCCCCACGTTCCAATCCAAATTTGCCCCCGGCTGTCCCGAAAAATGGTTTTGATGTGGCTTGAAAATGGGATGGCGGGAAGTTGAAAACGCGAAAAACTTTGGGTTTTTGGGTCAAAAATATCGATACCGTTGAGCCTCGTGCCGACCAAAATTTTGTCCGATTTTGTCTCCAAAACTGCGGTGACATTGTCGGCACTCAGCCCGTTTTCATGCCGAAAACTGTTGAATTTTTTGGCTGTCGGGTCAAATTTGAACAAACCATCGCCCGCTGTGCCGAGCCAAATTTCACCACCCCTGTCTTCAAAAATAAGCGTAATGAAATTGTTGAAATGATTAGAATGGTTTGGGTCGAGCAGTGTGCGTCGCTTTTCCACAAAGTTTTTGTCAAATTCCAGCAGCCCGCGGCCTTCTGTTCCGACCAAAAACGCGCCGTTTTTCAACTGAAAAACAACGGTTTGGCTGAACTCCGATGGGTTTCCGGCAAGCACTTCAAAAACATTTCGGGCATGGTCGAACCGCAAAACTGTCCGGTCAATGGCCATCAAATTTCCGGCGCGGTCGAGGTAAAAATTTTGCGCCCAACTTTGAAATTGCCGAGGAATTGCGTCGCTAAAAACCCGCTCAAATGTGCCCGCCTGCCGCCGAAAACGCCAAATCCCTGCGCCCCAGGCCGAGAAAAAAAGGTCGCCGTCAAATTCGAAAATTGAGCGGATGTCTCGGGTTTCGCTCGGAAAATCGGGGTTGAATGCGGGCGGATTGAGGTGCGTGCAATCGCCCGTTTTCCGGTCAAATTTTTCCAAAACCGAAAACGCGCCGAGCCACAAATCGCCAGATTTGTCCCCAAAAATGGAACTGATTTGGTTGAAAGAAATACTTTTGGGATCGGCCGGGTGATGGAAAAATTGGCGGAAATTTTCTGTTTTTGGATCAAAACGGTTCAATCCGCCGCTTGTCCCGACCCAAATGATGCCGTCGCGGTCTTCAAAAATGGATTGCACGGTGTTGTTGCTCAGGCTCGAAATATCGCCTTGCCGGTTTTTGTAAACCTTAAAATTGTAGCCGTCAAAACGGTTCAAGCCGTTCGCCGTGCCGACCCACAAAAATCCGCGGCGGTCTTGAATCATGCAATTGACCATCTCGTGCGAGAGGCCTTTTTCGGTGCCGAAATGTTCGAAAGAAATGGTCGGCTGCGGCACTTGCGCGGCCAAAAAAAGTGGAAAGAAAAAAGGGGTAAAAACTTGCAGCGATTTTCTAAAAATAAAAGTTCGGTGCATTCAATTTCTACTGTTTCAAATGCTTTTTGCTGTAATCCATTTCCAAACTATCCATCAACAATTGATACGCGGGGTCGTCGATGGGATTTTCGTAGCCGGGTGTTTTGTTTTTTCCAAAAAGTTTGAGTTTGACGGTCGTGTACCTTTTCGGGTTTATCCGTAGATCTTGCATCAAAAGATGCAGGTGGCGGGTGTCTCGGACGAGGTTGTCGTAAAGTTCGGGGTCGGTCAAAAATTTCCCAGCGGTGCCTTCGCCGGTCGTGAGTTTTTGGGTCAAAACATCCACTTTTTGCAAAGTTTGGCTTGTCGAATTTAGTGTTCCGCGCAGCGCGGACAAAGCGCGGTTCACGGAATCCATCGAACTTTCGGCCTTGCCCATCGTCTTTCCAAAATCCACGTTTTTGAGTTGCGCGGTCGCGGCGTCAAGGTTGGCAAGGGCGTTTTTGATGTTTTGATTTCCATCCGAAATTGCCCCGGTGATGTTCGCCGCATTTTGCATCGTCGTGGCGAGGTTCGCGGTCGTTCCGTCCAGCATCCGGTTGATTTTGGCGGTGGTGATTGCCAAATTTGTCAAAGTCACCTGCAAACCAACAAGCGTTTTCCCAAAACCTTGCGGGTCGTTCGGGTCGGCAATCGAATCGTAAACTGCCGTCAAACCGACCTGCAAACGTTTGGTGTAGGCATCCAATTCGGCAGGGTCGCCGAGCGTGCTTTCTAAAAATGACTGCAAACGGCCTTGCAAAAAATCGCTGCTTTCGGCGCAATCGCCATCCAAACAAGGCGTTTCAAATTGCAAATCCACGGCTTTTCCACCCATCAAACTGGCCGAAATGATAACGGCAACCGCATTTTTTGGAATCAAATACCCGCGTTCGACATTCAATGCTGCGATGATTTTTTGGCCATTTTCAGGGTCTTGCGCCAGCGATTTGACCACGCCGATTTGCAATCCATTTAAAAAAACGGGCGACGAGGGCCGCAACTGCGCCACGTCATCGTACCGAACGTAAAATGTTTGTGCGGGAGTCAGGACGTTTACGCCCTTCAAAAATTTGAAGCCCCAAATGCCCATCGCAAGCGCGACGACGGCCAAAATGCCGACTTTGGTTTCGTTACTAATCTTCATTTTTTAACTATAAACTATAAACGATGAACGATGAACCAAGAAACCTGAACTCCAATCGTTCATAGTTTATAGTTCATAGTTCATCGTTAGTATGAAATGACTTTTGCCTGCACGAAACCCAAATTTCTCAATTCGGCTTGCATGATTTCGGCTTCTTTTTCGGTGGCGAAATTACCCACAAAATAGTGGTAAGTGCTTCCTTCCTTTTTTTCTTCGACTTTCGGGACGAGGTCGAATCGCTCGCCGTTCAAGTCTATTTTTTTGGAAGAAGTGGTCAGTAAAATTTTGAAACTCGGGGCGGTTGCCGTTTTTTCAAATGATATTTCGGGTTGGTTTTCGGCTGGTTTTACCGCAATTTTTGCTGGTTTTACAGCAGGATTTTCATGTTTTACAGTATCATTTGCAGTAGGTTTTTCAACATTTTTTACCAAAACGGCTTGTGCAACGGGAATCTGCTCTTCTTTTTTGGATGAAAAACGTTCGTTGGTTGGCGGTATTTTTTCATTTTTTTGAACGCCGTTTTCGACGCCGGTTTTTGAAAATTCCTTCTTTTTCAATTTTTGCGCTGGCGTGGTTTTGGCAATTTCCCCACCTTCCATTTGATTTTTGTAGCCTCGAAATGCCTCCAAAATTGACAAAGCCATTTGCTCGCGGCCTTCGTCGGAAGCCATAAATTCATCTTCATTTCGATTGGTCAAAAAACCGGTTTCAATCAAAACGGCTGGCATCGCGGTCGCACGGAGCACCAAAAAACCCGCCTGTTTCACGCCTTTATTTTCGCGCCCGGCGATGTTCACCACATTTTCTTGCACCAAACTGGCGAACAAAATACTTTGTTCGAGGTACGCACTTTGCCAAACCGAGCCGAAAATATGTGCTTCGGGCGAGTTCGGATTGTAGCCTTCGTAATTTTTTTGGTAATCCTCTTCCAAAAAAATGGAGGCATTTTCACGTTTTGCAACCTCCAAATTTCCCTTCGCCGTGTGCAAACCCATGACATAAGTTTCCGTGCCGTGCCAGTTCGAAACCGAAATCGCATTGCAATGAATTGAAATAAAAAGGTCGGCATTTTCGCGGTTGGCGATGGCCGCGCGTTCATTTAATTCAACGAAAACATCAGTTTCGCGTGTGTAAATGACTTGCACTTCGGGGAAATTGGCGCGGATCATGTCGCCCAATTTCAGGGCGATGGCGAGGGTGTTGTGTTTTTCGCGGGCAAAATGGCCGGCGCAACCAGGGTCTTTTCCGCCGTGCCCGGCATCAATCACGACCTTTTTGATGGTGTACGCAGCGGGGTTTGTACTTTTGCACCTTTCCGACGTCGCCGGGGAGGCGAGGTTAAAATTTTCGGAAAAAAGCCACGCGGCTATCCACAAAATCGTTGGGATTTTAAACTTATTTCTCATCGACATTTTTGGTTGGAATAAATGGATTATGACAAAACTCAGGCGCAAATATCGCTTTTTTATTCAAATTTCAGGCCTGTTCATTGGCCTGTTGGTTTCCAGTTTTTTATCGGCGCAACAAACGGATTCGTTACCGGTTTCAAATGATTTAACTAAAATTTCTTTGGATACCGTGCCGCCGAAACCTGCCAGTTCGACGACAGTCAATTTTCCAAATGCAAAATTGCGCACCGTTTTGGATTCCGTTCCCGGTCGGGCTGCGAGTTCAACAACAATTTTTCCCGGAGGTTCTGAGGTTTTGGTGGTTGATTTATCAAAAGTAAAATTGTCGAGTGACGGCATCGACGAGACGATGGAATACGGCGCGCGCGATTCGATGTGGTTCGATGTGGCCAACAAACAGGTGCATTTGTACGGCGATGCTTTCATGAAATATACTTCGATTGACTTGAAAGCGGGCTATATTTTGCTGGATTACAATATAAATACGGTGACGGCGGAGGGTCTCGCGGATTCGTCGGGGCGGGTCGCGGGCGCGCCGGAATTCAAAGATGGCGACCAGGCATTTTCGGCAAAAAAACTGCGCTACAATTTCAAATCAAAAAAAGGCATCATTTACGAAGCCTACACCAAACAGGAAGATTTGTATGTTTTGGGGGCAAAAGCCAAGTTTGTTGGCTCAAAAGACGACGGCGACACCTCGAAAACGGCGAGAAATACGATTTACAACCAAAACGCCATCCTCACAACTTGCGACGACCCGCACCCACATTTTGGGATCCGCACCAAAAAATTGAAAGTTATCCCCGACAAATTGGTGGTCACCGGTTTTTCAAACCTCGAAATTGGGGGCGTTCCGACGCCGCTCGTTTTGCCTTTTGGTTTTTATCCGATTACAAAAAACAAAAAATCGGGACTGCTTTTGCCGCGCGATTTTGATTTTTCTGACCAGTGGGGTCTCGGTTTGAAGAACGTCGGGTATTACATTCCCATCAATCGCGGCATGGATTTGACTTTGCGGACTGACATTTATTTTGCGGGGAGTTTTATGTTGGCTGCCGATTTGCGGTACACCAAAAAATACAAATACAACGGCAATTTTTCTACAAATTTCAACAACCGGATCGGCGAAGATGCCAAGGCAATGCGCACTTCACAAAAATCTTACGGCCTGCGCTGGTCGCACAACCAAGATTCGAAAGCACATCCGACCCGAAATTTTGGCGGTTCGGTGAACATCGAAACCAACCGCGACCAAAACCGGAATCAGAATGATTATGCCTCGGTTTATCGAAATACTTTGTCGTCGAACATGACTTATCGGCAGACATTTCCGGGAAAACCGTATCAATTGACGGCGGCGATGACCCATTCCCAAAACACGCAGTCGCGGCAAATGACCATCAATTTGCCAAACGTGAATTTCACGATGCAGCAGATTTATCCTTTGAAAAGGAAAAAACGGGTGGGAAAAGAGCGTTTTTACGAAAAAATCTCGCTCAATTATTCGTCTCAACTTCAAAACACGATAAACGCGACGGACACCACGCTTTTCACTTCGCAGACTTTGAACAAAATGCGGGCGGGCATCCAGCACCGGGCGAGTTCGTCGCTGCCGCTGAAATTTTTGAAATATTTTACCATTTCGCCGAGCATTTCTGTGGAAGAAAACTGGTATCCGTACACCGTGCGGCACAAATTGCTAGATCGGATCGACGCGAAATATTTGTACGACACGATTCAAGGTGAGGTTTTTCGAACAATTGACACCCTGAATTCAAAGTTTGGCGTCGACACGACGCTCCGAAAATGGGGTTTTTCCGCTTTCCGAAATTACAATGCCTCGGTTTCAGTAAACACTGCCCTTTTCAAAACTTTTCAAACCAAAAAAGGCTGGTTCCGTGGCATCCGGCACACCGTAAAACCCAGTGTATCAATGGGTTGGGGGCCAGATTTCAATAAAGACAAGTACAATTATTTCCGTGATTATTACACCTCGCTGCTGCCTGCACTGCGCGATACTTTGCAATATTCGATTTTCGATGACGCGATTTTTGGCCGTCCGAGCAGTGGAAAACGGCAATTGGCCATCAGTTGGGGCGTGGTCAATTTGTTGGAAATGAAATATTTCTCGCGCCGCGACTCGGCTTTCAAAAAGGCCAAAATTTTCAACAACCTCGCTTTTCGGGGCAGCTACATTTTGAACCCGGCGGGCGACACCTTGCACTGGACGACCGTCGGCACCGGCGGAAACGTGCAACTTTTGAAAGGCACGTCCGATTTGAACTGGAATGTTACGTTCGACCCGTACATCACCGACGCAAAAGGTCGGCGAATCAACAAATTTGCGGTGAAAGAAACCGGAAAACTGGTGCGACTCGAACGTTTTGGATTTACGATAACTTCCAATTTTCCGTTGTCAAGAATCAGGGATTGGCAAACCAAAAAACCGAAAAAAGACGAAATTCCAGACCAAAAATCTCCTGCTAAAATCAACGACGACGTGCTATCGTGGTTCGAAACTTTCCGGCTCGACCACACGATTGCGTTCGAGCGGCGGCCAGTTTTTAACACAAACCGCGACACGTTTTTGATTTCCCGGAACAGTTTGGGTGTTTCCGGCAGCCTGCAACTGAACTCAAAATGGTCGCTTGAAGTCAGAAATATAAGTTACGATTTGATTTCAAAATCATTGGTTTACCCCGATTTAAGCATCCGACGCGACTTACATTGCTGGGAAATGGCTTTCAGTTGGCAGCCCGAACGCGGGACGTACAATTTTTATATCAATGTAAAACCGGGCACTTTGGACTTTTTGAAAGTGCCATACCGGAAAAACAATGCGGACGGGCAGTTTAGTTTTTGACGCAAATTTGGGCAGTGACGTCTTCAAAAAATCGAGTCTTATGGACTCTTTTTACTCCATTTTTTGAAAAATCAGTCTTTTTTTTGCGCGAAAATATCCTACTTTAATGCCTCTCAGTTTTTTAAAACGAATCACCGACCCGGAATTACTTTTTAAAAAAGTACAAAAAATCTGGGCGATCACCCACGAAGCCCACGAACCGCCGCTGCCAAACAATACCCTCGTCAATACTTTGTTGCTCGAACGGCTGGCCCAAAACAAGCACACCTTATTTATGATTGTTGATGCCCACAATTTGGACATCACCTACGTTGGAAAAAACGCCGAGGAATTTATCGGGTATTCTGCCGACGAGTTTTTGAACCAAAAATTCGGGCTGGTTTTCAAAATCATGCGCTGGGAGCATATTTCATTTTTCATTAAAATTTTGGACTGGGCAAAAATCATCCGCGTGAAAATCCCGGACGAAGCGAAAAAAGAATTTATGTCGTACAGCGTTTGCGGCCTTGTTTTCAAGCATAAAAACGGAACACCGGTGAAATCTTTTTGCCGGGTCTACCCCATCGAATTGTCGCCAAATGGATATGTCAACATTGCAATTATCGAAATTATCGACGTGACCAATTTGTTGAAATCAGACGATTATTGGGTTCGAGTTGCGGCGGGGAAAGAAAAACAGCACACGCTTTGTTTTTTTTCAAATAATAAATCTTCGGCAGGTGGCGATTTGATTTCGGAGCGGGAAATGGATGTTTTGAAATTAATTGCCGAAGGTTTCCAGAGCCGCGAAATTGCCGAAAAACTTTTTATCAGCCCCAGCACCGTCGAAAAACACCGAAAAAACATGATTGCGCGGGTCGGCGTCCGGGACACGGTGGCGCTCGTTGAAATTTGCAAACGATGCGGGATTTTATGAATGGTTATTTGTTGATTTGGCGATTTGGTTATTTGTCCGCATAATCAAATAACCAAATCAACAAATAACCCATAAAAAAAGCAGCACCCGAACGGCACTGCTTCCCTGTCTTAGAACTGCGTTATGAATCTTTCGGGAGACAAAAAGGCAGCAAAAAAAGGATTAAAACCAAGTGAAGAAAGCAAACGAAAATGAACACAGCAAGTATTTGAATTTGAATGTCCCCTCGAAGTTTGTTTGTTAGTGCCAAGTGTGAAAGGCAGAAATTCAGGACAAAGGACTGTTTTCTTTAAATTACAGAAAATAACCATCTTGGTAATTTTCACCACATTCCTGCCCCGGCTGGCTACTTTTGCCCAAAAATTTATCGATGCAAAATAAATACGCCACCATTCACTACCATTCCTACCTGCAACTTGACAAAATCCTCGGTGCCCAACGGCTCCGTTCGGCGGAGGTCGAACCGCAACCTGCGCACGAAGAAATGTTGTTTATCATCGTTCATCAAGTTTATGAACTTTGGTTCAAACAAATCGCGCACGAACTGCAATCCGTCATTTCGATGTTCAAACACGACTCTGTCGACGAGCGAAATCTTGGCACAGCGGTCTCGCGGCTGCGGCGGGTCTGCGAAATTCAGCAACTTTTAATCCAGCAAATCCGGGTGCTCGAAACGATGACCCCGCTCGATTTTTTGGATTTCCGAAACTATCTTTTTCCGGCTTCCGGTTTTCAAAGTTTTCAGTTCCGAAAATGCGAAGCGATGCTCGGACTTCCTGAAAATCAACGGATTACCTACAACAACAAACATTACAACATGGAATTTGACGAGCCGCAAAAATCAGAATTGGAAGAAATTATCGCCGCCGGTTCGCTGTTCGATGTGGTCGAAAACTGGCTCGAACGCACGCCGTTTTTGCAGTGGGGCGACTTCAAATTTTTGGAGCAGTACCAAATCGCCGTTGAAAAAATGTTGGAAAAAGAATCTGCCGCCATCCGAAACACGACCGCACTCCACGACCACGAAAAAGAAATGCGGCTGCGGATGCTCGGCTCGACGGACACCTATTTTCAATCCATTTTGGATGAAAAAGTCAACGCGCAACTTCGGGAAGAAGGCAAAATCAGGTTGAGTTACCGCGCCTCGCTCGCCGCGCTTTTTATCAATTTGTACCGCGACGAACCGATTTTGCACCAGCCGTTCAACCTGCTTCAAACTTTGACAGAATTGGATGAAAATTTCACGACATGGCGGTACCGCCATGCCCAAATGGTGCTGCGGATGTTGGGCCGAAAAATCGGCACGGGCGGCTCGTCGGGCTATGATTATTTGCACGCGACGGCAGTTAAACACCACATTTTCAGCGACTTGCACAACATTTCGACGCTGTTGATTCCGCGTTCGGAGTTGCCAAAATTGCCTAAAAAGTTGGAGAAAGAATTGGGGTTTTACTTTTCAAAATAATTGGTTGGGACACAGATTTGACAGATTTTCAAGCACAGATTTTCACATAATTTTTCCATTTAAAAAATCTGTGCTTGAAAATCTGTCAAATCTGTGTCCCATTTCTCAAAAATCCCCTTCCTTTTCCCACCTTGCAATCACCGCCGTCGCCAGGCAATTCCCAATCAAATTCGTAGCCGTCCGAGCCATGTCCATCAAAGCATCAACCCCCAAAATGATGGCAATCGGCCACGCGGGCAAGCCAAATTGGTCGCAAGTCCCTGCCAAAATCACCAGCGAAGCACGCGGAACGCCCGCCACGCCTTTGCTCGTCAACATCAAAGTCAATAAAATAATGATTTGCTGGCCAATCGGCAGGTGAATTCCAGCCGCCTGCGCCACAAAAATCGTGGCCAACGAAAGGTAAAGCGTCGAGCCGTCGAGGTTAAAACTGTACCCGGTCGGCAGGACGAACGACACGATTTTTCGCGGCACGCCGAATTTTTCCATGTTTTGCAAAGCCAAAGGCAGCGCGGCCTCGCTCGAGGCGGTGGCAAAAGCCAAAGTCGCAGGTTCTTGCACCGCGTCGAAAAATTTTCGGATTGGGATTTTCAAAAACAACATAATCGGCATCAAAACCCCGCCGATAAACACCAAAAGTGCCCCATAACAAGTCAAAACCAGCAGCCCCAAGTTTTTCATGATGCCAAAACCCATCGTTGCGATGACGCTGGCGATGGCACCCCCGATGGCAAAAGGAGCCATGTACATGATGATTCCCGTGAATTTGAACATGATTTCAGCCAACGATTCGGCAAACGAAAGCATCGTTTTTTGGTGCGGCGCGGCCACGAACATCATCCCGATTGCAAACAAAATCGAAAACACAACCACCTGCAAAACCTGTCCCTCGGCAATGGATTTGGCAATATTGTCGGGGAAAATGTGCAAAACAATTTCTTTCCAGCCATCTTTTTTCTTCGGGGCGAGCACTTCCATTTGTTTTTCGCCGGAATACATTTTCAGTTGAACACCCGCCGAGGACGAATCTATTTTCATCGTCATTTCGCTCGGCGAAATATTTCGCGTGATTTTTCCTTCCGGTTTTGCGATGCCCGCGCCGGCCTGCGAAAAATTGATGGCCGCCAGCCCCACAAAAAGCGCAATCGTCGTGACGATTTCAAAATAAATCAACGCCCGCAAACCCATCCGACCGACCTGTTTCAGGTTGGAATGTCCCGCGATGCCGATTATCAAAGTGGAAAATAGCAGCGGCGCGATGATGGTTTTTATCAGTTTGATAAAGATTTTGGAGAAAATATCGAGGTCTGCGCCAAATTTTGGAAAGTCGTACCCGATTTCCGCACCGATAATCATGCTCAATAAAATCCACGTCGTGAGGCTGTTTTTTTTGATGCCGTAATAAATCAGGAACGCCAAAAATGTCCACCGAACCACCGCCGGGACGATTTCTGGAAACGAAAACCAATCGTATTCTTGCCCGACGGACAGCAAAACGGCGAGGTTGAAAAGCAGAAAACCGATCAGAAAAAGAGGATTTTTCATTGTAAATTTTTTGAAAATGGAAGTTCAGACAAAGGAGTTTCGAGGGTGAAGGTAAAATTGAAATTTCAAAAAATCTTTTTGGAATGACATTTGACTATGGCAAAGATTGGATTGGAGGGCGGAATTTATTCCACTCCGTTTGGGCGGAATAAATTCCGCCCTCCATAAAAATCCAAAAACACGCATGGTTTCAAATTTATTTATCAAAAATCCAGCACGCACGTCTCGCTTGCGCACTTTTTCGGGGGTGTGGCTGCTGGTTTTGTTGCGTGTTTTCTCGGCGCAGGGGCAATGTTCGTTGGCTTGCAACCAATCCGTGCAAGTTTCGCTCGACCAAAACGGCCAATTTTTGGTCACCGAAGGCATCATCGCGCCCTACGCTGCGGCCAATTGCGACGGCGATTTTTCAGTGACTTTATTCAATTTACAAAACCAGCCGATTGCCGGAAACACTTTGACTTGCACGAACATCAATCAAACTTTATCCGTAAAAATCCAACATTTTCCCTCGGGAAACTTGTGTTTTGGCAGCGTCGTCGCCAAAGATTACCTGCCGCCGACGCTCGTTTGCCAAGATAAATTCATCACTTGCAACGCCGAAACCGCCGCCGCGACCATCGGTTTTCCACAAATTTCAGACAATTGCACCCCGCTGAACTCCTCGAATTTGACATGGGACGACCAAAAAACAGACTTGCCTTGCCAAACTTTACAATCCGGCCAAAACGTCACCGCACGGATTGACCGGACTTGGTTTGCGATGGATGCGAATGGAAATACAAATTCTTGTTTGCAAAAAATTTGGCTGAAACGGGCGACCCTCGCCGACGTAATTTTTCCAAAAAACTACGACAATTTTGATTTGCCAAGCCTCAATTGCAATCAAAACCCAAACGATTTGGCTTTGACCGGCCAACCAAAAGTGGACGGGCGACCCATTTTTTTGGGTGGTGATTGCGAATTGGCTTTGAATTTCGCCGACCAAATCAGCCCGACTTGCGGCACTGCGGGCAAACAAGTTTTGCGAAGTTGGACAGTTTCGGATTATTGTGCCAATACTTTTACGATACATGTGCAAGTCATAAAAGTCGAGGACAAAACGCCGCCGACCGTGCAGCCGCCGCCAAATTTGACCATCGGAACCGACGCGACGGCTTGCTCGGCGACCGTTTCGCTGCCGACGGCGACGGGTTCGGACGATTGTTCGACCTTTTCAATTACCCCGCACTGGCAATTCGGCGCGGGGTTTGGCCCGTTTTCGGGGGTGCCGATTGGCGACCACGTCGTGGAATATCGCGGCACGGATGCCTGCGGAAATTCGGCGACGGCGACGATGATTTTGACCGTCGAGGACGACAAATCGCCGACCGCCGTTTGCAAACCGACTGTCCAAATTTCGCTCGGCCAAGCCGGGACGACTTTTTTGAACGCGACTTCGGTGGACAACGGCAGCACCGACAATTGCCAACTCGCCCCGGTTTTGGTCAGCCGCGACGGGCAAAATTTTTCCCAAAAAATTGCCCTCGATTGTTCGGATTTGGCTGCGCCAGTTTCTATCACGTTGAAAATCAAGGATTTGGCTGGAAATGAAAACACGTGTTTTTCAAAAGTCACGGCCACCGACAATTTGAAACCGACGATTCAGTGTCCCGGAAGTTTGACTTCTTCTTGCAAATTGGATTGGAAAAACACGGCAATCGCGGGTCAAGCACTCGCCTCCGACAACTGCGGCACGCCGACCGTGACATTTTCAGATGTTGAAAATTTGAACAATTGCGCCGTCGGCACGATCACGCGAAATTGGAAAGCGACCGACGCAGCGGGAAATTCCGCGACCTGCCAGCAAACCATTTCTTTGACTTTGCAAAATTCGTTGGCCGTCCAATTTCCAGCCGACAAAACGATTTCAAATTGCGCCGCCGCCGCCGATTTTTCGCCCGATTTTTCTGGAAAACCGATTTTGACGGGCGAATCTTGTCAACCTGCGACGGTTACTTTTTCGGACGAAATACACGCTGCGCCGGGTGTTTGTTTTAACATTTTACGAAAGTGGAAAATCATTGATTGGTGTCAATATCAGCCGGGCATTCAAAATTCGCCGGGAATTTGGGAAAAAACGCAGTTGATACGCGTTTCGGACAGCACGCCGCCCGTGATTTCCGCGCCGGCGGATTTGACGGTTTCGGCAAATTTGGCGGGCTGCAAAGCCGAAATTATTTTGCCCGACGCGACAGCAACCGATTGCAATTCGAACTTGATTTTTTCAAATAACTCACTTTTTGCCACCTCGAACGGCGCGAACGCTTCCGGCCAATTTCCGGCGGGCGACCACAGCATAATATATACGGTGTCGGATGGCTGCGGAAATTCTGCGACGGCGAGCCAAAAAATCAAAGTTTTGGCTTGCGGGGCAGGCAATTTTGAGGTTCGCGGTGCCATCAAAAATGAAAAAGACACGCCCGTCGCCAACATTCAAGTGGATTTGATCGGCGATGGTTGGACGGCGAACGAGGTTTGCAACGCCGCAGGACAGTTCATTTTTGAAGATGTTCCGGGCGGTCAAACGTATTCTTTGGTTCCAAAAAACAAAACCGGCCTGTGGCTGAACGGCGTGACGACTTACGATTTGCTGTTGATGTCGCGGCATATTTTGGGCGTGAAACCGCTGGACAGCCCGTACAAAATCATCGCAGCGGACGTGAACCACTCGAATTCCATCACGACAAACGACATTGTTCAGTTGCGGAAACTGATTTTGGGCATTTTCGACACCGTTCCCGGAAACACTTCGTGGCGTTTTGTGCCGAAAAACCACGTTTTTTCAAACCTCGAAAACCCGTGGGTTTCGCCGCTGCCGGAGCAATTTTTGTTGAATTCGCTTTCCGAAAACAAAATCAATCAAGATTTTTTGGGCATCAAAACCGGCGATTTGAATTTGAACGCCGACGCCGCGAACCCACGTTCACCGCACGACACGACTTTTATTTTTTTGGAAAATGTGAAATTGAAAGCAGGTTTTCCAGCTCAGACCAATTTGAAAATCGCCGATTGGAAAAATTTGGATGGTTTTCAATTTGAAATAAACTTCGACACGGCGTCGGTTGATGATTTTGAAATTGAGTTTTCAGACTCAAAAATTTTGTCCTCGCAGCACGTCGCACGAAATCGGTCTGGAAAGTTGTCGGTGAGTTGGGATGATTTTTTAACTTCCGAAATTTCAGAAAATGACAGTTTGCTTTTCAAATTGACCATTTTTCCAAAAACGGACGGCGAACTGCGCGATGTTTTAAAAATAAACAACCATCGAATTTCCGCCGAATCTTACCCAAAAAACAAACCCGACGAACCGTCGGCAGTTCAATTTCGGTTTTTGGAAAATAAAAAACGTCGCGGAAATTTTCATCTTTTACAAAACCGTCCGAACCCGTTTCGGGAAAAAACAAACCTCCATTTTGAACTGCCCGTCGCCAGCGAAGTGACTTTGACAATTTCAGACGCGCTCGGAAAAGTTGTTTTTGAAAAAACCGAAAAGCGGCCACGTGGTTGGAACGACTGGGAAATTTTGGAAAATGATTTGCCCCACACCGGGATTTTTGGATTTTTGTTGAAATCACCGGATACGCCTCCGGCTGGCGGGAAGTTGATTTTCAATAACGAACGATGAAAAAAACCATACTCGATGTATTTTTAAGTAAATTCATCATTTATCATTCATCATTCATCATTTAATTTGTGCCATGAAAAGGAAATTTGCGATCGGTGATATTCATGGCTGCGCCAAAACATTCGCAGCATTGCTCAAAAAACTCCAACTAACGACTGCCGACGAACTTTACTTGCTCGGCGACTATTTCGACCGCGGCCCGGACACGAAAGGTGTGCTGGACAAAATTTTACAACTTAAAAAAGACGGATATTCCTTGCATTGCCTCGGCGGAAACCACGAGGAGTTGTTTTTAAATGCCTTTGTGGACTATGATAATTTGAGCCATTGGCTGGGCAACGGCGGTTGGAAAGCCATGCAAAGTTTCGGCACTTTTGAAATCAGTGAAATACCCCAGAAATATATCGATTTTGTCCAAAGCCTTGAATATTATTTTTTGGTGGACGATTATATTTTGGTGCATGCTGGCTTGAATTTTCGCCGAGAAAACCCTTTGGAGGACAATGCTTCCTTGCTTTGGATTCGGGATTGGTACGAAAATATTGATTACGAATGGTTGGGAAAACGAATTATCATTCACGGTCACACGCCAATCGAACGGGCGGAAATCGATAAACAGTTCGAGTCGATGGCAATTTCCCAATTTTTAAATATTGACAATGGTTGTGTTTTCGGCACATCCCACCCGCAAAAACCGGGTTTGGGAAATTTGGTGGCGTTCAATTTGACGGAACGTAAATTGATTTTTCAGGAAAAAATTGATTGAGCAAGTAATGGGACACAGATAACACAGATTTTCAAACACAGATTTACACAGATTTTTTTTAAAAAAATCCTTTAAAATCTGTGTTTGAAAATCTGTGTCATCTGTGTCCCAACAATCAAGCAGCTTTTGCGCGCACCGCCCTTTTGGACACACTTTTCATCGCCGGCGAATCGCCATTGACCAATTTTGCCTTGCCTTTTTTCGGCATTTTTTTCAGCCCGTACGCCGTCAAAGCACGCGTCAGAACGATTTCAATCGCTTCCGAAGGCCGTCCAGAACCTGCAACCGTGGCATAAGACACCCGGAACCAGTATTTTTTCTCCAATTCCAAGTCCGACAAAGTCCGGCGCGAACCACCCTTGCCTTGCGGCAAAAATTGAAAAGCGATGCCATCCGTCGATATTTCCCAGTTGTAAAAAATCCGCGCACTGTTCTGCGTATAAGTATCCACCATCATCCGCAACGAACCCGGCGTCGAACTCGGCCGGAGCGTCGGCGCGGGCGGCACGTCTTGCGGCACAATACTCCCCACCTTGGTCACCGCAGCCGTGTACCCCGTCGAATCAATAATCGTCAAATCGTCCCCCGCTGTCGTTTCGATTTGAGCAATCCAAGCGTTGTGGTTGTCCAAAACCTTTTGGTACGCCAAGTTCCGGGCATTTTCAGTGTCGGGGTTTTTATCCTTTTTATATATACTTTCTGCCCGGAGCATCGCTTGATTTTCCGAAGTCATCCTTTCGAGGGTCGGGGTCATTTCCGTGAAATAAGGGTTGTTGGTCAGGTCAACAATCCGGTTCTCGGTGTACAAAAACAAATTGGACGGCGACTGCGTGTTGAACGCCGTGAGGTTGATGTGGTAAAGCATAAAAGCAATTTTAAAAGAGTTTATGAACACAGAGAATCACAGAGAAACAAAGGGCACAGAGGTTTAAATTTTTGGGGATTTATCGAGGCAAATCAATTTTTTATAAAGAAAACCTCTGTGCCCTCTGTTTCTCTGTGAGCCTCTGTGTTCCTAAACTCCAGTGAATGAAAAAATGAAATTGAACCACATGTTACCAAGAAATGCGCCGTAAAATGATTGTGGGATATTCGAAAACTGTAACCGGGCAGTCGCGCAAAAACTTTGTGGAGGTGCAGTTTTAGCCGGGACGCAGAAAAGGTTCAATCCCTGTAAACCATTGACAATCAAACGTTTGTTCAAAATTTGTTTTCAAAACAAGCACGAAATCGCAAAGATTCTGTACGGAATCGCAAAGATTCTGTACAAAATCGCAACGATTCGGTACGGAATCGCAACGATTCGGTACAAAATCGCAATGATTCGGTACAAAAGCGCAACGATTCCGTGCTGAATCGTTGCGAATTTATGCTTGTTTCGTTTGGACGTGTGACGGGAATGCGGTGGGAAAAATGTTGGTGAGGTGGTTTTTTTGTTATTTTGTTTGGGGGAAGTTTGGAATTTTGAAAAAGTAGTATATTTTGAGGCTGGAAAGGGGTTTGCTTAATAAGGCCAAGCCTTGTAGATAGTACACACGAGGCACAGTCTCTGCGCAAGGGGGAAAGAATGGGTGTTTTTTGTTATTTTAGACGTGACATGGCTGTTTGAAGGTCTTTTGGTTGAAATAGGAAAACGGAAAAAAACTGTAAAAGCAAATTAGAATCCTATTCTATTTAGCCATTTATCTATTGATAATCAATTAATTAAGTTCTATTTGTCGGTTTTAAGAACCTTATAATTTCCAAAACACCTCCTTTTTATAGTAAAACATTCCCACCATCTTTGACGCATCAAATTTGATGTCAACAAAAAAAATAAAAACCGAAATTTGCCATGTTTTTATTCCAAAAAAATCACACGGCGTATTTACCACGCCAACCATCCACACTTTCCAATTTATTTTCTCACCTTTTTAAATGCAGAAAAAAATGCAAAAAATCCGCACACTCTTGGTTTGGGCAGGAGTAACCCTATCATTTTTTGGTTTTGGCCAAACGGCTACCGATTCGACACAAATACAAAAATGGGAAATTGGTATTGACCTACTTGGGCTGATTGACAAAAATAAAGTCCCCGAGGCTTCGATTTTTATCCGACGCAACTACGGATTTAGGAACAACAAGTGCAAAGCCTTGCGTTTTCGCATCGGCATGGACACCGAAAAACGGCTTGTAAAAGCATGGGACGGTCATCTTATCGATGACTACAAAGGATATTCGCCCTACATTGCTTTTGGACATGAATGGAAAACCATTTTCCCGAAATACCGATGGTTTTTTGGAATCGATGTGGTGGGTAGCTTTACTCGTAGCAACCAATATTATTCGGTAGGCAGCACTACCTATTATTACGATACAATTAGAAACTACACGATTGGACTGAATGGTTTAACCGGATTTCAGATGAATTTGACCAAATATTTATCCATTACCCTAGAATCAGCCGCACTGATTAAATACGAAAAGAAATATTTGTATTCAAGGGATCTTCCTTGGTCGCAAGGAGGCGAAAATAGTAAAAGGTTTTTTACTAAAATCGAACCTATTATGGTTCTAAATCTTATTTATTCACTTCAAAAACACAAAAAAAATGTCAAAAAATAAATTTTTTCTCACCATCGCAGCCTCTTTTCTGGTTGCTAATATTGCAATTTCTCAAACGCTTCGTGCAAAATTCTTTCGAAACAACTCGACTTGGGAATTTGTGGAAGATTACGGCGTTTGCCCAGAAACTAACATCCAGTATGAAATCATCGGTTGGAATGACAGTTGCCATACAATGAACATTGTCAATGGATTTCCTGCGGGCGATGTCACCGACATGATACAAGCAGATGGCAGAATTACCATCAATTGGCAGAACAACGGCGACAGTTGCAAAATTGTCATCGGGAAAATTGCTGGACAAGCCTGCTCCGCCAAACCAACTCGTACTTTTTTCATCCCCGTTTTATCAATTGCAAAAGTAAAACCAACCATCACCCAAACCCCAGCGGGCAAACCAACAGCAGGTTTCACGCACAAAATCACCTACAAAGCCACTGCCTACTATCCTTGGATAGGCAAAAAAGACAGCATGAACCTTGCAGCGTTCAAATTAGACCAGTACCAATGGACAGTTCCATTGGGCTGGACAATCACTGCTGGCAATCAAACGCAATTTGAAACCATAGAAGCCACTACCAATTTGGGTACAGGCGGAGCCATCACAGCAAGGGTTTACAACCGTGCATGTAGTATGGCAGGGTTATCTGACATTGGCACAATCACAACATTGCGAGCGATGCCATCGCCTTGTCCCATCACGCCAGTCAATCAGGTATACGAACTTTGCGGCCAACCGATTCAAAACACCTTCAATTGTGCGCCATTGCCGAACAATTTTGCCTATCCATCTTCTGGGGTAACTTGGGAATGGTCTGTTTCGCCTGCCCCTGGCTAGACAAAACTGGGCGAATTGGACAACACTGTGAAATATCAGACTGACGGCACAAAAGGACGAACCATTAATGTAAAAGTGAAGGGTTATGGAGTGGATTCAACTTGCAACCTTTATCTGCCCCTTCGATTGATAAATCCATTGACGCAATTGGTTGGTCCCGATAATTTGTGTTCGACATCAGAATTTAAATTGAGCATTCCACCACCAGCCGGAGTATCTACTTCGTGGGAAGTGAAATCGATAACACCAGGAATATCTAACCCCGTTTCGCCATCTTCTGGCACCGGGCATTCAGCAACACTTTCGCCCGGAATTGGTGGCGCAAATTGCTCCATAACTTTTACGTTAATGGGTTGTGATTCGACTGTAAAATATGTGGACACTTTTTTTGCAGGCACACCGCTAATCCGAGGACTAAAAGTTGATGACAGACCCGCCAATTACATCAATTACATTTGCCCAAATGAAGGATTGGGCAGCCACTGGATTGACACAGAAGTTTTGGGGGATGACAATAACTGCATGGACAATTGGACTGCCACCGGAGCAAGTTCAATTTATTGGAATTGTCATGAATTCGATTTCACGTTGCAGTACAATCCACAAAAGTCTCCGCCTTATAACACGGTCTATGCTACTGCAACAGCATCAAACGTTTGTGGCAACCGCACTCAGAGTTATATCTTTATTCCAAGTTATTGGGCTTGCAATTATCAACAATGGTTCTTTAAAATATCACCCAATCCAGCCCAAGATTTTATTAATATCCATTTGGTGAAATTTGATGAAGAAAGCGGAAGCGAAATCAATTGCCAGATGAATAATTTAGAGATAATAGATTTTCAAGGAAATTTGAAATCATCAATTTCCGTAAATAATACAGAGGCAATTGTAAACTTGAATGGATATCTAAACGGCAAATATGTTGTTCGTACGACTGTTGAAGGACAGCAGATAACGGGGCAGTTTTTTGTAGAAAAACCATAATTATAATGCCCGTTCGCACCAAGTAAAAAATACGATTACTAAACTTTAAAAGTTTAGTAATCGTATTATCAACATCACCCAGCAATACAGAACAACAACCCTTCCCCACCATATTTTTTTGATTATTTTCGCCCCATCAAACCGCAATGGTTTGATAAAAATGCACATTTAATGAACCGCGCGTGCATGCCTAGATGAATACCCACCCTTGCGCCTATCCAATTTTCAAATTTTTAATTTTAGATGAAAAAATTCGCCTTCATTCTGCTTGCCACATTTTGGCTTTGCCAAAATATTTCTGCCCAAAACCGTCCTTATTTTACGGATAAACTGTCCGATGCGCCAGTTTGGGTAAAAATGATGGACTCCGACCACCCAAATGTCTTTGAAATCCAACATGCTTACCGCGAATATTTCAAGGACAAACCTTATGAAAAAAACAGTTACACCCAGTTTTTCAAACGTTGGATGCAATGGGCACGGCCATTTACCGATGGCGATGGTTTTTTGAACATTCCGAGTGTCGAAGCGCAGCAATCTTTTGAAAATCAATTATTGAATGAAAGGAACAATGATGCGGATGCTGCAAAACGGGGTGTTTTAGCAGGCAGTTGGACATTCGCTGGGCCAAAAAAACATTTGCACGATGATGGTTTGCAAACTCCGATTTCCCGCCACACCAATATATATAGTTTTGATATCGCGCCGTCGAACAATTCGATTTTGTATGCTGGCGGAGAGTCCGGTGGTCTTTGGAAAACAACGGATAAAGGTTTGAACTGGACACTTTTGACAAAAAATATGACGCACGGTGCGTTCGGTGCGGTGGAAATCCATCCAAACGACCCAAATACAGTTTGGGCTGGAACAAGTGGGAAAATTGTAAAAACAATTGACGGCGGCACGAATTGGACGACTGCTTTTTCATTGAATGGTTTGTGGGTAAATGATTTTGCGGTTTCAACTTCCAATCCATTGATTGTGATGGCTGCGTGTGATGGTGGTTTTTATCGTTCGACAAATGGTGGTACGACATGGACTTTGCTTTTTTCCAATCGGACTTGGACAATCAAACAAAAAATCGGTGATGGCGCGACGTTTTATGCCGTTCGGAAAAATGGTGCGTCTTCTCAATTTGTCCGCAGTACGGACAGTGGTGCAACTTGGTCTGTTGTTGGAAATGGTTGGTATGCAACTGCTGGTGCGGAAGATATTTCAGGTGCTTTGATTGCAACTTGTCCTTCGAATGTTTCGAAATTGTACGTTTATTTAATGGGCGACAATGGTAATTTGGGTGGATATGTGGGCGTGTTTGTGTCTTCGGATGGCGGAACAAATTGGGCAAATACACATCCTTCGAATGCAATTGGAACGCCATATTCTATTCCAAATCACGTCAATTTGATGGATGCGGATGGTGTGGATTGGTTTTATCAAGGTTTTTATGATTCTGGAATTACGGTAAATCCGGCAAATGAAAATGAACTGATTGCCGGTGGATGTTCGTGGTGGAAAAGTATAAATGGTGGTCAAACTTGGACGGCTTTTGGTGGATATGTGGGCAATCAAACGGGTTATCGGCATCCGGATGTGCAACAGATTTCGTGGGTTGGTTCGGATTTGTGGATTGCTTCGGATGGTGGTTTGGATTATTCATCAAATGCTGGAACGACTACCCAATCTCGAAACAATGGTATTTCTGGCGCGGATTTGTGGGGTTTTGATTCTGGTTGGAACGATGATATTATGGTTGGTGGTCGGTACCACAATGGAAATATGGCTTATTATTCTGGTTATCCTGCCGGAAGTTTTTTGGCTCTCGGTGGAGCAGAAGCCGCGACGGGTTATGTAAATCCTGGGCCAGGTCGAAAAACATACCATTCAGATATTGGTGGTTATAAAATCCCTGCGACATTGACCGGGACACCTACTTATTTTTCGGTAAGTGATTGGCCGAACGAGAGTTACGCATATTATCAAAACTCGGAAATGGTTTGGCATCCCAATTGTTGGAGCATTGTTTTTTTGGGAAAAGAAAATAAATTGTGGAAATCATTGGATGGTGGAAGTACTTTTTCGGTGGTTTATACTTTTCCGGGTGCTGCGGACAAAGAAGTTTTTGAAATTGAAATCAGTCGTTCGAACCCGCAAATCATGTACGTTTCGCAGTGGAATGGCACGGACGATATGATTTATAAATCCACAAATGGCGGAACGACTTTTACACTTTGCACTGCCCTACCCTTGCCAAATAACAATGACCGCATCAAATTGGCGCTTTCGGACTCCGACCCAAATATTTTGTGGGCTTCGGTGACTTACGGTTCGAATGGAAAAAAAGTTTACAAAACAACAAACGGCGGTTCGACTTGGACAAACCTGACAACTGCCATTTTGGATGGAAAAACCGTGCAAAACATTATGGCTCAGTATGGTACGAATGGCGGAGTCTATATTGGAACGAACGGCGGTGTTTTTTACAGAAATAATACGCACTCAGATTGGCAACCATTCTCCGATGGTTTGCCGCTTTCAGCGGAAACAAATCGCTTGAAACCATTTTACAAAACCGGAAAAATTAGAAATGGGTGTTGGAGTTTTGGGGTTTGGGAATCTCCGCTTTTTGAAACTTCTGTTCCAAAAGCAAACGCGATGGCCAATAAATTGTACTCCGGTTGCCAGCGCGATACCTTCTATTTTGATGATTATTCAAATGTAAATCACACGGGCGCGACGTGGTTTTGGCAATTTCCGGGCGCGGTTTGGAAAAGTGATTCGACTACTCGAAACCCGCGCGCGTTTTTTCCTGCTTCTGGAAATTATCAAGCCATCATGGCTTTAACTTATTCTGGCACAACGACTTACGATACTTTGAATTTGACCGTCGGTTCGGAATGTGCCGCCGACAGTATTCCCGGAAAAGCCGTTCGTTTGGGTGGAAACAGTGCAGAAAGTAGCGTGGTCATCCCACCTTTGAATGTAAATACCAATACTTTTTCAGTTTCGGCATGGGTAAAACCGGATGGCATCCAACCAGATTATGCTTCCATTTTTATGCACGATGGCGTGTCGGCAGGTTTGCATTTTCAACCGGGAAATAATCATCTTGGTTATCATTGGCCGGGTGGCGCGTGGTGGTGGGATTCAGGATTGGAAGTTCCGAGTGGACAATGGTCGCACGTTGCGCTGGTTGTTGCGCCAACTTCGGTGACGATTTATTTAAATGGAGTTCCGGCGCAACATTCTGGCCTCACTTTGACAAAAGTAAATTTTACAAGTAACTCACAATTAGGCAGTTACAAAGATTGGGGCGGCCGTTTTGTCAAAGGCGAC
Source organism: Saprospirales bacterium (assembly GCA_031398055.1). Lineage (GTDB taxonomy): Bacteria > Bacteroidota > Bacteroidia > Chitinophagales > Saprospiraceae > M3007. The sequence goes on along the minus strand of JANNMS010000340.1, from coordinate 7,765 downwards.
TTGGACGAAGTTTGTATTTTCAATAAATCTTTGACGCAAATTGAGGTTCGGGAAAAGATGAATTTGCGGAAAATCCCGACTGCCGAAACAAAAATGTTGGCTTATTTTCAGTTCAACGAACCATCGGGGAATACCGTTTTTGACAGGGCTGCAACTTTGCACGCATCACTTTCTGGCGCGGCTTCTCGGATAAATTCGACGGTCGCCATCGGCCCCGGCAAGGCAAAACGATTGACGATTGCGACGGGCGGGACGAAAAATTTTGGTTCGCTGGTCAACGTCATTGCCTATTGGCCAACGACCGGGACATTTCCGGCAGGCGAAGTTGTGGCCACCAGAATCAATCTCGCGCCCGACCAAAATCCAAATACCGACCCGATTTCTACGGGTTATTGGGTGGTCAGAAATTACGGGACGAACCAGAATTTTACGAATTTGACAAAAATTGTTTTTCAAAAAATCGGAAACGTCCCGGCGAACACCACCGCAAATCAGTACAAACTTTTCCGCCGGACGGCCAACGGCGAGGGCGCAACTTGGAATTTGCAGGACATCGGCGACCTGCGGACGGTGGGCACGAACGGTGCGGTGACTTTTTCAACTGGAAATAATTTGACGAGTTTCGGCAGTCAATTTATCATCACGAAACCGCCGGGCGCAGTGCCACCAAATTTTGAAATTTCGGAAAGGAAAAATGAAACGGCGGTTGAAATTTCAAATCAATTTGAAGTTGAAATTTCCCCGAACCCAGTTTCGTCGAACGGTGTGTTGAAAATTAGGACAAATTTGGAAGGCGAGGCTCGTTTCAAATTGTTCGATGAAAAAGGCCGGGCGGTTCGTTTGGAAAAATTTGTGGGCGAAACTGCCGTCAATTTGAACAACCTGCCAGCCGGAGTTTATTTTTACCGGGTTGAAAATGAAGTGTTTATGGCGAATGGGCGGGTTGTGGTGGAGTGATTTTGGCCGATAAATTTAGGCGGTGACTTTGAGTCACCGCCTAAATAATTTTAGCGATTCACAATCAATTTTTTAGAAAAAACACCCTGTTCAGTCGCAATCTGAATGATGTAAATGCCACTCGGCCAAGCCAAAACGGGCACTTCTTTTTTCCCGAAAATCGGTTTCAAATCTTCCAAAACCAACCGTCCGTCCAGCCCGAAAATGCGGGTTTCCAAAATTGAAATTCCGTTGGAAAAAATTTGAAATGATTGGCTGGCCGGGTTGGGCAGCAGGGAGATTTTGTTTTCAAAATCAGGACGGTTTTTGTCAGAAACCGGGACTTCCGAGCACATTTTTGCGAAATTTTCATCAAAAGCGGACTGGATGATGTCCACTTCGGCTATCGTGTTGCCGAGGTCGCAGCCCAAATAATCAGTTTCCTGAAAATGCGTGGCCCACGCGGTGTTCAGTTCATGGTCCTCGCCGGGCCGCAATTTTCCCACAAAATCCGAGGCCATGTTTCGCCGGTCGCAAAATGGAGCATGAATTGCACACAAAGACCACGCGTTTGGGTCGGCCGGATCGTCGGGGAAAAGATGAGTTGTTGGGATTGCCGAAGAGTCCAGCGAATATCCGACCCCACCAAAAGTCAGCAGTTTGCCGCTGTTCCAACGGCCGTTCAAAAAGTGGAAAAAATGGGCTGGTTCGAGTGGGTCGAGCATCGCCACCGGGCTGTCCTGAAAATCGCGGTTGCCAAAAGAAACAAATTTATCCAGGTTTTTGTCCAAAAAAATGGTGGTCTGGGTGGGCGGCCTTTTCCCAAAAGTTGGGACACCACCGGCGCATTTATCGGATGAATCGCCATCGGTAATGTCTTGATTGTAAGCAAAAACAAAGTTTTTGGAAGGATTACAACCGATAAGATCATCCCCGCCGCATCCCAAATCATAGTCCATCCAAATCCCGACCGACACCGAATCCAAGGGCACGGCAGCACGGTTGATGATTTTGTGGGAAACGAAAACCGAGTTTTGCAGCACTTTTTGGTCGTCGCAATTGAAGGCCCACACCGTCATTTGCACCTCCGATTTTGTGGGCAGGGCATCAATCGGCGATTTCGCGCCCGCACCGTCGTCGTTAAAAACGCACCACGCGATTTCGGCAGGCACGAACGGTTTTTTGCCTTTCAATTGGACAACCGGAAAATCCCCGTCGAGCGGATCGTATTTCGCATCGCCATTTTTGTCAAAAAACGGGGCCAGCGAATTGTTTGCAGGCAAATCAAAACCGGCCAGTGCCGAAAAATGGGGGTTGCCGGTTCCCGGCCAACCAAAAATTTCGGGAAAATCGGTGGCCACCGGTTGCGGGCCAAGTTGAAGTGCGGATAAAAAACCAGCGATTTGGTCGCTTTTTGCTGTAAATATTTTGTTCCAATTTGAGCAATTGCTGGCATTGGTTGTGCCTTGAAAATCCAAGTTTCCGGCAAAAAAACCTGCTTTGTAAGTGGTTGCCGAAATTTTCAGGTTTCCGCCCAAGTCAACTCCGCCGAGCCACAGACCTGCCGAAAAAACGGTCCCGATATTGTTTGCGCCGGATTTGGTTGTGGGAAAAAAACCGGGCGAATTCCCGTTGGAAAAAAATTTGCCGCCCTGGTTTATCGTCGCGCGGATGTTGTTTGCATAGATTTCAGTTTTGGCATTGCCCGTTGCACAGGGCTGCGCCGCAATTTTTTGATTGCAAAAAATGAGGAGAAAAAATTGTGGTAAAAAGAATTTCATAAAATTGGAATTAAAATTTTTGGACTTTTGCCTTCAAAATTACTCGACTAAAATTTAAGATTCATGCAATTTACAAAAAAAGAATACCAAGAATTTGCCGCTCGCCTCGAAAACTTGCGGGCAGATTCAAAAGCAATTTGGGGAAAAATGACCGTCAATCAAATGCTTGCCCACTGCCAGCAACCGTTGAAAGTTGCTTTGGGCGAACTGAAATTGAAACGTGGATTGATGGGTTTTTTGTTCGGAAAATTGGCCAAGAAAAACTTGTCGAAACCCGAGGATTTTGGGCAAAGCATGCCGACCGACCCTAATTTTATCATCAAAAACCAGCCAGATTTTGAAACAGAAAATGCGGCGTTTTTGAAAATCATGGCGCGTTTTGCCGAAGTGGACAAAGAAAAAATAGCCGAAATCGCACATCCTTTTTTTGGAAAAATGAATGCTGAGGAATGGCAGATTTTGCAGTGGAAACATGTTGACCATCATTTGCGGCAGTTTGGCGTTTGATTGGAGGGCGAAATTTATTTCGCCTTTTTTGGGTCGGAATAAATTCCGACCTCCAAAACAAAAAAAGCCATCCCGATTTTCGGGATGGCTTTTTTGTTTAAAAAATAAAAAACAAGGCTTATTTTACCATGACTTTTATTTTACAAGTTTGTTCAATTTTGGTCGGTTCGAATGGCCGGACGTAATTCAGTTCGAGCATTCCTTCCCCGGCGGCTGTCGTTTTGAATTCCAAAACTTGCCAAGTTGCGTAGCCAACTTTTCCTTCCTCTGGTTTTTCCATCGGTTCAAAAGTCATGGCATCGGCGTTGGTGATGCCCATAAATTCAGGGCTTTTCGCCACTGACCATGAATAACCGGTGCCTGCGGTGGCTGGAAGTTTCAATTTCAAAACCTGTCCGGAAGTGAGGCTGACGGATTCTTTGCAACCTTCGACCACGACTTCCAAAACGGCAGGGTTTTCAATTTTTGGAGATTGGACGGTGTTTGCATTTGTTGCGGTTTCTGCTTTTGGGGTGTCGGCGCAAGCAATTAAATTCATTGCGATGCACAAAAAAAGGATGATTTTCATTTGTAAAAAGTTGAGTTTGGTAAAAAAATGGATGGATGGTTTTTTGAAATTATGGAGAGGCAGGTTTTGATGTAAAACAACGAAATCTTTGGGTTGGATGCGTTGGGGCTAATTTTTTCATAAAATTACAACGAAAATGTATTAACAACCGCAAAAAAAATTGTCCCGCCCCACAAAAAAGTGGAACGGGACAAAGTAGGTTTTATGAAGGGAAAATATTTGGGAGATTATGGCTTCGGATAAACGTAGTAGTTGTACCCGCCGATGTTGCAGTGGCCGTATTTGATGTAAGCCCGGCCGTTGATACCCCAACCTGTGCCCCAAGAATTTTTGATAATCCAGTAGCCGCCCACGTCGTTCCATCCCGTGATAATCACTGCATGATCGATATCGCCAACCGAAGTGTTTGGATAACCATTGTAAACGCCGCCGGAATAAGCATAAAAACTGTTCAAACCTGCACGCATGTAAGTCACCACGCTTCCGTAGGCTTGAATTTGCGTTTTCAAAGTGGCGGCAGAAGGCGAATAAAGTGCGCCCCAAGAATAGGCACCATAAACTTTTGCTTTTGCAACGCAAGAGTTGCCGTTGGCAATGTTGTACGGATAAACTGCTTCGGTTGGAGTGCTTCTGCATTTGATGTGGTCAAGTGCACGGTCAGACCAACCGCCGTTGCAACTTCCGGCATCCGTGCCACCGCAAGTTTTGCCGCAAGCAAGCAGTTCTTGTTCCGACATGTTTTTGACAGTACCGTAGAATTTTTTGTAAGAAGCTTCCCACGCAGCGGCGGCGGCAAATGCCCAGCAACTACCGCAACCACCTTGGTTTTTTACCGGAGATCCTGGAAAGTTAAAGCTGACAGGTGCGCCAACGCCACCTTGTTCGATTGGATTGGTTGCCCCAGCAACTCTTTTTGCTTTGACCTCAGGCTCTGCGGCTTGGACGGCAGCCTTAAATTCTTTGTCATTGGCATCCAATTCGGCGGCAGACATTTTGGTCGCTTCTTTCACGCCCAAAAGTTCGGCTGGAGTGCGGTCGAGTGCTTCGGTGGCAGAAACTTTAAAAGATGCGCCTTGGATTTTTTCAACCTCTTTTTGGATACTTTGGAGTCGGGTGGCCTGTGCTGGTTTTAAACTTTTAACACGATCTGCATAAGTTTTGTCGAGGTTGGCGCGGGTAAGATTTTCTGATTTTTCAATTTCGTCCTGTGCGGAAACAACGAATGGGAGACAAAGTGCAAAAATTGCTATTGTCAAGATTGATTTGAGTGATGACAAGAAAGTCATTTTCATTTGTGATAAAAATTAAAGTGGTGATGAAATATTTTAATCGGAGAGTACTGCATAGTTTTTCGAGTCATTAAATTGTTACCATGATCTTTAAATATTTTTCAAAATATTTTTCGAAAAAATTTCAACCGTCTGAAAATCAATTCTTTGCATCGTTTTTTTTCGAAAAATAATTTGTAAAAAACGTCCCGTCCCACAAAACTGGGACGGGACGTGGTGATTTTTTTTGAGGTTAAAAAAGCAATCAATTATGGTTTCGGATAAACATAGTAGTTCCAGCAGCCGATATTGCAATGTCCATATTTGATATATGCCCGGCCACTGATGCCCCAACTTGTGCCCCATGAATTTTTGATAATCCAGTAACCACCGGTATCGTTCCAGCCCGTGATGACCACAGCATGGTCAATATCATTGCAATTCGTGTTCGGATAACCATTGTAAATGCCTCCGCCGTAAGCATAAAAGCTGTTCAGGCCTGCCCGCATGTAGGTCACCACGCTGCCATAAGTTTGAATATAAGATTTCAAAGTTGCAGCTGAAGGCGAGTAAAGTGCGCCCCAAGAATAAGCAGCATATGGTTTTGGTTTGACAAGGCAAGTGTTGGCTTGGGCAATATTGTAAGGATAAGCGGCCTCGGTCGAAGCCAAACGGCATTTAATATGATCCAGTGCCCGATCAGACCAACCACCGTTGCAGCTACCAGCATCGGTACCGCCGCAGGTTTTTCCGCAAGCCAATAGAGATTGTTCCGACATATTTAGCGTAGTGCCGTAGAATTTTTTGTAGGAATGTTCCCACGCAGCAGCAGCCGCAAATGCCCAACAACTACCGCAACCACCTTGGTTTTTTACGGACGTTCCGGGATAGTTGAAACTGATTGGAGCACCAACGCCACCGGATTCCAAAGGATTGGTTTGCCCGGAAACCCTTTTGTTTTTAGCTTCCGATTCGGCAGATTGGACAGCTGCTTTGTGTGCTTTTTCATTGTCTGCCAATTCAGTGGATGACATCGGGGTGGCTGATTTTACGCCCAAAAGTTCGGCTGGCGTGCGGTCAAGTGCTTCGGTTGCAGCAACTTTAAAAGATGCGCCTTGAATTTTCTCCACCTCTTTTTGGATGGATTGGAGTCGGCTGGCTTGTGCGGGTTTCAAAGTTTTTGCTCGGTCGGCATACGTTTTTTCGAGGTTGGCACGTGTAAGGTTCTCTGATTTTTCAATTTCATCCTGTGCGGAAAGGGTCAGGGGAAGACAACATGCAAAAATTGCGAGTGTCAAAAACGATTTGAGTGAACACCAAAAAGACATTTTCATTTGTAAAAATTAAGTGGTGATGAAAAAATTTTACGGAGGGCTATGCAATTATTTTTCCATCCGATAAATCGTTACCTGACCTTTAATTTTTTCTTAAATTTTTTTTTGAAAAAATTTCAACTGCCTAAAAACCAAGGTTTTGAGTGATTTTAGAAAGAAATTTTTTTCAAAAAACCGTCAGTCCAATTGAATAAATGATTTAAAAACCCACTGGTTTTTTCCCACCTGCAGCCAACTTCCGGAAGTTTCAAAAACCGTCACCTCTTCATCTTTCAATAATTTTTTGACGATCGGAAAATTCGTCCCCGCGCCCGACCGAGCATTCAAACTATCCGTCCCGACCACTTTTCCACTTTGTGTTTCCAAAATATTGACCAACGACGCCGAAACCCACATCTCCGAACCGACCCGCAACCAACGGTCGTTTGTTTCCAAAATCGCAACCATCACCCCGACCGGCAGGGCATCGACGATGGCAAAATTGCCGCCCGCGCCGCTCCGAACATTTGCCCCGGTCGGGTCATTGATGATTCCGAATTGGGTCGTGCTGGTTATTCTTAAATATTTTGAACTCACCCAGCGACCTTTTCCGATGCTCGACCAGCCCGATTTTTCCTCAAAAATTTCGACCGCGTCGCCTTTGTTCAGTTTTCCCAACAACGAAAACGCAGCGCCCGCGCCCGAACGAATGTTTAAAGTATCGGCATCCACCACTTTTGCCGATTTGATTGGCCAGCCCAAATCGTTGGCCATTTCTTTTTCAATGTCTTTTTTGAACTGTCCCCACGACGCAGCGGTGAGCATCATTTTTGGGCAATCTTTCCCCGTGATGTCGTGGTGGCGATATAAATCGTCGAGTGAAAATTGGTATTTCAAAAGCAGGTGCGCCGCCAATTTGACGGAGTTTTTGTAAGTTTTTTCCCAATTTCCATCAGAATTGACGCACATTTCAAAACCGACGAGAAAATAATTGGGCGACAAACCTGACTTGCCCATGATTTTTTCACCGTCCGGACGGTAATTATTTGCCCCGACGTGGTAGCCAACTTCATTGTCCGGGATGCACTGAATGATCTCGCCATCGTCCACACAATAATGGGCGGAAGCGTACATCGCCGAACCGTTGAAATAGTTGCGATTCGCGTGTGCATCGGCACCTGCTTTTGTGTTCGCAGTCCAGTGCGCGACGATGCCTTTCAATTCCCGGATTGAATATTTCACTTGGTCGCGGAGGTACGGGCGGTTGGTTTTATTGGTCAAAAGTTCTTTTTTAATGGGTAGCATGGCGATTATTTGCTGGTGAGTAAATAATGGAGTGGGTCAATTAATTTTCAAAACAATGGTGCGCAAAAAATAAAAAGACCCATAAAT
>JANNMS010000334.1:0-17665 GCA_031398055.1 Saprospirales bacterium | reverse complement strand
GGTCGAAATAAATTTCGACCTCCAATTTTCACAAATAAATCTTTTCAAAAATGAATTTCAAAAAATTGCTTTTCGCGGCACTGCTTTTTGCTGCCGCTTTTGGTTCGGCAACCGCCCAAAACGACACGATGCGCACCATTTTTCACCGCGATTCGGTGCGGTACCTCGGTTTTTATTTCGCGCCCGAATTTCAGTACGGCCAATCGTATTCCGAATTTGCGGCGTTTTCTGGCGGCTCGGCGATGTTGATTTTTAATAAAAAATTTGCCATCGGTTTGGCCGGGCAGCATCTCGTGACCAACAATTTTTCGCCTGCCGATGTCTCTCCGCTGCAAGTTCGCGCCGGTTTTGGCGGTCTGAAAATGGAGCGCACTTTTCGCCCAAATTCTGCCGTGCATTTTGGGATTTCGTTGCTGGCTGGCGGTGGCATGGCCCGCGTGGATTCAATTTCAAATGACAATGATTTTGATTTTGGTGGCCACGGGCACGGCCAAAATGGTCGGCGATTTGGTGGAAATACCTATTTCGTGGCGCAGCCGGGGCTGAATTTGGAGGCTAATTTGATCCGGCACGCCAAGTTTTTTGCTTCCGCAAATTACCGTTTTGCATCGAAAACTTCCGGCACGGATGCACTCGTTTCGGCGGATGCTTTGACCGGTTTTTCGGTCGGGGCGGGTTTGAAAATTGGGATTTTTGATTGGCGCGTCCAGAAATTGAAGTGGAAAAAGCACGGAAAATCAAAAAATTGAGGTTGAAAAAGTGGTCGGCATCTGTAAGTTTTTCTTTTCAAAAAAGCATCTCGCGCAACCGGGATGCTTTTTTTGTTTTTCAAAACCGGAGAAACAAAATCGAAATCAACCGCTAAATTTTAAATAGTAATTGGTCGGGTTTTTGACTAAGCTATTTCTCAATTCTCGCCCAAAAAATCTCCGTTTTTTTCAGACCTTTGCTTTCCTATTTTAGCACGTTTTTAAAATGTTGTGCTTCTTTTTCTAATCCTTCGTTTTTCCAAAATTTACACAAGTTATCTCTCATGGATTGTTTTTACCCGAATGTTCGCCGTTTCGGCGCGATTTTTTTGCGTTTTGGGATCTTGATTTTGTGGTTGGCCGCCTCGTCTTCTTCGTCTGGACAGTGCAGTTTTACGTCCGCGAATTTACCCATCCTCACTTTTTCGGCTTTGCCTGGCAACTGTTTATCGGTTGGCCAAAAAATTCCGGTGCCAAAAGCCAACAATTCCGATTGCAAAATCGGATGGAAACTTCCAAATACAAATTTTGTGGACGTGCCGCTTGGCGATACCACTATCTCTCTGCCGGCGATCGGGATTGGCACGACGGTTGTCACGTGGGCGTTTTTCGACGGTGGCAATTATTATGGAAATACGCCACAAAGCATTGTTATTGTGGATGTTGACCCGCCTTATTTTTCTTATTGTCCCCCATTTTTGAATGTCAATTTGAAGCCGAACCGCTGCGACACCACGCTTTTTTACAACACGCCGCAGGCCGTCGATGCTTGTGGTTTGAACCCCGCCGCGCCGTTTTTGATCACCGGTTTGGTGTCGGGCAGTAAATTTCAAATCGGAAGCACGGTGATAATTTGGCGGGCAAAAGATGTGAGTGGCAATACTTCACAATGCTCTTTCACTTTTACGGTCAATGATTTTCCGACCCCCGTTTTGTCGTGCCGCGACACGGTGAAAATGTTTTTTGACAACACTTGCGAAAAAACTTTGACTGCCGGCGAGATTTTGCTCGGCAATAATTTTGGCTGTCTCTCAAAATTTGAGGTAAAAATTAAAAAAACAGCGACTGGCGGTTTTGTCATTCCTGATTTGGATGCCGACGATGCCGGAAAATTTTACACCTATCAACTTCGAAACCCGGCCACCGACAAAACCTGCACCGGAAAAATGGTCGCCCTCGACACCATCAAACCGACCGTGGATTGCTCAAATTTGGTGGACACCGTTTTCACGTTGGGTGCTTTGACGTGTGCGACTTTGCCCAATTTTTCGCTGCCAGCGGCAAATGACAACTGCACCGACCCCACCTTTTCCGGCTGGCCGGTGTCGATTAAAAATGGCAATTTTTCGAAACCATTTCCGCCCGGCGTCACCGATCAAGTTTTGATTGTTTCAGATGCCTCGGGCAACTCGGATTCTTGTTTTTTCAAAATTACGGTCAATCCATATTTGACCCAGCAAGCCTTGATTTGTTTGGGTCAATTGAATGTTTCGCTCGACGCAACTTGCAAATTAGAGCTCGGCGCGGACGCATTGCTTTCGGGAAATAATTACGGCTGTTACAAATATTACGATGTATCCATTTACCGTTTTGGCAATTGGACAACCAATAATTTGGATAGTTCGGATGTTGGCCAAACGTACCCGTACCGCGTTTTTTACCCGCCGACCGGCCAAACTTGCTGGGGAAATATTTTGGTCGAAGACAAAGTGCCGCCGATTGTTTTGTGCCAAGACACGATTTTGGAGTGTTATCAAAACGCGGATTCACTGCTTTTGGGTCTGATCGGCAAGCCAAAAGTGATTGAAGGTTGTGGCATTTTTAACCTCTCTTTTTCAGATTCTTTGCAAACTTTGGGCTGCAACGGCTCGAAAATTTTCAGGACTTGGGTGGCCACCGACGGCTACGGCAACACCTCGTTTTGTGAACAAACCATCACCCGAAAAGCGGGAAATTTGGCCTCGGTCATTTTTCCAAAAGACACGACTTTGCCCTGCACTTTTGGCAATTTTCCAACCCCTGCCATCGCCGGGACGCCCACTTTGGGCGGAAACCCGGCCTCGCAGGCCTGCGGAATCGGGTTCAGTTTCGTGGACACGCGCCTCAATATTTGCCCCGGCGGCAGCAGTTACAAAATCATCCGACTTTGGACGGCCACCAATTTTTGCACCAACCAAACCGTCCAAAAAACGCAAACCATTGTGGTCATGGACATGGTTGGCGCGACCTTCCCGGCTTGCCCGAAAGACACTTTGATTTCGAGCAACCAAAACCAATGTTTCGGCAGTTTTAAAATTCCGGACATCCGGCTTTGGGACAATTGCTCGCGCATCAAAAAGGTGGAACTCAAAATCGGCTCGTTCACGAAATTGGCGAAATTGGTAAATCTCAGTTTCCCCATTTCATTTCCGAACGACACGGTGGCGCGTTTTAACGATACTACTTTTTTGTTGCCATCTGGTTTTTCGACCCTGCTTTTTACCGCTTTTGACGATTGTGGAAACACTTCGACCTGCACTTTTAAGGTTCGGGTGCGTGATTTGACCACCCCGGCGGCACTTTGCCCGACGTCCTGGAACCTCGCGCTGTCGACCGACGACCCGAACGATTGTTACAATGGCGATGTGGCGAATATCCTTGCCCAATCTCTGGCATCGGGCAGCGTGGACGATTGTTCGCCCATCAAAATTACCGGCCAACGGATTTTGCCGGTCAAACCGTGCATCAATGATTTGAACAAAATCAATGGCCAAGACCCCTGCAACGACAATATTCCCGACGCAGTCAGCGAGTTCAAACGGGCGACCGACGAAAGCACTTCCGTGAAATTTTACTGTTGCGAGGCTGGAACGCCCATCCCAATCATGATTCGGGTCTATCAACTAAACCCCGACGGCACGGTGTCGACGCTGCCAAACGGCCAACAAATCATGAATTCTTGCCAAACAAATATCACGGTGCAAGACGTTTCGCCGCCTGCCTGCACCCCGCCGCCAAACGTCACGTTGAATTGTTCGGCGTTCAATCCGAGCGCACCGCCAGCGATTTCGCCGGTCACGCCAGACAATTGTTGCACGCCAACTTTCACTTCAAAATGGCAGACACCGACCATGTTTTGCGGCGGCGTGAATACCCGCATTTTTACCGTAACTGACTGCAATTCAAACACTTCGGTGTGCAGCCAAACGGTCACGGTTTTGTACGCACCGCCAAGTTATTCGATAAAATTTCCGGACGACCAGAACCAGGTCGGCTGCCAAAATGCCGTGCCGACACCGCCAGTGGTTTCAAATAACACGGGTTGCACGAAATTTAAAACTATTTTTAAAGACAGCATCCCAGCCAATTCGGGCGGCGGCGGTGTCTGTTTTAAAATTTTCCGGCAGTGGCAAATTTTCGATACCTGCGTTTCGAGCCTGCCGCCGACCGCCGATTTTATCCAAATTTTGAACCCGGCGGGCGCGGTCGGCCCGACGATTTTGCCGGGCAATCCGAATTACAACACCGTTTTTAATGCCTACCGATTTACCCAAGAAATCAACGTGACGGACAACATGCCGCCCGAAATTTTGGCAGGTTGCAACCCCGTCGGCGTGGATACGCTTTGCGATTTGACCGACAACAACCCGGCACTTTTCAATGTCGGCGGCATTTTTGGCGACCTCTGCGAAACGCCCGCGACATTGTCCATTACGACAAAAGATGGCTGCGCGGGGCCAAACGTGAGCGTGAGTTTTGTGTTTTCACTCGATTATGATATAAATGGCACGCCCGATTTAATTATCACGAGTGCCCTGCCGCCCGCCGGATGGGGTTTGACGACCATTTTGGGTGGCGGGCAAAAAGTGGCGACCATCCAATCGCCGGGCGGGAATCTGCCGCAGGGCAGGCACACTTTGACTTGGAGTTTGACCGACCAATGTGGAAATAATGTGAGTTGTGCAAAAACCTACATCGTTCGGGATTGCAAAAAACCGGACGCATTTTGCAAAACTGCCTTTTCAAAACAACTTCAAAAAGTTGGAAATGTGGTGTCGGTCACGGTCGCAGCCAACGAACTCAACAACGGTTCGACGGACAATTGCACGACCGCCGGGCAACTGATTTTTGGGACGCGAATAAAAAATTCTGGTCAGCCATTTACCAGTTCATTGCTTTTCAATTGTGCCGATTTGGTCAGCCCAGCCAAAACTTTGGAACTTTCTGTGCGAGACCTCGCCGGAAATACCTCTTTTTGCCAAACCATCGTGACCATCACCGACCCGTCCAATTTTTGCAATGTGACCACCGCGACCGTTTCGGGCAGCATTTCAAACAATGCTTTGAAAGGTTTGGGGCTGGTGCAAGTTGATTTTGGAGACAGCCTTTCGGCAAATATTTTCGGCACGGCGGTGACTGACACGACCGGGCATTTTCAAATTTTGGACTTGCCGGGCGGCCTCGGAATCCACGTGACGCCGAGCAAAAACATCGGTATTTTGAACGGCATCACGACCTACGATTTGCTGCTGATTTCGCGGCACATTTTGGGGGTCACGACTTTTGACGAGCCTTCAAAATTCATCGCTGCCGACATTAATAAGTCAAATTCGGTCACGACGAACGACATTGTTGAACTCCGAAAAGTGATTTTGGGCATCAATTCTGTTTTTCCGGCCAACACTTCGTGGCGTTTTGTGCCCAAATATTTCGTTTTTCCGAACCCGTTGAACCCATTTCAAACCGTTTTTCCAGAAAAAATCACCCTCGACAGCGCGATGATTGCGGCTGGAAATGCTGATTTTTTGGCCATCAAAACGGGCGACATCAACGGAAACGCAACGACCAATTTCACCGCTACCGATGACCGCAGCCAACTGCCGCCGATGTTTTTTGAAACTGCCGATGCCTCTTTTTTGAAAAGTGAAATGCTCCTCGTGCCCATCCAAATCCGCCCCGGACAGCAGCCCGGCGGTTTTCAAATGACCTTAAATTTTGACCCAGAAATTTTGAAAATGGAAGAACTGCGACCCGGCTCGGGCATGGATTTTTCCAATTTTGGCATCCAAAAAAATCGGTCGGGGCAAATCACGGTGAGTTGGTTTGGAAAAACCGCTGCGCCGTCTTTTTCATTGATTTTCAAAACTTTACGCAGCGGGCGGCTTTCGCAAATCCTGCATTTTTCAGATGAAATCACGCCCCGCGAGGCATTTTTCAAAGATGAAAAATGGGCAGAACCGATGCTTGTTTTTGGGAATTTTGAAAATGAAAACACCGCGACAAATTCACGTTTGGAAGTTTTTCAAAACCAACCGAACCCGTTCGACGAATCCACTGAAATTGGTTTTTTCCTGCCAAAATCTGCGCCCGTCGCCCTGACCGTTTCGACGGCGGATGGCAGGATTTTGATGAAAAAATTGGTGCAATTTGAGCGCGGCTACCATGTTTTTGAGGTAAAAAACGAGGATTTGGGCGGCGCGAGCGGGGTGCTTTGGTACTCCATTCAAACGCCGGAAGATCGAGTCGTTCGGAAAATGATTTTTGAAAAAAGGTGATTTTGAAAATCATTTGTCGCAAGTCAAAATGAAAAAGAGCTGTTCCGAAAACTCGGAACGGCTCTTTTTTTTCGGTTCGACTACCAAATTCGTTGGATTTGATAATTATCAAAAGCGTCATCGCTGCTGATTATTGGCCAATTTTCAACGATTGCTTGCGAAATCAAAATTCGGTCGAACGGGTCGCGGTGATGAAGTGGCAGTTTTTCATTTTCCAAAATGTGTTGCCGGGAGATTGCGAGTGAAAAAAAACGATGCTCGTCCACCTCGTCCATAAATTCTTGGAGAGAAAGACCTTTGACATTCAATTTGCCGAGGTTCATTTTGATTGACATTTCCCAAAAAGTAGCCATGCTGACGAAGCAGTCATTTTCTGTTTTTTCAATGGTTGCCCTTGCTTTTTGGCTCAAAAACGGGTTGCTTTCATAAAACCAAATGAATGCTTGGGTATCTAAAAGTATTTTGTTCATCACATATAATCTTTAAAATCTTCCAGCGGAGCATTAAAATCCGCGGACATGGTAATTTTTCCTTTACCAAATCCTGCAATCCGTGGCTTGTAAATTTTCTGGACTGGCTCCATTTTTTCATCGAGTGGAGCATTGAAATCAGCAGACATTTCAAATTTTGCTTTGCTAAATCCAGCCCGCCGTGGTTTGTACATTTTCTGAACTGGCTTTGCCTTTTTTTCAATCGGCTGATTCATATTTTTTTGAAAAAGCGATTGGATGAAATCCTCGACCTCTTTTTGGAGGTCGCGTGGCAACAAATTGTATTGTTTTAAAATTAACTGTTCCATTTTTCTACAAAATTTGAAGACAAAAATAAAGCGTTTTTACCCAAAAACCTTCATTTCATCACCACTTTCCCATCCAAAACCACCGTCCGGCCATCGGCCAAAACCACCTGACCTTTCCAAAAATACGTGCCCGCGAGCAGTTTGTTTTTTTTGAAAAATACGTTCCAACTCGCCGCCGACAAATTTGGTGGGCATTCGGCAGCCGAAAAAATGGGCAGTCCTCGCGGGTCGAACACCTTTAATTTTTGGATAAATTTAATTTCAGAACGATTGACTGTGGTGTTTTCGGCATTTGAAAAATCGGAAAAATGCAGCGGCGCGGCAGCAAAAAACGAGTTTGTATTTTCAAAATTGGGTTCAAAAATGCTGCCCCAACTTTGGGTCAAATCTGGTTTTGGAAAATCGTCGGCACCTGCCAATTCTATGTTTTTACTGGCCGAGCAACCGTTCAAACTGTTGGTTATCAATAAAGTATAAATGTCGGGGACGTTTGCTCGGGTGGCGAGCGAGTCTTCCGGCGAGGTCGAAAAACCGTTGGCCGACCACCATAAATTGACAAATTCGCTGCCCGCGCTGCTGCCCGCGCCGTCCAACCAAATCTCGCGGTGGTTGCAGGTCAAAATTTGCGGCGCGGCAATTTTTACGTCTGGCAAATTTTTATTTTCAAAAACCTCAACCGAAGCGGTGGCCGAGCAGCCACTTTGCGGTTCGGTGGCGAGGAGCGAATAAATTCCGGGTTCAGAAACGGTGGGCGAGGCGATATTTTCCGCAAAATTTTTCGGGCCAGACCATTCAAAACAAAGCGAGGATGGCAGTGCGGCGAGGTGCAGCGTCGTTTGCGGGTTGCGGCAAGTCAAAGTGCCGCCGAGCGCGGCGAGTTTTGGAAAAATTCGAGCGTCGGAAACGAGTGTGCTGGCCGAAACGGTGCAGCCCCAATTTTCATCTACAATAATAAAGGTGTAAATGCCCGGTTCGTCGGCCAAAATAATTTTTGAAGCGACCTGAAAACCATCGGGCTGCGTCCAAAAAAACTGAAAAACACCCGACCTGCCTTCGATTTTGGCTTCGAGTGAAATTTGGTTTTGGAGGCAGGTCAATTTGGCTGGCGGCGGCAAAACGGCTTTGAGCAATGGGTCGGAACACGGCGGCAACCGGAGTTCGGCAAGGCTTTTTTGGGCTGGAAGCGTGGTAATTTTTAAAAAACAAACCACGACAGCGAGCCTGAAAAGTATTGTTCGTGTCATAGCGAGGGGATTAAGCGTTGTTCAAATCTGCCTTTTTAAGTTGGTTTTCCTAAAAAAACAGGGAGTGATTGATAGTTTTCAGTCAGTTCAAAGGATTGTGGCGCAAAACTATGATAAAACTATCTACCTTTTTATCTACTTTTTTATATAAATTTTTATCGAAACTGTTCTCCTTGGCAAAATGAAAAACGGACGGGGCGATTTCAAATCACCCCGTCCGTTTCCTTTTTTTAATATTTTAAAAACCAAAAAAATCACGCCTCCGGTACTTTCAAAATATCGTCCACCGAAATCAAAAAACCGGGGATGGCGGCCTCTGCACTGCACATTTGGTTGCCGCGACAGGAAGTGATTTTGCCCGAAATTTCATAAATATCTATTGTTTTATCGTCCGGATAGACGTTCCAAATTACCTGCACACCTCCTTCGAGGTATTCATTGACTTTTTTCCTGACTTTTATGGCATTGTCGCTGGGCGAAATAACTTCGATGACAAATGCTGGAATCTGGATTTTACTTTTTTTTCCATTCAGCAATTGGGTATCTGTAAAATAGGCGATGTCCGGTCGGCGGTGTTTTTCAGTGGTCAAAAAAATGTCCGGTTCTGTAACCAAATTGCCCTCGTTTAAGGTATTGGCAGTTAGTTTTTGGAAAAACCTTTTCAAATTTACCCAAATGTAAAATTGTGAAATGTCCATTGTCGAGGGTGTTTTTTCTATTTTTCCATTTGTCCATTCATAAGTAAACCCATCTTCACGGCTGAGGTAACGTTTTTGAAAAGATTCCCAACTAATAAAATCAATGGGCGAAATATGAGAACGTTTCGCGGCAGCGATTGCTGATTTCGGAATGGAATGTGCCCTTGCTGTCATTTTTTTATCGGATTTTTGCACAAAAATAGCGGTAATTTTCACTTCCGCCACATTTACAAAATGAATTTCTCCTCCTCCGTCGCCCTCAAATACCAAATTTACAACTCGCTGTTTTTGAATTTGCCGTTCCAAGGCATTCAAGCAACCGGGACGCACCTCGCTTTGTTTGGCCAGCATTGCGCCGAAAATTTGCAGGCCGGCCAAACGCCCGTCGAAATCATCGAAAGTTTTTGGGACGATTATTACGAAAAATTGGAGCCCGAAAAACGCTTCGATGTGCTTTTTCAATTTATCCAATACGCTGAACGTCAAGTAGTTCTGTTCGATGCCATCGAAGAATCCGCGTTTCCACAAACTCACCAACTCGACGGCCCCGGCTCGGTCAAACACCTGCTTTCGCGGCTCGACACGCCAAAACTTCGGGAAAAATTGTTGGAAAAACTCTCCACTTATTCCGTTCGATTGGTTTTGACCGCGCACCCGACCCAGTTTTATCCCGGCAAAGTTTTGGGCATCATCAACGACCTTTCCAAAGCCATCGAAATCGGGAAAATCGAGGACATCCAGTTGTTTTTGATGCAGTTGGGCAAGACCGGTTTTGTCAACCGCGAAAAACCGACACCGCTCGACGAGGCCATCAGTTTGGGTTGGTTTTTGGAAAATGTGTTTTATAACTCGTTGGGAAACAGTGTTTTCGAGTTGATAAAAGGCCTCGAACGCGAGCCGCACGATTTCCCATTTCCACAACTTTTGAGCCTCGGTTTTTGGCCCGGCGGTGACCGCGACGGCAACCCAAACGTGCTGGCACAAACCACGCTCGACGTGGCCGCGAAACTCCGCGAGGGCATTTTGCGGTGTTATTATCGCGATTCGAGGGATTTGAAACGCCGGCTGACTTTTCGCGGCGTCGAGGAATGGATTACCAAAATTGACCAAAAAATCTACGCCACATTGTACGACCCGGAAGCCCAAACGTATTCAAGTTGCCAAGAATTGATTGCCGATTTGCTCGCCGCGCGCGAAATTTTGGTTTCGGAACACAATGGCCTGTTTCTCGACAAACTCGACCTTTTTATTTTAAAAGTCCGAATTTTCGGGTTCTTTTTTGCTTCGCTCGACATCCGGCAGGACTCGCGAAAACACGGCGAGGTGTGGCAAATTATTTTGAAAAATCTGGAAGCGAACCTGCCCATTTTTTCCCTCGAACAGTTCAACGCTTGGTCGGAAGACCAAAAAATCCAGTTCCTTTTGACCAACCGAATGCCGGTGGACGAGAATGATTTCAGCGACCCGTTTGTCAAAGAAACGTTGCGGAGTTTTCGCGCCGTCGGGCAAATTCAAAAACAAAACGGGCGGCAAGGCTGCCATCGCTACATCATTTCAAATTGCGGTTCAGCATTGAATGTCGTGGAAGTTTTGGCTTTGGCAAAACTCTGCTTTTCAAGCCAAATCGTTGAAAACCAAGAAGTTCCACTCGACATCGTGCCACTTTTCGAAACCATCGATGACCTCGCCGAAGCTCACGAATCGATGCGAAAATTGTACACCATCCCACAATATGCCGAGCATTTGCGGCAGCGTGGACAAATCCAAACCATCATGCTCGGCTATTCCGACGGCTCGAAAGATGGCGGTTATTTGCGCTCAAATTGGAGCATTTATCGGGCAAAAGAGGCTTTGACAAAGGTGAGCCGCGAGTTTGGCGTCTCGGTTATTTTTTTCGACGGTCGCGGTGGCCCGCCGGGTCGTGGCGGCGGGAACAACGCCAGTTTTTACGCCGCGCTCGGCACCGAAATTGAAAACCGGGAAATCCACGTGACCATTCAAGGCCAGACGATTTCGTCAACTTACGGCACCGAATCTGCCGCGAAATTCAATATTGAAAAACTTTTTACCGCTGGTTTGGACAACAGTTTGTTCAAAAGCCGCGACGGCGAACTTTCAAAAAAGGAAAAATCCCTGCTCGACGACCTCGCCGAGGCGGCCTACCAAAAGTATTTGGATTTGAAAAATGACCCCGATTTCGTGCCGTATTTGGAAAAAATGACCCCGTTGAAATGGTACGGCGAGACGAATATCGCCAGCCGCCCGACGGCGAGGAACAAAACGGGCGGCTTCAAATTTGCCGATTTGCGGGCGATTCCGTTCGTCGGTTCGTGGGCTTTGATGAAGCAAAATGTACCGGGATATTTCGGCGTCGGCGCGGCGATTGAAACTTTGGAAAAATCGGGGCGCGGAAAAGAAGTGAAAAATTTGTACCGCGAGTCGCTGTTTTTTCGGACGCTGCTCGAAAATTCAATGCAATCGCTCTCGAAATCCAATTTTGAAGTGACCCGCTACCTCGAAAAACACCCCGATTTTGGCGATTTTTGGAAAATTTTGAACGAAGAATTTGAGCGCAGCAACCGCGAAATTTTGAAAATTTCAAGTCAAAAAAGTTTGCTCGCGACCAATCCGACATCGGGCGAAAGCATCCAACTTCGGGAAGAAATCGTGCTGCCGTTGATTGTAATTCAACAATTTGCCTTGCAAAAAATGCAGTTGGAGGAAAATTTTGAGTCGGAAGTTTACCACAAATTGGTGCTGCGGGCGATGTTTGGGATTATCAATGCGGCACGGAATTCGGCGTGATTTTGGGGGAAAACTTACCATTGTTAAAAAAACGATTTCAAGTTGCTGGTTTTAAAAGGTGCGTAGCACCTCAATATTTGTAGAAAGTATTGATTACCAGCCATCAGAGGTGCGTAGCACCGCAATACTTGGATTCAAATATCTCGGGGCTACGCACCTATTGGAAACATTTTCACCCGTTTTCTACAAATATTGAGGTGCTACGCACCTTTTGAAACCAGCAATTTGAAATCGTAATTGAGCCAAATCAATTAACTTTGAACAAAAATTTTTAAAATGCAAGTGGAAGCCCAAACTATAAATTTCGAAAGTCAAATGCCTTTGAGCCCTTTGGTTTTGAAGCACGGAAAAACCATCGAATCACTTTTCGAGGCGCGAAAAGGCATCATTTTTCCAAAAAAATATCTGGCTGCACTGAAAATGGACTGTGGCGACCAACTGGAAAAAATTTACAAAAAGAACAAACAATTGCCGTTGAAAGATGCCTTGCTCAAAGTTTTAAAACCAGTGTCTTCCGATATTTCACCGGAAATGTTGTTGCAATTGACCCAACATCTTGTAGTCGAGTGGAAAAAGATTCAATCCGCCAATGCTTGAAAAGCTCATGGGAAAAATTTCAATCATCTCAAAAGAATCTGAATACCGTGCAGCACTCGCTGCGATTGAACCGCTTTTGCAAAAAGGATTTGAAAACTTGATGACAGCAGAAGATGAAGAATTGACGAGGGTTTCATCCCTGATTGAAAATTATGAAAATTCAAAATTCCCGATGCCTTTTAAAAGCATGTCCATCCAAAACAAGGCATGAAAACCGCCCAACTTCTCCATTTCCAAAAAATTCGAATCCGCCTCTTTTTCCGCAACCTCCAACAGGCTGGCTGGGGCATTTTGCTCGTCGCCCTAGTGCTTTGCGCGGGCGTCATCATCAGTTTCTTGTCCAAAATCATGGAAAAGCCGCTGCCGATTTGGGGCATTTTGCTGGCAGTGCCGGTTTTCCTTTGGCATTTTCAACGCCGCGACGGGCGTTTTTTGCAGCAAATCGGGCTGGCCGCGCGCCCGGTTTTTTGGCTGGAATATGGTTTGGTTTCCGTTCCGGCTGCGGTGGTTTTGATTTTTGGCGAAAATTGGAAAGGCTTGATTCTGTTGGGTTTGTGCATTTTTTTGACCCCATTTTTTCCACTGCCCGACAAAAAATCGGACGACAAAACCACCAATTTTTCCCTCGATTTTCTGCCCGGCTGGGCGTTCGAATGGAAATCTGGCATCCGCCAAACGGGTTACGGTTTTTGCTTTTTTTGGCTACTCGGTTTGGCCGGATCGTGGTGGGTCGGGACGTTGCCGCTGTTTGCTTTTTTGTTCGGCACGATGCTGATTTCGTTTTTTGAAAACATCGAAAACAAGGAAATCATGCAATCGCAATTTGCCAAATCGGGCGGTTTTTGGCAAAAAACAGCGAAAAATGTGCTGTTTGCCGACCTTTTATTTTTGCCGCACGCCCTCGTTTTCTTGATTTTCAATTTTCAATATTGGTATTTTTTGCTCGCCATTTTTGGCTTCATTTCTTTGATGACTGCTTTTTCGGTGGCGGCAAAATATGCAAATTGGTATCCCGGCAGGCGGCGGGCATCGAATTCCTTGCTTTCCGGTTTGTTCGTTTTTTTTACAGTTTCGGCCATTTTTACGCCGGTTGCGATTGCTTGGTGGGTTTGGAAGGCGTGGCAGGCACAAAAAATGTTGAATAAATATTTCTAAAAATAGGCCAACCGGGGGCAAAAAATCGTAAATCGTAAATCCAAAATCGTAAATCTGCTGATGCTTAAAATCAACGAAATCACTGCCGGGTACGGCAAAAAAAACGTCCTCGAAAACCTGTCGCTGACCTGTTTTTCGGGTGAAATTCATGGCATTTTGGGATGGAACGGCGCGGGGAAAACCACTTTTTTCAACACCGTTTTTGGTTTTTTGCCCCTGAAAAATGGGGAAATCCAACTCGACAACCGACAGATTTCAAAATCGGACATCTCGTTTTTGGAAACCGAACCGTTTTTTTACCCAAACCTGCGCGGCCGGGAATACCTCGAACTTTTAGCCGGGCAAAAAAAAGTGGATTTTGAACGTTGGCAAGCCATTTTTGACCTGCCGCTGGAAGATTTGGTCAATAGTTATTCAACCGGGATGTTGAAAAAATTGGCCATCGCCGGGGTGTTTTTGCAAAACCGAAAAGTGATGCTGCTCGACGAACCGTTCAACGGCCTCGACCTCGAAAGTGCCGAAAAACTGTCGTGGCTTTTGGAAAATTTAAAAAAACAAGGCAACCGCGTGGTGCTGATTTCTTCGCATATTTTGCCGACTTTGACTCGGCTTTGCGATAAAATCAGTCGTTTGGAAGTCGGAAAAATTGTCCAGACGTATTTGCCGGAGCAATTTTCGGGTCTCGAAATAGAGTTAAAAAATGTGGTTCACCAGAAGTTTTTGGATTTCGGTTGATACATTTGCCCGAGCAATCGAAGTTTTGCTTTGATTTTGAAAGATATCCACAGGCACCGCAAACTCTGCGGCGACTCGAACACTCTTTAAAAGAGATACGCCTCGGTTCAAGTTTTTTGTCCGCCGTTGACTTGTCCGGCATCGTGGCAGAAAAACCGACCTCCGATTTTGGCCTATCTCGTTTGTCAAATTGCGAAGTTTGACCAGCACAAAGCGGTGTCTGTGGTTTTTCAAACCTAAAACTCAATCTCAAAACACCCAACATCCGGCGTCACCTCGTCCCGCATTTTCCCATCCAAATCCGTCGAAATCCCCAAAATCGGCATCCCAAAACCGTTCGCTTTCGAGTGCAAAGTGTCCAACCGGAACTCATTTTCCGAAGGATTTATAAAAATCGTGTCCTTCGAAGTCAGGTTCAGGCACGGCTGGCAATGATCCAAAAACGTCGGATAAGCCTTCGGATCGAGCAAATCTTTGACCCGCACGATGCAGTTTTCAAACCGATAATCGAACAAAGTGCCGTCGCCGACCCGGTCAAAAAGCGTAATTTCATCCTCCCGCGACCCGAAAAAAATGCAGTTTTTGAAACGCGCCGTCAATTTATTGGCCACATAATTTTGGCAAACTTGGTCGAGGCAAAGTGCATTTCCCAATTTTATCGCATCGCCGTCCACGCCGTAACTCGTCGCCGTGCAATATTTAAAATCGTACTCGCCACCGTATTCCAACTGCACAGCGAAGCCCGGATTTCGATAAAAAAGGCAGTTTTCAGCATCAATTTTGGCATGAATCCCGATCAAACCGCTCGCCGAAGTATTGTAAATCTGCGTATTTTTCAAAGTCAAATCTGCTGCCGAATCGACCCGGATGCCGACAATCGAGTTTCGGATGATGCAATTTTCGATGCGGTGCCCGCGCGTCCCTGCCTGCAACCAAATGCCCGTCCACTGACCCGGTTCGTCGTCAAATTCCGCTTCGAGGCGGTCGCTTTCAAAAATCACGGGTCGGTCTTTCGTGCCTTCGACAATCAATTTCCCGTTGCCCTGAAAAGCCAAAAAACCATCGTTGTATGTATAAATCGCCGTGTCCGTCACCTGTTTTGACAGGCCACCGTGCACATAAACGTGCGTCCCGGCAGGAATCCGGACCGTGCAATCGTCGATCACGAGGATGCCATAAATAACGTAGGGCCGAGGGTCGTCCCAAATCCATTCGCCGCCGTCGCAGCCAAAAACCGAAATGCTGTCGGCATGAAAACGCGACGGCAGGTAGTTCGCATTTTGCCCGAACGCCTCCAAAACCACCGTCGAACGGTTGCCGTTCGACTCAATTATTAAATTTTCTGAAATGACAAACGGGCTGGCACTCAGCGGGTTATCCGGGTTGACGGTCACTTCCGCAAAAACGTACAGACTGTCGTTCGGCGCAATTTCAAAATCTTTTTGGTCGTCGCCGGAGATGCCGTCCACGTTCAAATTGAACCGCGACCCGCTGCCGTTTTCGAGGTAAACCCTCGAAACTCGGATGCTTTTTTTGTGCGGATTGTAAATTTTGAAATACCGCGTCGCCGAGCCGAGTTCGGTAAAAACAGTATCGAAACGCAAAGTGTCGGTGGAGAAAGTGAGTTTGTCCGCCGCGTTTTCGGTGAATTTTTCTTTTTGGCAAAACGAAAAAACAGAAGCCACGAAAAGCAAAACTGGGAAAAAAGGCAAGAGTTTTTTTATTGAAATAGACATTTTTCTAAAAATTTTTTACACATAGAAACATAGGTTTTTTCACATAGAAAACATAGGATTTGAAAACAAGAAACTATGATTTCTATGTGAAAAAACCTAAGTTCCTATGTGTTTAAACAGAAACCGAAGCCTTGATGTGCGGATGCGGCGCGTAATTTTCCAAGATAAAATCTTCAAATTTAAAGTCAAAAATTGACTTGACTTCCGGGTTGATTTTCAAGGTCGGCAGCGGTCGCGGGTCGCGGGAAATTTGCAGCCTCGCCTGCTCTAAATGGTTGAGGTACAGGTGCGTATCTCCAAAAGTGTGGACAAAATCGCCCGGTTCGAGGTCGCAAACCTGCGCCATCATCAAAGTCAAAAGTGCATACGATGCGATGTTGAACGGCACGCCCAAAAACACGTCCGCGCTGCGCTGATAAAGTTGGCAACTCAATTTTCCATCGGCCACATAAAATTGAAAAAGGCAATGGCACGGCGACAAGGCCATCGCTGGCAAATCGGCCACATTCCAGGCCGAAACGACCATCCGCCGACTGTCCGGGTTCGTTTTTATCGTCCGCACGACTTCCGAAATTTGGTCAATCGTCTGCCCGTCCGCGCCCGTCCAACTTCGCCACTGTTTTCCATAAACTGGGCCGAGGTCGCCGTTTTCATCCGCCCATTCGTCCCAGATTTTGACGCCGTTTTCTTTCAAATATTGAATGTTCGTCTCGCCTTTCAAAAACCACAAAAGTTCGTGGACGATGCTTTTCAAATGCAGTTTTTTGGTGGTCAGCATCGGAAAACCGGCCTGCAAATCAAAACGCATTTGATACCCAAAAACACTCAAAGTGCCCGTGCCGGTGCGGTCGGTTTTTTCGGCCCCATTTTCTAAAATGTGGGAAAGTAGGTTTTGATAATTCTTCATTTTTATTGGAGGTCGAAATTTATTTCGACTATTCAGATTATTGGTCGAAATAAATTTCGACCTCCATTTAAAATCCTATTTTTTTCTTCGGTTCGGTAACATTTTTTCGCAAAGCAGCCATCCGAATGGCCGTCGCGGCGGCTTCAACGCCTTTATTTCCGTGTTTTCCGCCCGCCCGGTCGAGGGCTTGTTGCTCGTCGTTCGGGGTCAAAACGCCAAAAATAAATGGTTTTCCGGAAGCAATGCTCAAATTGACGAGGCCATTTGCCACCGCTTGATTGATGTATTCGTTGTGGTTTGTCTCGCCTTTTATCACGCAACCGAGGCAAATTGTGGCGTCAGGATTGTGTTTTCCGGCCAAAATCCGCGCCCCGGCGGGCAGTTCAAAAGTCCCCGGAACTTGGATCGTGTGGATATTTTCCTCCTTCGCCCCATGTTTTATCAAAGTTTCAAAACAACCTTCGTACAAAGCATGGGTGATTTGTGGATTCCACTCCGCCACGACGATGGCAAAAATCATGGCCTCGGCGGAAGGCATCGTGGAATCATCGTATTGAGATAAATTTTTTAAAGCAGAAGCCATTTTTTTCAATTTGGGAATTAAAATCAGGAATTGTTTGCCCAGTTTTTGCCTTGTTTTTTGTCATTCAGGAGGAATCCGTCTCAAACCAGTTTTGCGCTAAAACTGGGCAAAACTGGTTTGAGA
>JANNMS010000330.1:0-13749 GCA_031398055.1 Saprospirales bacterium | reverse complement strand
ATGCCGTAGGCATGGCATTTTGGCAGCAACATTCACGGATAAAATGCCATGCCTACGGCATTTCCCTGCTTGATTAACCTTGTTTTCTACTAAAATGCCAACCCTACGGGTTTTTGAAATTTTAATGCGTTTGACCTGATTGAAAATCGCCGAAAAAATTGAAAAAATTAATCGCTGTACTGAAATGAAACTGAATTTCACCAGGCTCCAAAACCTGCTCGGCAGCCTTGAAAAAGGCTTTCGCGAGGTTCGATTTTTAAAGGAAAAACAAATTGGCCAAACGTCTGGCCAATTTCAATTGTTTGACAATCAATTATTTACAATTGGGCAGACGTCTGCCGAATTTGAATTGCCCGAAATTGTGCAGACGTCTGCACAATTCATGAAACACGAAAAAGCACAAATCGCACGCAAATGAACAACCCACTCCCGACCCGCTACCCCGGCCTCGCCTCGTTCACCACCGCCCAAAAAGACATCTTTTTTGGCCGGAAACAGGAGAGCCGCGACCTGACCAACCTCATCGCCGTCGAGCGGACGGTCGTGCTTTTTTCAAAATCGGGCTACGGCAAAACCTCGCTGTTGCAGGCGGGCGTGATGCCGCAATTGTACGGCCAGCAGATTGTGCCGGTGCCCATCCGTTTTGGGACGGATGTTTTTCGTCCAGAATTTCATTTTGAAATCCAGTTCGAGGCGGCGTGGCGCAAGTTTCATGGAGAAACGTTGCCGACGGTTTTGAAAAAAAAGCCCTCAAATCAGGGCGATTCGGGCAAAAAACTGGGTTTTGCAGGGACTTTTTGGGAACAAATCGCCCGTTGCCCCTTCGGCCAGCAGCCCGCGCAGTTCACGCCGCTGTTTATTTTCGACCAGTTCGAGGAACTGTTCACGCTCTATCCCGAACCCGAAAAACGCCACCGTTTCATCACCGAACTGGCCGACCTCATCCACGAACGCCTGCCCGCCGACCGCCGCGAACGCCTGCTCGCCGACCTCGACGCTGGCAAAATCACGCCCGCCGAAGCCGCCCGCCTCGAAACCGCGCCGCCCATGAAGTTCATTTTCAGCATCCGCAGCGACATGCTGCATTTCATGGATGAACTGAGCGAGCAAATACCCTACATCCTCCGCTCGCGCTACCAACTTTTTGGGCTGAACGAGGCGCAGGCCACCGAGGCCATCGAGCGGCCTGCCGCGCTCCCCGGGGATTTTGCCAGCCCGCGTTTTGGTTTCGAGGCGGCGGCGATGACCGAGATTTTGGAGGTTTTGGGCAAAAACAGGGAGGTGGAGTCTTTTCAATTGCAGGCAGTTTGTCAGGCAATCGAAGAAAAAATCATGCGGGGCGGGCGGCAAAAGTTCGACCCGATTCAATTATTGGCCCAAAATGCCGAGGGGTTGCCGATGATTGATTCAGAATTTTATGGAGGAAGGTCGGGCATTGACGACATCCTCGAAGCCAGTTACAACCGCCGCCTCGACAGCCTCGCCGACCAACACCCCGACTGGCCAAACACCGCCCGCCGCCTGCTCGAAGATGCTCTCGTCAACAAAAACGAACGCCGCCAATCGGTGGACGTGGTGGAAATCCGCTCCCGCCCCAGCGTGACCCAAGCCCTGCTCGACGAACTCGAACGGCAGCGGCTGGTGCGAAAAGAACCCCGGCTGGACAGTTTTTACTATGAAATCAGCCACGATACTTGGCTCGCGCCGGTGCTGAAAAGCCGCCGGGCGCGGCTGGCCGCCGAGGAAAAACAGATGCTGGAACTCCGGGCGGAGACCGAGCGGCTCCAAAAAGAAAAGGCGCAAGCCGAGCGGCGACGGGCGAGATTGGTGGCGGCGGGCGGTTTTTTGTTGGCGGCACTGGCGGTGGTGGCGGCGGTTTTTGCTTTTCTTCAAAGCCGCGAGGCGAAAAATCAGGAGACGGCTGCACTTTTTCAGAAAAAACAAGCCGATTCCTTGTTGGTGATTGCCCAAAACAACCAGCGGCTGGCAGATGATAAAACAGTTCAGGTAGAAAAAGAAAAAAACGCCACCGAAGCGCAGCGGCAGGAAGCCATGAAAAATTTTGATGCGGCGAAAAAGGCAAGGGCAAATGCTGAATTTCAGTTGGCTGTAAATATTTTAAAATCTACAAAGAAGTTTCCAGAAAATTTCGATATACTTATTCCGCTTGATTCTTTGGATTGTTTACATTGGAACTTGGGTTCACTTTCCCCGGAATTTGGCAAATTGGTCAACTTGAAAAAACTGAATTTGGAAATCAATCAATTAAGCAGCCTGCCAGAGCAAATTGGGAATTTAAAAAACTTGACTTCGCTGAATTTGGAAAACAATCAATTAAGAAGCCTGCCAGAGCAAATCGGGAATTTGAAAAACTTGACTTCACTGGACTTGTTCAACAATAAATTAAGCAGCCTGCCGGAGCAAATCGGGAATTTGAAAAACCTGACTTCGCTGGTTTTGTCACTCAATCAATTAAGCAGCCTGCCGGAGCAAATCGGAAATTTGCAAAACTTAACTCGTTTGTATTTGTACTTCAATCAATTAAGTAGCCTGCCGGCACAAATCGGGAATTTGAAAAACTTGATTGAACTGATTTTGGCGGACAATCAATTAAGTAGCCTGCCGGGCCAAATCGGGAATTTGAAAAACTTGAAGGAACTGAATTTGTATCACAATAAGTTAGTCAGCCTGCCGGAGGCAATCGGGAATTTAAAAAACTTGATTGAACTGGATTTGGAGGACAATCAATTAAGTAGCCTCCCTGAGCAAATCGGGAATTTGAAAAACTTGAAAAAACTTGTATTAATTGGCAACCCGCTCCCCGAAACCGAAAAAGCCAAAATCAAAGCCTTGCTGCCAAACTGCGTGATTATTTTTTAAAAAGCCGTTATTTGCACCTGAAAAAAGTCAAATCCACACAAAATGACGAAGCAGCAAACAATCGACACCATCAACCAATATCTCCGGCAATACCCTGTCGGGCGGGTCAGCCTGTTCGGTTCTTTTGCCCGCGACCAGCAGGATTCGAAAAGCGACATTGATTTGCTGGTTCATTTCAACGAAACCATTGACTTTTTTACCCTCGCCAATATCCGGCAGGATTTGTGCGAGCGCACGAAACGGCAGGTTGATATTTTGACCGAAAAGTCATTGAGCGAAAAATTCAGGAACAGGATTCAAGGCGACCTTCAAATCATTTTTGAGGCATGAAGAAATTTGACGACGACCTTCATTTGGGGCATATCCTCAAAGCCGCGCGGCGAATCGTGGAATATACCCAAAACATGACCAGCGATGCTTTCGATGCCGATTACAAAACCCAAGATGCCACCATCCGGCAATTGGAAATTATCGGCCAGGCGACCAAACGCATCAGCCCGAGTCTGCGAACAAAATATCCGAAAATCCCGTGGCGCGGCATGGCTGGGATGCGCGACATTTTGATTCATCAATACGAAGAAGCGGATTTCGACATCATCTGGAAAACGGTTTCGGAAAGCATTCCTC
Organism: Saprospirales bacterium; assembly: GCA_031398055.1. GTDB lineage: Bacteria > Bacteroidota > Bacteroidia > Chitinophagales > Saprospiraceae > M3007. The sequence goes on along the minus strand of JANNMS010000330.1, from coordinate 10,242 downwards.
AAATGCTTGTTGAATTGGAAAAGATAAATTTGGCTTGATTTTTTTCCTTCCTAAAACTTGGATAAATTTCTGTTTAGTCAAGTTTTGCGGCCCTCCAAAAAGAAAACATTTCGTTTTAAAAACCCACCGTCCTACCTTTGCCCAAACATTTATCGATGCCGTCATTTCTCAACGAACTCAATCCAGTCCAACGCCAAGCCGTCACCACCATCGACGGGCCGTCGCTGATTATCGCCGGGCCGGGGTCGGGAAAAACACGGGTTTTGACTTACCGAATCGCGTATTTGCTCGAACAAGGCGTGCCGCCCGGCCAAATTCTCGCCCTCACTTTCACGAACAAAGCCGCCAAAGAGATGAAAGAACGCATCGAAAAAGTGGTCGGCGGAAAAGCACATTCGGTTTGGGCGGGGACTTTTCACTCCATTTTTGCAAGGATTTTGCGGATGGAGGCCACGAAAATCGGATTCCCTGCCAATTTCACGATTTACGACACCGACGATTCGGGCAGTTTGATTCGCACCATTTTGAAAGAAATGAATTTAGACACCTCTGTTTACAATCCGAACGCCGTCCGCTCACGCATTTCGTCGGCCAAGTCAAATTTGATTACGCCCAAAGCCTACGCCCAAAATGACGAGTGGAAAAATGCCGACCGGATGAACAAACGCCCCTTCATTTTTGAAATTTATGAAAAATATGTCGCCCGCTGCCTCCGCGCCGGGGCGATGGATTTTGACGATTTGCTGTACCGGTTGTTCGAACTTTTGAAAAAAAACCCCGACGGCGTGCGCGAAAAATACCAGCAGCGGTTCAAATATGTGCTCGTGGACGAGTTTCAGGACACCAATTTTTTGCAATATGCCATCCTCAAACAGCTCGTAGACTACCCCGGCAGCCCGCGCAACGTGAGCGTCGTCGGCGACGATGCACAGAGCATTTACGCGTTCCGGGGCGCGACAATCGACAACATTTTGGATTTTGAAAAAGATTACAACTCGTTGAAAATCTTTAAGTTGGAGCAAAACTATCGCTCGACCCACCACATCGTCCAAGCCGCAAACGAGGTGATTGTTTTTAATAAAAAACAAATCAAAAAATCCATTTTCACCGACCGCGAGGACCGTCAAAAAATCAAATTGGTCAAATGCCAATCCGACGACGAGGAAGGCCGCCGCGTGGCCGATTTGATTTTGGAACAAAAAAACCGCCACCACCTGAACAACTCCGAAATCGCGATTTTGTACCGGACGAACGCGCAAAGCCGGAAGTTTGAGGAGCAGTTGCGGCGGTTCAATTTGCCGTACCGGATTTACGGCGGCACGAGTTTTTACCAACGAAAAGAGGTGAAGGATTTTGTGGCCTACCTCCGTTTGGTCGTCAACGCGAGCGACGAGGAGGCCTTCCGACGGGTGATCAATTACCCGACCCGCGGCCTCGGCGCAACGACCATCGAAAAAATCAGCGACCTCGCCGCCGACCGAAATTTGACGATGTGGGAAGCCATGCTCCATGCCGAAGTCAGCGACAAAGCGAAAAAAACGCTGGCCGGTTTTCGGGCGATGATTGATGGTTTTTACAAAAAATTGTACTCGGAAAATGCCGCGAAATTGGCCGGCGAAATTGCCCGGAAATCAGGGCTTTTGGAAAATTTGAAAGCCGACAATTCGCCGGAAGGTGTCTCGCGGCTGGAAAATTTGAACGCTGTTTTGAACGCGATTGCTGAGTTTTCGGACACGGCTTTGGTCGAAGGTTTGGATTCAGAAAATGACCGCAGCCTCGCGGCGTATTTGCAAAACGTGAGCCTTTTGACCGACGCCGACGACGACAAAAACAACCTCGACACGATTACTTTGATGTCGGTCCACTCGGCAAAAGGGCTGGAATTTCGCTCGGTTTTTGTCACCGGGATGGAAGAAAAACTGTTCCCGTCGTTCATGTCGATGGGCGAAAAAGACGGCGTGGAAGAAGAGAGGCGGTTGTTTTATGTGGCCATAACGCGCGCAAAAGAGTTGCTAACGCTCAGCTATGCCGCAAATCGGTACCGGAACGGGCAGTTGCACACCGCCGAGCCGTCGCGTTTTTTGGAAGAAATTGGTTCCGACCATTTTGATTTACTGGGCGGTTTTGGTTCAGGTCGGGCGACGCAGCCGATGCCGACGATGGGTTTTTCAAAATCCGGTGTGACCGGAAATTTCGCCAACCCGCGCACCCGTTTTCAGCCGATGGCCAACGCGATGACGACCATTTTGCCCGAAAATTTCAAAGCCGCGCCGCCCGAAGCCATCGTGGCCGGGGTGAAAATTTTGCACCAAAAATTCGGGGAAGGCGTGGTCAAATCCGTGGACGGCCCGGCGAGCGAAAAGGTAGCGGCAATCGAATTTCAATCGCCGGAAGTGGGCGAGCGGCGGATTATTTTGCGGTTTTCGAAATTGATGTTGGTGGAAAATTAGCAGTTTTTGAGTGCTGAATTCGCTGTTTTTTTGATTGATTTTAATAAAAAAAAACCACGCCCAAAATGATTTGGGCGTGGTTTTTTTGTCATTTTCCTCTTTTCATTTTCAATCCACCACCAATTTCCGGGTCATCGGCATCCCATTTTCGGGGCGCACCGAAACGATGGAAATGCCTTTCGGAAAATTTTTCAGAACTATCCAACCCCCGTTTTCGATCAAATTTTCCATCGAAATTGACTGTAAAATTTTCCCGTTCAAATCGGTGATTTCGAGCGTTCCGTGAGCGGAGTCGAACGGAAAATTTTCCGAAAAAAGGATTTGCACGGCATCGCGGGCTGGGTTGGGCGAGAGGTTTATTTCAAAAAAATCATCCGCCTCAGGTTTTTCATTTTCAAAATTTTCCTCCAAAATTTCGCCCCGCGACTCGCCCGTCAAAAGTGTCGCAGCGGTCATAATTGTTTGGATTGGCAAATATGGTTTGTACGCCGAGCCGCATTTTATCCGCATCCGATATTGATAAATTGTGCTTGCCAACAAAGTGTTGGATGTTGCGAAAGTATTGTCGCCAGTCGGCACGGCGGTGGTCGTCCAAGCTGTTGTGCCAGATTGTCGGTACTGAAATTGTTGCCCGGAATTAGTCGGCACAGCATGCCAAGTGACTGAAAATGAATTCATTGTCGCCGTCGCCGATTGAAAATAGGTGCTGCTGCAACCCGCCCCTGTCGTGAAAATTTCGATAGGTCGGTACCCAGTCCACGCGCCGGAGCAGTACGAACGGATTTGAAATTCGTAGTTGGTGGAGTGGATGAGTTTTGTCAAATTTCGGGAAAGCGTGGCGGTCGTGAGGCTTGTCCAAGTGCTGGTTCCTTGCCGGCGAGATTGCAGTTGATAATTGGTCGCGCCGCAGTTTGCCCAGGAGATTGTGGCGGTTTCGGCGGTGATGTTCGAGACGGTCACGCCGCTGCAGCCGCTGGAATTTTGGCCGTTTGTGCTTTGCCCTTGGCACGGCGGATTTCCCAAGCAACTCAGCGGTGGGATGTGGGTCGAAGTGCCGCAATACCCGCCAGTTCCGGTGCCGCCCGCACCCAAAAATGCACACGAATTGAAACTGTCTCCCCCCTCGCCGTTGCCGCCCGGTGAGGTGCAGCCGCCATAATTTGCTTGGTCGGGTACACCACCGGACAGTCCGCCGTTGCCGCCGTTGCCGCCGAAACCGTTGCCGCCTGTTAGCCCGTTGCCGCCGTAGCCATGTCCTGCGCCCGAGCCGTTGCCGCCGTAGGTTGGGGAATTGCCACCGACACCGCCATTTCCAGCATTTCCGCCGTTGCCACCTTTGCCTTCGCCGCCATTTCCGACATTTCCGGTGCTGTTTCCACCGTAGCCGTTTCCGCCACCACCACCTTGCCCGCCATTTCCCGCGAACGAACCGTTTGGATAGGCATTTCCGCCATTTCCACCGATGCCGCCATTCCCGCCCGTACCTTTTCCGCCGTTGGTTCCGTCGCCACCAGTTCCATGACCGGCACTGCCACCGCTGCCGCCTTGATAAGACTCAGACCCACCAACTCCGCCATTTCCGCCGTTTCCGCCCTTCCCGATTCCACCATTTCCACCGATGCCGTTTCCGCCATTTCCGCCGCCGCCGCCGTTGCCGCCCAAAAGTCCGCCAGGGCCAGTAATATTTCCGCCAGCACCACCATTTCCACCTTTTCCACCCGTGCCGTTTCCGTTCGTGCTGGTGCCGGAACCGCCTTGCCCGCCAGCGCAGCCATTGCTCAGGCCAGTGACCGAAAAGGGCATTCCTGCTCCGCCGTTGCCGCCTGCTCCACCGGTCATGTTGCCGGTACCCGATTTATGTGCTCCGTTCGTGCCGTCAGAACAAGCCGTAAAAGCATCGCCACCGCCGCCACCGTTGCCGCAACCCAAACCTTTTTCAGAGCCGCCGTCACCACCATTTCCGGCAAAAAACTCAGCAGGTTCGCCATTTTTTAATAAAGAATCGGTGAAAATGGCAAGGTCGCCGCCACGTCCGCCCGTGCCTTTTCCAAAACCGCGCCCGCCGTTGCCGACCGAGATTTCACCTTCAAAAACTATTTTTTTTGCAAAAAGGAGGAGCGAGCCGCCGTCGCCGCCCGTCCAATTTTCAATTTTTGAAAAATCGTTTTCCTCAAATTTTGCCAGCGAACCATGAATTTTTTTGTCTCGTCTTAGACAAGATTGCCCTGCCCCGCCGTCGGCCAATTGGATTTTTCCCCGAACGAAAATTGTCCCAACCGCGCCGATTGACAAATTTTGCCCGTCGCGGTTCGAGTTTCGGATGGCTTCGCCGAGGATTTGGCCGTCCAAAATGACATCGCCGAGCGACCAAATCAGGAGGTCGTTTTTCAAAACGAGTTGCTCGTTTTTGGGCAGTTCAAAATTTTGGACAACAAATTTTCCGCCTACCCCCATGTCGGAAGGGTTCAAAACCCTTCCGACGTTTTCATTTTCGGAGGCAAATTTTTTCAATAAATCCATCTGCCCGGCGATAGATTTTGGGATTTCGAGTTCGTCGCGACAGATGCGGTCGTCGTTGATTTTGTAAAAATCGAGAATGTTTTGCTGTGCCGACAAGCCGCCGAAAACACTCCAAAAAAGCAGGAAGAAAAATGTTTTTTTCATTTCAAAATGAAGTTTGGTTGGTGAGAAAATTTTTCACAAAGTTTCTGGCAAAACCTTCCGGCGTGTTTCACATGATGATGTGAGGAAATTTGTTACCGAAAAAAACGGCAGGACAACCGGATCAAAGTCCCTTTTCCAGCCCCGGAAACCACTTCGAAATCCCCGCCGACCGCCGCCGCGCGCACCCGTAAATTGGGCAACCCATTTCCTTCCGCCACCGATTTTGGATCGAAACCCAATCCGTTGTCCCTGATTTCAATCAAAAAATGGTCTTTTTTGATGTTCACGGTCACGGTTGCTTCCGTGCAATCGGCATATTTTCCAATGTTGTTGATGGCCTCTTTTAAAAAAAGGTAAATGTGCCGCCGTGCCTCGGGGTCAAGTTTGAGCGTTTTGGGGTCGCCGGAGGTGAAAAATTTCAACGAAACTTTTTCCTGGTTTTCAAAAACCTGTGCGGCGAACTGCCGGACGCGGGCGAGCAATTTGTCGAAAGTATCGTTCGTGGGGTTCAGGCTCCACACGATGTCGCGCATGTCTTCGACCAGTTTTTGCGACTGCCCGGCAATGTTTTCAAGTGCGGGGCGCATTCTTTCGGGGTCGCCGGAGCGGGCAGCGGCGAACGAGGCGAGCGAAATGCTCGAAATTTCCGAGCCCAAATCATCGTGCAAATCGCGCGAAATATTTGCCCGGAGGGTCAAGATATTTTGTTTTTGCCTTTTTTTGAAAAATGAAAAACCCCACCAAAAACTGGCCAGCAGACCGATGCTCAACAATCCAAAAAGCAATTGTTGCAAACGGATTTGTGTGGATTGGAGGCTCAGCTCGGCAGATTTCGCTTTGTTTTCCGCAGATTTTTGATTGATTTCGGCATCGAGCGCGGCGTTTTCCAAAGTTTTTTCGCGCTCCGAATTTTGGAGGACGAGCAGGTTTGCCTCCTGTTTTTCGGCTTCGAGTTGCCGGGCGAGCAGTTCGCGGCCTTGTTTTGAAAAGAGGAAATCGGCCTGCAATTTTTCGTTTTTCAGGTTCAAAAAATCGAGGTCGCGGGCGGCCAGTTGGCGGTCGCGGTCGGCGGCATCTTTGTGAAAACGGAGTTCGGTTTCGAGGACGGCGAGTTGGATTTGCTGGTCGTTGTTGTGCTGTTCGTCCAGCATTTTTTGGTAATCTTGTTGTACTTGAAGTGCCTTTTCCCAAAGGCCAGCGTGCTTGTAAAAATCGAACAAACTGTTTTTTGCAACGGAGCGGAGGAGGGATTGTTCCGGGTATTCGTCCGTCAACTCAACGGCTTCCAAAAAGTATTTTTCGGCTTCGTCCAGTTTGTTTTGCAGTTGAAACGCTTTGCCGAAGGCGCGCAAACAATTAGTTAGAGACGAAAGAGCATCCTGTTTTTGGGCCAACGGATAGGCCACTTTCAAAATTTCGAGGGCTTCTTCATCTCGCCCGGAGTACGCGCAGGCCACTGCGGCGGCTGAGTACAGTTGGTTTTTCATGAACAAGTCCTGTGAATCACCGAAGATTTCAAGGGCTTGCTTCATGTAGCCGTAATTGATTTCGTCCTGATGTTGCATGGCGGCGGCCATTCCAAGCATGTACAAGGCTTCGGTTTCGCCGAATTTATCGCCAATCGAGCGGCTCAATTGCAGGGAACGGAGCGCGAACGACTTGGATTCTTCCGGTTTTTGGGCATCAATCAATCTGTTGGCCATGGTTTTTAGCCCGATGAGGCGGTGCGAAACATTGCCCGATCGTTCGGCTGCCTCGACCGCTTTTCGGAGCGGAGCCAAGGATTCTTCCCCGCGTCCCATGTTTGAGAGGTTGGAGGAGAGGTTGAAGTTCAGGACAAATGCCCTTGCGGGTGGGCAGCCGCTCGTTTCGTACAGTTCGACTGCTTTTCGGTTCCATTTCAGGGCGGTTTCGTAGTCCTTTTTGCGGTTGAACGCGCCACCTTTGTTTGAAAAAATATCGGCTAGGACACACCAGTTCTTGGATTTTTCGGCCAAAACCTGCGCCGTATCATAAAAAGCAATGGATTCGTCCAACAGATACCGGCGGTTTTTTGCGTAGCCGTAGCCCCGGAAACATTCAATCAGGCAGGTGGTGCAGCCCGATTTTTTGGCAAAAAAACAACCGCGCCTGACCAATGCTTCCGCCGAATCGAGGTTTGGGTTGTAAAATTCGTCGGCCAATATGGAGTACAAAATGGACAGCGACGAGTCGTTTTTTTCCAATAAAATACGTTGGTGGAGCGAGTCGGCGAGCCGCAGGTTTTGGGAAAAAAGACTTTTTGAAAAAATCAAAAACAGCAAAAAAACAACGGGCGAGGAGGCAAGATTTTTCATTTGTCAGAATTGTTTGCCCAAAAATAATGCAAAAATTCACACAATTTGCTCCCGAATTGCCTTCGCCACCGCCTCGCTCACCGAATGGACTTTCAATTTTGAATACACCCCCGAAACGTGTGTCCGCACGGTGTTGATGCTCACTTCCATTTCCGAAGCGACCATTTTGTACGACAAACCGGCGACGAGGTGCGCCAAAACTTCCCGTTCTTTTTCTGTCAAAAAGTAGTCCTCACGGCTCGCCCGGAAACCGGCGCGGGGGAAAATCTGCAAAACTTTCCTGGCAATCGCCGGGGTCATCGGTGCACCGCCGTCGAAAAGTTCGTGGATGGCGGCAATGATTTTTTCGGGCGCGGTGTCCTTCAAAAGATAGCCGTCCGCGCCGAGGCAAATGGCGTTGAAAACTTTTTCGTTGTCGTCAAAAATGGTCAACATCATCGCGCGGACAGCGGGAAAATTTTGTTTTAAAATAAAAAGCCCCTGCAAACCGTCCACGTGCGGCATATCGATATCTAACAAAACGAGGTCGGGGCGAGCGAATTCCACTTGATTTTTGATTTGGCGGCAGTCCGAAAACTCGCCGACAACCGTGAAATCGGGTTCGGTGCGGAGCAGTTCGGCGAGGTTTTTTCGGTAATTTGGGTTGTCTTCGAAAACAAGGATGCGTTTCATTTTTGCCAAAATTTTGGGCAAAGATTGGGCGGTTTTTGGGGCAAAATTTTCACATGATGATGTGAAGAAAGGTTTTTTGCAAAAAAAACAGGCCGCCAGGTTTTCACCCGGCGGCCTGCTATTTTCCTGAATTTTATTTTTCAAATTCTTAATCAACGAGCATACGTCACCGCCCGTTTTTCCCGAATCACCGTCACCCGAATCTGCCCCGGGTACTGCATTTCATCCTGAATTTTTTGGGAAATCATAAATGACAAATCGTCGGCATATTGGTCGGTGACTTTGTCGGCCTCGACGATGACGCGGAGTTCGCGCCCGGCCTGCATCGCAAATGCTTTCGACACGCCGTCGTAGGTCATCGCCAGTTCTTCCAACTCGCCAATCCGTTTCAAATACGACTCCAAAATCTCGCGCCGCGCCCCCGGACGTGCGCCCGAAATGGCATCGCAAGCCTGAATTATCGGCGAAAGGATATTGTTCATCTCGATTTCGTCGTGGTGCGCACCGACCGCGTTGAGAATCACGGGGTGTTCGCCGAACTGCTCGCACAATTTCATGCCCACCAGCGCGTGCGAAAGTTCGGTTTCTTCCTCGGCCACTTTGCCGATGTCGTGGAGCAGACCGGCGCGTTTCGCCATCTTGATTTGCTTCGGGTTCATGCCCAATTCGGAGGCCATGATGCCACAGAGTTCGGCGGTTTCGATGGAGTGTTTCAACAAATTTTGGCCATACGACGAGCGGAAACGCATCCGTCCAACCATCCGAACCAACCCGGCAGCTAGGCCGTGAATGCCCAGTTCGATGACCGTGCGTTCGCCGATTTCGACGATTTGTTCTTCCAATTGCTTGCGGACTTTTGCCACCACTTCTTCGATGCGAGCCGGGTGAATCCGTCCGTCGGCCACCAAACGTTGCAACGAAAGCCGCGCAACTTCCCGACGAATCGGGTCAAAACTCGAAATAACAATCGCTTCCGGCGTGTCGTCCACGATGACTTCGACGCCCGTCGCGGCTTCGAGCGCACGGATGTTCCGGCCTTCGCGACCAATAATTTGGCCTTTCATGTCGTCGCTTTCGAGGTTGAAAACGGACACCGTGTTTTCGATCGTCACCTCCGCCGCCGTGCGTTGGATGGATTGGATGATGATTTTTTTGGCCTCTTTGCTGGCCGTCAATTTGGCGTTCGAAATCGCTTCTTTCACGATGACCAAAGCCTCGCTTTCACTTTTTGCGCGGACGGCATCGAGCAGTTGGTCTTTGGCTTCCGATTGGTTCAGGCCGGCCACTTTTTCGAGCATTTTGATGCGTTCTTCGTTGGCCGCGTCCAATTCCTCGCGTTTTTTCTGGACGATTTTCAATTGCTTGTCCATGTTTTCGCGGAGCGTTTCGACTTCGAGTTCCTTGTTTTCGAGTTCGGATTTCCGGGCGGCCAACTGCTCGGCTTCTTTTTTGAAATCCTGCTCGCGGCGTGCCACGTCTGCCTTAAATTCTTTCTCTTTTTGCACCGTGTCCAACTCCATTTCTTTCAATTTGAGTTGGTGCTGCGAGCGTTCCGAGTCGAACTGCGAGCGCATCTGATTGTACTTTTCTTTGGCCTCCGAAATCTTCTGCTGCTTCATCCGCTCGTTGTCGGCCTCCGCCCTTGCTTTGAGTTTTTGGGCTTCGACCGCCGCTTCGTCGGTCACTCTTTTTGCGGTCAGCCGCGATTCCTGCACGGCCAAATCGGCCTGTCGGTTGGTTTCCTCAATCAGTTTTTGGTTCGATTTTTTTATCGCTGTCCCGGTGAGAAAATATCCAATTGCCGCGCCGACTAAAATTCCTATAAGTAATCCTATTCCTATCTCCATGTGGTGTTAAATTTGAAAAATGTGAAAAAATATATGGGTTTTTGGTGGTTTGACGAGGTTTTTAAAAAGGGTTTAAAATTGTAAATTGGGATGAAAATGGGTTTAAAATGATTGTAAAAATTGGTTTTTAACTGCCGTTGTTGGCGTCCTCGCCTCATGATTTGTAAGTTTTGGGGTTAAAAAAGTTTAATGTGTCGAATTTTGGTTTTTGGGTCGAGAGCTTTGTATTAAAACTGCTAATAAATCCTGTGATGTCAAACGATTACTTCTCCT
>JANNMS010000329.1:0-8608 GCA_031398055.1 Saprospirales bacterium | reverse complement strand
TTCGGGTCGCAGACCCTCACGAGCAGCAGTCAACTTTTTTAAAATAAAAAAGTAGGAAATAATGTCAAGTACGCAAACAACCTCACTTTCGGTTTCGACAGCCCCCGCGCTGCCCCAAATCAGCGGCTCCGAAATCGTCATCCGCTCGCTCCTCGCCGAGGGCACGACCACCGTTTTCGGCTACCCCGGCGGCGCAATCATGCCGATTTACGATGCGTTGTACGATTTTCAGGAAAAATTAAAACACGTTTTGGTGCGGCACGAGCAGGGCGCAATCCATGCGGCGCAAGGTTTTGCGCGGGTTTCTGGGCGGACGGGCGTTGTTTTTGCAACTTCCGGGCCCGGCGCGACCAATTTGGTCACCGGTTTGGCCGATGCCATGATTGATTCGACGCCGGTCGTTTGCATCACCGGGCAAGTTTTCGCGCACCTTTTGGGCACCGACGCATTTCAGGAAACCGACGTCATCAACATCACGACCCCGGTGACGAAATGGAATTTTCAGGTGACGGACGCCTCCGAAATCGCGCCCGCGTTGGCCAAGGCATTTTTCATCGCAAAAACAGGCCGCCCGGGCCCGGTCGTCGTCGACATCACCAAAAACGCCCAACTTCAACTGACCGATTTCGAAAAATACGAACCCTGCCGACACCTCCGAAGTTATCGGCCAAAACCGATTGTCCGAACTGAATTTGTCCGCGAGGCCGCCGATTTGATAAACTCTGCAAAACGCCCGTTCGTGATTTTCGGGCAGGGCGTGATTTTGGGAAATGCCGAGCGCGAGTTTCAAAATTTCATCGAAAAAAGCGGCATCCCGGCGGCTTGGACACTGCTCGGTTTGTCCGCTTTGCCGACCGACCACCCGCAAAATGTGGGGATGCTGGGGATGCACGGAAACTACGCGCCCAATGTTTTGACCAACGAATGTGATGTTTTGGTGGCCGTCGGGATGCGTTTTGATGACCGCGTGACCGGACGGCTCGACCGATATGCGAGGCAAGCGAAGGTCATTCACCTCGATATTGACCCTTCGGAAATTGATAAAAATATCAAGGCCGACGTGCCGATTTGGGGCGATTGCAAGGAGACTTTGCCGCTTTTGACCGATTTTATTTTACCCAAAACACACGCCGCGTGGCTCGCCCGTTTCCGCGAAATGGACAAAGAAGAGGACACACAGGTCATTTTTGACGAACTCTACCCTGCCGCCGACCGCGAACTGACGATGGGCGAGGCCATCCGTTTTTTGAACGAACTGACCGACGGCGAGGCAGTCGTCGTGACCGATGTCGGGCAGCACCAAATGGTCGCGAGCCGCTACGCAAAATTTTCAAAAACGCGCTCGAACATCACTTCCGGCGGTCTCGGCACGATGGGTTTTGCGCTGCCCGCTGCCATCGGCGCGAAATTCGGCGCGCCCGATCGCCCGGTCGTGGCCATCGCCGGCGACGGTGGTTTTCAGATGACTTTACAAGAATTGGGCGTGATTCAACAGGAAGGCACGGCGGTGAAAATCATGGTTTTGAACAACCGTTTTTTGGGCATGGTGCGGCAGTGGCAGGAGTTGTTTTTGGAAAAAAGATATTCGTTTACCAATATTTTAAGCCCCGATTTTGTCAAAGTTGCGGAGGCGTACGGCATTCCGGGGGCGCAGGTTTCGGACAGAAATGACTTGAAAAATGCGGTGCGGAAAATGTTGGAAACGCCGGGGGCGTACCTTTTGGAAGTCATGGTTGGGAAGGAAAACAACGTTTTTCCGATGGTTCCGCAAGGATGCGGGGTTGGGGAAATTCGGTTGAAATAAGAAAAGACATTTTTAAAAAAATGTCTTTTCTAAATGCCCAGCAACCTTTCAATTTGAAAACGCAGGCCACGAAAGATGCGGTGGATGTCGAAAATTTCATCGTCGTCCACGCTGAAAGATTGACTGAACGCATAGTTTTTGCCTTCCAAAACCATGAAATTCCAGTGTTTTCCGACGATATAACAGCCAAAAATCGGTTTTTGATTATTGTTGGTGTGTTGGGCAGAAAGCATGGCAATCAGTGCTTGTCCTTTTGGATCGCCGTCCGGGTCGGTGGCGCGTTTGTATTCGTTCATGCAAAAAAACGGTTTTTTCGGGTTGCGAAAACCGGTGGCCACCATGCCGTCCACTTTGCCCGAAAGTTCAAAATCGCCGATGGTTGCTTCGAGGGGGCGTTCGAGGAAATAGGAAAATTCCTCGTTGTCAATTTGGGAAAAAACGATGATCGGGCTGATGACTTTGTTTTCCAGTTCGGTCTCGTTCCAGTCCTCGCCACCGAGGTACAAATAAAGGTCGCGGATTTGGCTCAAATACTGGCGTTGGAAATCGGTGGTGGTGTGTTCATACGACATCCATTCGTCCAACAAAGGAATCCGGCGCACTTGTTTTAATCCAAATGCATCATCAATTTTATCCAGAGTCCATTCTCGAAAGTTACTTTTAATCATCTCAAATTTTAAACAAAGGTACGTCAAATGTCGAAATTGGAATTTACGATTACAGCCTACACCGAAAACACGGTCGGCCTGCTGACGCGGATTTCGGCCATGTTCACCCGGCGGAAAATCAACATCGAAAGCCTCAACACCTCGCCGTCGGAGGTCGCCGATATTTTCCGGTTCACGATTGTCGTGCGCGAAACGGAAGAGGTGGTGCGCAAACTCGTCCGGCAGGTTGAAAAACAGGTCGAGGTTTTGAAAGTTTATTTCAACACCGACGACGAAATTGTGTGGCAAGAAGTGGCGATGTACAAAGTCCCGACCGACGAAATCGCCGAAAAAGTGAAAGTCGAACGGCTGCTGCGCGAACACGGCGCGCGCGCGGTGGTCATCCGAAAAGATTACACGGTTTTTGAAGCGACCGGGCACCGCGAGGAAACGGACAATCTTTTGAAAGTTTTGGAGCCGCACGGCTTGATCGAATTTGTTCGGTCAGGGCGGGTGGCAATCATCAAAGCAAGCAAGGGTTTTCACGAAAAACTCCGCGAATTCGAGGAAGAAAACCCGGGCGAGGACATTTCAACAAATCCGTACCTCAACCAAAACGAGGCGGTTTTTTCAATGTGAAAAATTTAAACACATAGGCACATAGAAAACATAGTTTGTTGATTTTCAACCAAATAAACCTATGTGTCCTATGTTTCTATGTGTTTAAAAATCAAATAATTGTGTTCACTTACTTTTTAAAAAAATGGCAAAATTGAACTTTGGCGGCACGCTCGAAAACGTCGTGACCCGCGAAGAATTTCCCCTCGAAAAGGCACAAGAAGTGCTCGAAAATGAAACCGTTGCCGTCATCGGTTACGGTGTCCAAGGCCCCGGCCAAGCACTGAACCAACGCGAAAACGGCGTGCGCGTCATCATCGGCCAACGGCCAAATTCCAAATCTTGGGACAAAGCCGTGCGCGATGGTTTCATCCCCGGCCACGACCTTTTTGAAATCGAAGAGGCACTCGAACGCGGGACGATTATTTGTTATCTTTTGTCCGACGCGGCGCAGATCAAACTTTGGCCGACGGTCAAAAAACACCTCACGCCGGGCAAGGCCCTCTATTTTTCACATGGTTTTGGCATCACTTACAACTCGCAAACGGGCATCGTGCCGCCGCCGGACGTGGATGTTTTCCTCGTCGCGCCGAAAGGTTCGGGCACTTCGCTGCGGCGGATGTTTTTGCAGGGGCGCGGTCTGAACAGCAGTTACGCCATTTTTCAGGACGCGACTGGGCGGGCGTTCGAGCGGTGCGTCGCGCTCGGCATTGCCATCGGCAGCGGGTATTTGTTCGAAACGAATTTCAAAAAAGAAGTTTTCAGCGATTTGACCGGCGAGCGTGGCACTTTGATGGGCGCGATCCAGGGCATTTTCGCGGCGCAGTACGAGGTTTTGCGGAAGCACGGGCACTCGCCGAGCGAGGCATTTAACGAAACTGTCGAGGAATTGACCCAAAGTTTGATGCCGCTCGTGGCCGAAAACGGCATGGATTGGATGTACGCCAACTGCTCGACGACCGCGCAGCGCGGTGCGTTGGATTGGTGGAAAAAATTCCGCGACGCGACGCTGCCCGTTTTCAATGATTTGTACGAATCGGTGGCCGCCGGGCATGAATCGCAGCGTTCAATTGACTCGAATTCGCAGCCAGATTACCGCGAAAAATTGGAGGTCGAATTGAAAGAACTTCGCGATTCGGAGATGTGGCAGGCTGGAAAAACGGTGCGCAGCCTGCGGCCGGAGAATCAGGAAGTGGCGGAATTTGCTTAAAAAATTGATGAACTTGATTGGGTGCTTTTTGAACCGTATCCAATTTGGATACGGTTCAAAATCGTTTTAAATGGTGCAATCCTTTCCAAATGAAGCCTCTGAAAAGCAGTTGTTTCTATTTTGGAAACAACTGAAATTTGATTCGAGCGATTCCATTGCCGTTGTTGGCGTCCTCGCCAACAACCATTTTTATCCGAAAAAAAAGCACAAATACCAAGTTATCCACATGTCATCCTGAAAGGATCTGCCCAAAAATCCCTACAATTTTTAGAACTCCCCACCGAATCTTGGGCAGATCCTTTCAGGATGACATGTGGGTAACTTGGTATTTGTGCTTTTTTCAAAAGGATTTATTCTGTGGTTAATCGAAATTCAATCGAGTTTTCTACGATTCGTAGAAAACTCGATTGAATTTAATTTTACCGACACTTTTTAAAGTTGACCAACTGGTCAACTTTAAAAAGATGTATCTCGAAAAAACCGGAACGTGCTGACCCCGCAACGATGGATTGGGAAACTGGCGGCGAAAAATTGCCCACCGAAATTTCAGGCTGATTGGATTGATAAAGTTTATCAACCAAATCAACCCGATAAACTTTTATCAATTAAAAAATGCTCGATTTCCCCGCCGCCGCCGAACGCCTGCGCCCCGTCGTCCGCGAAACGCCTTTGATTTTGAACCAAAATTTGTCGCGCCGTTTCGCGTGCCGGGTCTGGTTGAAACGCGAGGATTTGCAGATTGTCCGGTCGTACAAAATCCGCGGCGCGTTCAATTTGATGTCGCAACTCCCCGCCGAACAACTCGAACGCGGGGTCGTTTGCGCCTCGGCGGGCAACCACGCGCAGGGTTTTGCCTTTTCCTGTAAAAATTTGGGGGCGCACGGCGTGGTTTTTATGCCCGTGACCACGCCCCGCCAAAAAATCCGGCAGACCGAAATGTTTGGCGAAGGCCACCTCGAAATCCGTTTGATCGGCGACAACTTCGACGACTGCGCGGCCGCCGCTCGAAAATTTTCCGACGGTGAAAAAATGACGTTCATCCCACCCTTCGACGACCTGCGGATCATCGAAGGGCAGGGAACCGTCGGCCTCGAAATTTTTGAAAAACTGCCCGACCCCGATTTCATTTTCGTCCCGGTCGGCGGCGGCGGATTGGCGGCTGGCGTGGGCAGTTTTTTTAAAAATGCAAAACCCGACACCATATTAATAGGTGTCGAACCGGAGGGCGCGCCGTCGATGACCGAGGCTTTTCGGGTCGGCAGCCCGGTGACCTTGCCGACGGTTGACCGATTTGTGGACGGCGCAGCGGTGAAACGGGTCGGCGAGGTGACTTTCCCGATTTGTCGCGAGGTTTTGGACGGAATTTGCCTCGTGCCGGAGGGAAAAGTTTGCACCACGATTTTGGATTTGTACAACGTGGATGCCATCGTGGCCGAGCCTGCCGGGGCGTTGGCGATTGCCGCGCTCGACCAATTTTCTGAAAAAATTTTGGGGAAAAACGTGGTTTGCATCGTGTCTGGCTCGAACAACGACATCGACCGAATGCCTGAAATCAAAGAACGTTCGCTGCAATTCGAGGGTTTGAAACACTACTTTTTGATTCGATTTGCCCAGCGGCCGGGGGCTTTGAAAGAATTTGTCAACAATGTTTTGGGCCAAACCGACGACATCACCCGTTTTGAATACACCCAAAAAACAAACAAGGAAAACGGGCCTGCGCTGGTCGGAATCGAAGTTTTGCGCCGCGCCGATGTCGAAATGCTGCGGCGGAAAATGCGGCTTTTCAATGTTGATTTTACGGAAATCAACCGGGACGACAAGTTGTTTGGGTATTTGATTTGAAAAAGGGTTTTTCATTTTCCAAAAAAAATTTTGTCCACCCATTTTTCCAACCGGGAAAAATTTTGAACAACATTTAGTTCACCTGCCGAATCTCTCTTTTTCAAAAACCGCTTTGTTTTTTCAACAAAACCGCAGAATAACCAAGTACCTTTGCAGTGGCCTTTCCAATTTTTCATTGGTTACGTTCATTTACTTTTTCAAAAAATTGAAACAGATTTTTTCAAATTCGGCGTTTGCCCCAACCATTTTTTCCACCTGCCCAGCCAGCGTTTTTGTCGCGGCGGCAGCGGCGCAGCCCTGCGCCTGCCCAGTTCGACGACCGCGAGCGTGAGACTTACCTTTTTCTGAAATCATTTTTCAGGCAAATTTTCAAATCGGTAAAATCAAATTTCCAGCGCGGCCAAGCAAACGGCCACGATTTTCCTTTCCCACAAAGCGATATTGAAATATTTTGAAATTGAGATATTATTTTTCAATTTTCAAAAATTTGCAATATCCCAATTTCTAAATATCAGTAATGCAACAAATAATCATCCGGGTCACGCAGGCCACCGACGAAATCTACGCCGAGCAAATCGTCGAAGAAATGGCGACATCGGCGCAGGCACGTGGCACCGGCATCGCCCGGCGCAGCCCCGAATATATCATCCAAAAAATGCGCGAAGGCAAAGCCGTCATCGCCCACACCAACGGGGGCGAGTGGGTCGGGTTTTGCTACATCGAAACATGGTCGCACGGCGAATTTGTCGCCAATTCCGGCCTGATTGTCCACCCCGATTTTCGTGGGAAAGGCGTGGCGACGCGCATCAAAAAACGCATTTTCAAACTTTCCAGCGAAAAATACCCCGATGCCAAAATTTTTGGCCTGACCACCGGCCTCGCCGTCATGAAAATCAACTCCGAACTTGGCTACGAACCCGTGACCTATTCCGAACTGACGAAAGACGAAGCGTTTTGGAGCGGCTGCCGGAGTTGCGTCAATTTTGATATTTTACAAAGTAAAAACCGCAAAAACTGCCTTTGCACTGCCATGCTTTTTGAGCCAGTTATTGGGGAATTGGTTATTGGGGAAATAGAAACTGCGATTTCTCAATAACCAATTCCCTAATAACCAATAACTTATATCCAAAAATGAAAGTAGTTCTCGGTTTCAGCGGTGGCCTCGACACCACTTTTTGCGCCAAATATTTGACCGACGACCTAGGTTTGGAAGTCGTTTCGGTCACGGTCGACACGGGCGGTTTTTCGCCCGCCGAACTCGCCGATATCGAACGCCACGCCCGATCGCTCGGCGTCGCGGAGCATCGGACGGTGGATGCCGTGAAAAAATATTACGACCGCGTTTTGCGCTTTTTGCTTTTTGGAAATGTGTTGAAAAACAACACCTATCCGCTCTCGGTCAGTGCCGAACGGTTGGTGCAGGCACTCGCCATCGCCGAAGTTGCGAGTGAAATTTCAGCCGACGCGGTGGCGCACGGCAGCACGGGGGCGGGCAACGACCAAGTCCGTTTCGACATGATTTTTCAAATTCAAATTCCCGACGCGAAAATCATCACCCCGATCCGCGACCTGAAACTCAGCCGCGAAGCTGAAATCGAATATTTGCAAAAAAAAGGCATCCCGGTGAACGTTGAAAAAGCGGCGTACTCCATCAATAAAGGTTTGTGGGGCACCTCGGTCGGCGGGCGCGAAACTTTGAAATCGAACGGTGCGCTGCCCGAAAATGCCTACCCCACCCCAGCCTCCAAAACCGAGCCTGAACTATTGAAAATCAGTTACTTGCGTGGCGAACCCATCGCACTCGACGATGAAAAATTCGACCACCCGACCGACCTGATTCGGGCACTTTCCGACCGCGCCGCGCCGTTCGGGATTGGCCGCGATATTCATGTTGGCGACACGATAATTGGGATAAAAGGTCGCGTCGGTTTCGAGGCCGCCGCGCCGCTGATTTTGATAAAAACCCACCACGCCCTCGAAAAACACACGCTGACAAAATGGCAATTGCAATGGAAAGACACCCTCGCGCAGTTTTACGGAAACTGGTTGCACGAAGGCCAAATCCTCGACCCGGTGATGCGCGACATCGAAAAATTTCTCGAAAACAGCCAGCAAATGGTCTCCGGCGAGGTGTTCGTCACGCTGTTTCCGTACCGTTTTCAAGTGACGGGCATCGAGTCGCCGCACGATTTGATGTCGCCAAAATTCGGGGCGTACGGCGAGATGAACCTCGGCTGGTCGGGCGAGGATGTGAAAGGTTTTACCAAAATTTTTGGGCAGCAGACCAGAATTTGGCATCAAGTCAACGATAAAATGATGAATGAAAAATGATGAATGATGAATCCATGCCGTTGTTGGCGTCCTCGCCTCATGATTTGTAAGTTTTGGGGTTAAAAAAGTTTAATGTGTCGAATTTTGGTTTTTGGGTCGAGAGCTTTGTATTAAAACTGCTAATAAATCCTGTGATGTCAAACGATTACTTCTCCT
>JANNMS010000158.1:0-29782 GCA_031398055.1 Saprospirales bacterium | reverse complement strand
TTATTTAGAAAATGAAGCAAGGTGAAACCACAACAAAACTGGATTGAGACGGATTCCTACTGAATGACAAAAACCGCGACAAAACTGGGGCTCTAAATCAAAATTGAACCAAAAATTAAATATTTTGAGTGACTGAAATCACCACAAAAAAACTTTTTCACGACACATTTTTGCCATGCTATTTTTCAAAAAATTTAAAACCGTTTGTCCCGATATGAAAATTGAACAGATTTACACCGGTTGTTTGGCACAGGGAGCCTACTACATTCAAAGCGACGGCGAGGCCGCATTTATTGACCCGCTGCGCGAAATCTCGCCGTACCTCGACCGCATCAAAAAGGACGGGGTGAAAGTGAAATACGTTTTTGAAACCCATTTTCACGCGGATTTTGTGTCTGGACATGTGGATTTGGCCAAAAAAACGGGCGCAAAAATCGTTTACGGCCCGACCGCCGAAACCAAATTCGAGACGCACGTGGCGAAGGACGGCGAGGAATTTCGGGTTGGAAAAATCACTTTTAAAGTGTTGCACACGCCCGGCCACACCCCAGAAAGCACATGTTATCTTTTGAAAAATGAAGATGGGAAAGATTGCGCGGTTTTCACGGGCGACACGCTTTTTATCGGCGACGTTGGCCGCCCCGATTTGGCGCAAAAAGGTGCAGACCTGACCGAGCGCGATTTGGCGGGCTGGTTGTACGACAGTTTGCACTCGAAAATCATCCCGCTGGCCGACGATGTGGTAGTTTACCCGGCGCACGGTGCTGGTTCGGCCTGCGGAAAAAATATGTCGAAAGAAACGGTTTCGACCATCGGCGAGCAAAAAGCAACCAATTATGCTTTGAAAGCGGCCACCCGCGACCAGTTTATTTATGAAGTGACCGACGGTCTGGCCAAGCCGCCGCAGTATTTTGCCAAAAACGCGATGCTCAATAAAATGGGCTACGAAAACATCGAATCCGTGATGGAACGCGGCGCGCAGGCACTCAGCCCAGCGGCTTTCGAGACGGTTGTCGAGGAAGAAGATGTGTTGATGTTGGACGTGCGCGACAAAACGGATTTTGTAAAAGGCTTTATTCCGAACTCCATTTTTATCGGTTTGGATGGCACTTTCGCGCCGTGGGTCGGTGCGCTGATTCCTGATTTGCAACAAAAAATTGTGCTGATTGCACCCGCAGGACGCGAGGAAGAAACCGTGATCCGGCTGGCGCGGGTCGGTTACGACAACTGCATCGGATATTTAAAAGGTGGCTTTAATGCCTGGAAATCAGCGGGTTACGAAACCGACGACATCGAATCCATCACTGCCGACGACTTGGCCGATGTTTTGAAAAAGAACCCAAACATCAATTTGCTCGACTCTCGTCGCCCGACGGAATATGCCGCCGAACACGTCGAATCAGCGGAATCCGTGCCGCTCGATTTTATCAACGACAACATGAACGACCTCGACCGGCGGCGGAAATATTACATTCATTGTGCCACCGGTTTTCGCTCGGTGATCATGGCTTCGATTTTGAAATCGCGTGGCTTTGAGCACGTGACCGACATCGCGGGCGGTTTTGCGGCCATGAAAAACAGTGAAAGATTTCAAATGACCGATCAAGTTTGCGCGACGAAAACGCGCCGGGCTGCCGCGGCTGCCTGATTTTTTTTGCTTGCCATGCCTTGATAAAAATTGAAAATGGAGGTTTTGAAAATTTGAGTGGATGGGTTTTTTTGTAGTTTTTACCTATTTCTACCCTTTCATCTTACTTTTGCATCACTAAAAAATTTCCAGTAACCTTCATTTTCAACTAAAAAACAGGGTTTAAAACCCCGCCCCGAGCAAGCATGGCAAAGAGAAAACCCGGCCAATTCCAGATGAATTTCGACGACGAACGCTTCCCGAAACTGATTGGGATGCTGTTCCTGTTTTTGGCTTTTTACCTGTTCATCGCTTTCGCTTCCTACCTTTTTACTTGGGATATTGACCAAGACCGCGTCCTCCGTTTTTCGTGGAGCCTGCTTTTGGAAGATTTTGAAATGGCCAATTGGCTGGGCCGCCTCGGCGCGATTGTTTCAAATATGTTCTTTTTTTGGGGCTTCGGCGTGGCGAGTTTCATTTTTGTTTACCTGTTTTATCGGTACGGCGTGGCGATGGTCCGGCAAGTTCCGCTCGGAAATTTGACGCCGCTTTTGAGGTATTCTGCGATTTGGACAGTGATTATTTCAGTGGTTTTGGGTTTTGCTTTTCAAAAAGCCAGTTTTCCGTGGGGCGGTGCATTTGGCGAGGCTTTGGCAATGTGGATTCAAAATTTTATCGGCGTCGTTGGCACTTTGGCTTTGTTTGTTTTTGCTTTGCTCGTCGCTTTTGTTTGGACAAATAATCCGAGTTTGGACGATTTTACTTTTCGAAAATTTGGTTACGAAATAAAACAGGCGTGGAATGATTTGATAACTGGAAATTATGCAAAACGCCGCCGCCCGGTCACTCCCATCGTTCCGACGGTTGCGCCCGTGATTTCTTCGGCAAATGATGGTTTTGAAGAAGTTCCAAATTCTGGTAGCGTCACCGGAAATTCTCCAATTTTTACAGCAAGTATTCCAGTTGGAAAATCAAAACCGGAGTTGCCAGTTTTGCCCGGCACGCAGGTTGCGATGGATTTGAGCAAACATTCGGCACTTTTTGCCGACGAATTGCCCGCGCCGAAACCTGCCGGGACGACCGACACGGAATTTGAAATAAATATCCCCGCCGCCGCGCCCGTCCAACCCAGCGAAGCACCGCAGTACAAACCGCCCGTCGAAGCGGTTCAGGAAGACAGCACGAATTTGAGCGAACCATACGACCCGACCCTCGAATTGGGCAGTTATGAATATCCACACGTCCAATTATTGAACGATTACGACAACCAAGCCCTCGAAATTGACCGCGACGAATTGGAGGCGAACAAAAACCAGATCATCCAGACGCTTCTTTATTTTAAAATTGAAATTGAAAAAATACGCGCCACCATCGGCCCGACGGTGACTTTGTACGAAATCATCCCGGCGCGCGGCATTCGGATTTCAAAAATTAAAAATTTGGAAGACGACATCGCGCTCAATTTGTCGGCACTCGGCATCCGGATCATTGCCCCGATTCCCGGAAAAGGCACCATCGGCATCGAAGTCCCGAACAAAAACCGGCTGACCGTCGGGATGAAAGAGATGTTGTTGTCCGACAAATTCAAGCGCGCAAAAATGGATTTGCCCATCGCGCTCGGCAAAACCATCCAAAACGAGGTGTTCGTGGCCGACCTCACCAAAATGCCCCACTTGTTGATTGCCGGGGCGACAGGGCAGGGAAAATCGGTGGGCATCAACGTGATTTTGATGTCGCTGCTTTACAAAAAACACCCGTCGCAGGTCAAAATCATCATGATTGACCCGAAAAAAGTGGAGTTGTTTCCGTATGCCCGGCTGGAAAACCACTTCCTCGGTTTCCTGCCCGACCAAGTCGAACCCATCGTGACCGACACGACAAAAGTGGTGCACACCTTAAATTCCTTGATTATTGAAATGGAAACCCGCTACGACAACCTCAAAAAAGCAGAGGTTCGGAACATCGGGGAATACAATGAAAAATTTGTGGCGCGGCGGCTGAATCCAAACAAAGGCCATGCTTTCATGCCGTTCATTGTTTTGGTGATTGACGAGTTTGCGGATTTGATTATGACTGCCGGGAAAGAAATCGAACTGCCGATTGGACGGCTCGCGCAACTTGCCCGGGCGGTTGGAATCCATTTAATTATTGCAACGCAGCGGCCTTCCGTAAATATTATTACCGGTGTCATCAAAGCCAATTTCCCGGCGCGGATTGCTTACAAAGTGGCCTCGAAAGTTGACTCGCGCACCATTTTGGACACGGGCGGCTCAGAACAATTGACCGGGCGCGGCGACATGCTTTTATCGGTCGGCGGCGACGTTATCCGTTTGCAAAGTGCTTTTGTCGACACGCCGGAAGTGGACAGGGTGATTGATTTTATTTCCAATCAACGCGGTTTCCCGCAGCCGTTTTATTTGCCAGAATTCCACCCCGACGACACTGGCAGCGGTGGCGGCAACAAAAAAGAATTTAGACTTTCTGATATGGATGATATGATGGAAGATGCGGCGCGGCTCGTGGTCGAAACCCAACACGGCTCGACTTCGATGATTCAACGCCGGATGAAACTCGGTTACAACCGCGCCGGGCGAATCATGGACCAACTCGAAGGCCTCGGAATCGTCGGCCCGGCGGAAGGCTCGAAACCACGCGAGGTGCTGTATTATGGTATCGAAGAGTTGAACCGGTTTATGACGGAGTTGAAAAACAAGCGGTGATTTTTGGGTGAAATGCCCTTATTTTTGACAAAAAAAAGTATAAAATGTCTGCAAATCCATCTCGTGCCCAAGTTGCCCCTACGATTTCCGAAGGTTTCGAAACCCGGAAACGGCCACCGATTTTACCAAAAACAGCACAACCTACGTTGCAAAAACGCAAAAAAACGGTGGTTCCAAATCCGTTGCAGATGCTTGTCCGCAGCGGGGCGGTGGTTTTTAAAAGCAAAATGTCGCGCAAAGAATTCCATGAATTTGTGCTGTTGAACGAAGATTTTAAAATAGAAAGAGACAAATTTGGAACAATCACAATACACCCACCGATGACTCTAAAATCCAGCCGACAAGAAGGCATCCCTTTTACTTTTCTAAGTTTTTGGGCATTGCAAAACCCCCAACTTGGCGAGGCTTTCAGCCAAAACGCAAATTATTCCTTGCCCGACGGTTCAGAATACAAAGCCGATGGTTCTTGGATTCCCAACGAAAAATTAGAAACAATTTCTGACGAACAATATGATAGCATCACCAAACTTGTTCCCGATTTTGTCATCGAAACGCGATCAAAAACAGATAGCCTAAATGATTTAAAAAAGAAAATGGCCAACGCCTGGATGGCCAACGGCGTAAAACTTGCATGGTTAATTGACCCAAAAGAGCAAAAAACATGGATTTACCGCGTCGGTCAAACCGAACCCGAAGAAATTACAGGTTTTGACAAAGTACTTTCCGGGGAAAATTTATTGCCCGGTTTTGAATTGGATTTGAGCAAAATGGGTCGTTTTATTTAATCGCCGCCACATAATACATATCCACCAACCCCTTGTTTTTCGCCGAAATCTTGCCCCGGTGCACCCATTCAAATTCATATTTCGACAGCCAATAGGCACTTTCCGAAACGTTGACTTTCCCCGGATCGCAATTTTCTTCCATCCTCGCGGCGATATTTACCGTGTCGCCCCAAATATCGTAGGCAAATTTTTTCGTCCCGACGACCCCCGCAACCACCGGCCCAGTGTGAATTCCGACCCGTGCTTCGAAAAACGGCAGCCCCCGCGCCATCCTCTCCGCCCGCAGGTGTTGTAAAAAATCTTGGATTTCGAGCCCCGCCAGAACCATGTCCGTCGGGCTGGAATTGTGGTCGGTCAAACCGCTGGCACACATGTAGGCATCGCCGATGGTTTTTATTTTTTCAATTTTGAACTGGCCGATGATTTTATCAAAATTGGAAAAACAATAGTCAATTTCCTCGACCAACATCTCCGGGCTGAGCCGTTCCGAAACGCTGGTGAAACCTTTAAAATCAATAAACATGACCGTTGCCTGTTCATAAAACTGCGGTTTCACTTTGTTATTTGTCCGCAATTCTTGGGCGATGGCCGCTGGCAGGATGTTCAAAAGCAGTTCGTCGCTTCGCTTTTTTTCCAATTCGATGACTGCGTTTTGGTCGGCGAGTTGGCCGACGGTGCGCTTTTTGGCCAAATATCGAAAGTATAAAAGCACGGCCAACATCAAAATAAACGCCGCAACCAAAGCCAAAACATTCCGAAAATTGTCGCTTTTTTTCTGTTCCAATTCTGCGGTGGCGGCGCGGGCGCGTTCTTTTTCTACATTTTTTTCGGATTCTGCCAATTGAAATTTATCGGCCAACTGCTCTTTTGTCATGGATTCCAGCATCCTTTCTTTTTCCTCGACGACCAAATCTACCTGCATTTTTTCTTGGCTTACCTTTTCGATTTGCTCGTCTTTTTTGCCCAATTGCGTTTCGGATTTTTCCATTGTTTCTTTCAAAGCCTCTTGGTAATTGGTTTCCAAAAGTTCGGTTCGCCCGGTGACTTTCGAAAGTTCGGTTCGCAATGCTTTGTTTTCGCGCAGCAAATCATCGTTTTGTTTTTCCAAACGCGAACGGTAGCCGTCGCTGCCGGATGAAGTTGAACCTCCACCATTTTTTTGCAACAAAGCCACGCCTTCTTGGCTCAACCGAAACGCCTCGCGGTAGTCATTTTTTTGGGTGGCGATGGTTTCCATTTGTTTCAAAGCCTCGATTGCTTGGCTGGTTTGGCCGTAATCTTTTGCCAAAACAAAGGCGCGGTTAAATTTGGAATTGGCCTCGCGGCTCTCGCGGCGGCGATAATTGGCCTCGCCCGCCATCAAATATGCCGCAACTTCGCGGTTTTGGTCGCCCAATTCGGAAGCCAACATCGCGGCTCGGTGCGCAAAATCGGCGGCTTTTTTCGGCTCGGTGCGCATCAATTTTTCGGCCAACGAAAAACTGAGCGACAGCCGCTCCGATTTTGGAGTGGCCGGGTTGTTGAGTTTTGCCTCCATCGCGGCAGGCGTTTGCGCGGCGAGATGCAGGCAATTGGCAATTAAAAAAGCGAGAAGCGTGGTTAATTTTTTCATCGGATTGCAAAAGTCTGAAATTTGAAATGAATTACAGGCGGGAATCACCAATTTTCGGGATGGTATTTTTGGGGGATGGCTCGCCAAAAGTTGCAACACAAGAATTGGCAAGTTTTTGAAAGTTGTCCGTTTTGAAAACCTATTTTTGAGCCGCCTTTACCAAATTTCAAATTTTATGCAGATAAAACCATTTCGCGCCGTCTTCCCGAATTTCGATTTCATCGCCTCGTCCGATTCCTTTTGTGAAAATGCCAAAGACTCGTTTTTGGAATACAAATCGAACGGCTTTTTTGAAACCTCGCCCACCGAGGCATTCTACATTTACCAAATTTCGACGCCAAAATCAGAGCACCTTGGCCTCGTGGCGATGAACGATTTGCAGGATTTTTTCGATGGAAAAATCAAAAAGCACGAAAAAACACTTTCCGAACGCGAGCAAAAACAGATGGAATTGTTCCTTCGCTGGAACGCCGTTTTGAAACCCATTTTGCTAGCCTACCAACCCGTCCCGGAAATTACGCAGTGGCTGAAAAATTACATCCACGCGCACAAACCGCTGTTTTCCACAAAATTTGAACAGGACAAACAAGTGCACCGCGTTTGGGCAATTTCGGGTGTGGCCGAGCAAAAACACCTGCTCCAACTTTTTCAAAAACACGTCGCCGAAACGTACATCGCCGACGGCCACCACCGCACTTCGACCGTCGCGCTGCTCCACGAACGGCTGAAAGGTAAAAATGAAGATTTTGATTTTGACAATTTATTTGTCGCGCTTTTTTCAGCCGACCAATTGGATATTTTGGATTACAACCGAGTCGTGGAAGGTTTGAAAGAAGTTGGGTTGACCACTTTTTTGGTAAAATTGTCCAAAATTTTTGACCTCGATGTTTTTGAAAAAGCAACCCGCCCCATCGAAAAGCACGAGTTTTCAATGTTTTTGAGAAAAAAATGGTACAGCCTGAAATTGAAACCGGAAGTTTTGGAAAGATACGCCGACCAAAAAGTTTTGCTCGACGCCACACTTTTGAACGAACTGGTTTTCAAGGACATTTTTGGCATCACGGACGTGCGGACCGACGTGCGGATAACTTATGTTGAAGGCTCGAAAGGTTTGGATGGCGTGAAAAAATTGACCAATTTGGAAAACAGCCGCGTCGGTTTTGTGCTGCATCCGGTTGATTTTGACGACCTGATGTTCCTCGCCGACCAAGGAGAAAGTTTGCCGCCGAAAAGCACTTATTTCGAGCCGCGACTGAAAAGTGGGCTTTTGGTAAAAATGTTGAAAGAATGAAAACGACGGATGGGGTACCGCAAAATTCCCTTTTTCAAATTTTCAGTGCGCCTCCAACCAATTCTCCCCCGTCCCCATCTCCACCAAAATCGGTACTTTCAAATTCGGGATTGCCGACCAGGTCAAACGCATTAAAATCCATTCCCGAAGGGAATCCATGTTTATAGTACAGAGTAAGGCATTTTCTTCAAATCCCGAAGGGATTTTATGTAAAAACTCGCGCCTGAAAACATAAAATCCCTTCGGGATTTATCGGGATTGTCCATTTCCATTTCTATAAACATAGATTCCCTTCGGGAATGGATTTTAATGCGTTTGACCTGTTTTTTATTTTGAAAAAATATTTTCCCGATTTGTTCACATCCCGTTTTTCAAAAACATACCTGCAAACCGGAGCATTTCCGGTTGCGGCAGCCGAAAAGCAAAAAGAGTAGGCACTGTTTTTTCTCAAAAAATTTTTTGAAAATGAATTATTTCTCACACCTCGCGCAGCGGCTGGTTCGGCTGCTGCTGTTTTTTTCGGTTTCGGTTTTTGATTTGAATGGGCAGGTTGCGCCATCCATCCTTTGGCAAAGAACGCTCGGCACTAATTCGAGTGATTATTTCAGTGCTATCCTCCAAACCACCGATGGTGGGTATGCTTTGGATGGTGATACTCCACAGAATCATGATTTCAAAAAAATGGATGCCCTCGGCAACAACGAATGGGACGCTACGGTGGCGATTCAGAAAATCACCTGTATGCAACAGACTTCGGATAGTGGATTTGTTGTGGGCGGACATACCGAATACAACTACCTGAATTATGACTATCGGGTGGTCAAACTGGATGCTGCTGGCAACCTTACTTGGTCAAAAACAATCGGTGGTTCAGCAGATGACTTTCTCTATTCCATCCAACAGACCGCCGACGGCGGGTATATTTTGGGTGGCAACTCCATTTCTCCGATTTCTGGGAACAAGACCGAAAATTCTCTGGGCGGCCATGACTTTTGGGTCATCAAGTTGGATGCTTCCGGTATCATCGTCTGGCAGAACACCATCGGTTCGAGCGATGATGATCGTTGCTATGCCATCCAGCAAACCACCGATGGCGGGTACATTGTGGGCGGGTATTCTTCTGGCAACATCTCCGGCGATAAAACCGAAAATTCCATGGGCAGTACCGACTATTGGGTGGTAAAACTGGACGCTTCGGGCAACATCACTTGGCAGAACACCATCGGAGGGTCTTCATATGACAGTTTCCATGCACTGCAACAGACCACCGATGGCGGGTACATTTTGGGCGGATATTCCGCTTCTTCGATTTCGGGCGACAAAACCGAGAACAGTTTCAATTATTCAGCAGACTATTGGGTCGTCAAACTGGATGCCACCGGCAACATCCTTTGGCAGAACACCATCGGGGGAAACAATTCGGACCTCCTTTATTCGCTCCATCAGACCTCCGACGGCGGGTATATTTTGGGCGGCACCTCCGTTTCCAATATTTCCGGTGACAAGACCCAAAACTGCAAAGGGCTGGAAGATTACTGGGTCGTCAAATTGAACAGTTCTGGCACCGTCACTTGGCAAAAAACCATCGGGGGGAGTGATTCAGATTATATGCAACATTACGCTGTCCGACAAACCAGTGACCAAGGGTTCATTTTGGGAGGCACCTCCGTCTCCAATATTTCTGGCGACAAGAACCAAAACCGTATCGGCCAGTACGATTTTTGGGTCATGAAACTGGGGCCGGAATCCACTTTCAGCCTAAAAATGAGCAATACCAAACCAACCTGTGCGGCAACACCAACTGGTTCTGGCAAAGCCGTACCAAGCCCCGCCGGAACCTATACTTATTTGTGGAGCAACGGAGCCACCACCCAAACCATGAGCAATGCGATCGCAGGATACTATCAAGTGACAGTGACCAAGACCAGTACCGGCTCGACTGCCGTTGGCTCCACGAATATCCCCGACCCAGCACCGCTCACGCTCAGCCTGAAAGCCACTGGCATCACCTGTTTTGGAATGACCAACGGCTCCATCAAAGCCACCGTCGGCGGTGGCACCGGCAGCAAAACCTTGCTCTGGTCGAACGGGACAACGGTCGCCACGATATCCAACCTCCCGGCAGGCACCTATTCCATCACTGCCACCGACACAAAAGGATGCACAATCAGTGATTCGTACACCATGATCGAACCAGCCGCCGTCGAATTGACCCACACCGAACTGCTTTTGAGCAACGGAACCTATCGAGTTACCCTCTTTTCAACTGGCGGAGTGCCCTACGGCTCCGGCCAACCGCGCAGGTATTGCAAGGTTTCAGCAACGAACACCTGCACATTTTCTGGGACCTATATTTTCAACAACCTCGCGCCCGGCTCGACAATCACTTTTCGGGTGCGGGATTTCAACAATTGCCAGGACGAAATCACGGTCACCTTGCCATCGTCAAAACCTTCGTTTGACCGGGACGGCGATGCCGATTTTTCAGAAAATCTCGCAGCCGCCAAAAACATCCGCGCCGCGCCCAACCCATTCGGCGAAAACCTGACGCTGACCCAAAATTTTTCAAAAAATGAAAACCCTGGCCTGCAAAACGGCCAAAAAGTCCAAATTTTCAACCAGACCGGGCAATTGGTTTTGGAAAAAGATTGGGTCGCCGGACTCGATATTTTCAAAATCGAAAACACGGCGGGATGGCCTGCGGGTTTCTATTTTGTAAAAATTACGGACGGCGAAAATGGCACACCGACCATGCTGCGGTTGGTCAAAATTTGAGTTTACGAAAAAAAAACGCCACGCCGGAAGTTGCTCCCGCGTGGCGTTTTCTTTTTTGAAATTTTTGCAAAATTTCACTTCCCAAAAAATTCTGTGTGCAATTCCACCGCTTTTTTGTGGTTAAAATGTCCCGTTTCAGCCACCATTTTTTCCAACAAAATTTTCGATTTTTCAGGTTCACCGAGCCGCAAATTCGCCAAAATCAAATACCACCTCGACTGCTCTGCAAATTTTCCGGGCGGCGCGGCGGCTTCCAATTTTTCCAAAATCGGCACTGCTTTTTCCGTTTTTCCGCAAGCTAACAGCGCGTTTGCTTTGAAAAATTCGGTGGCATCTGTTCTTTCATTTTCCGAAATTTTGGAAAAAAGGTCGGCTGCGCGGTCAAATTCTCGGCGGTCGAAGGCTTGCCAAGCCTCGTCGCGGGCATTTTTCGGAGGCACGTCGCGGGTCGAAATTTCCTCTGTGTTTTCAAACGGCTGAAAATATCGGGCAAAAACCTGCTCTGTTTTCGGCACTTCTTTTTCTCGAAAAAAACAAAACCACACCGTTCCGCCGACCAAAAAAAAAGCAAACAACCAGCCGAGCCATTTCCAATTTTTGGGCTGCGGCGTTGCCGGAAAATTGGCGGCCTCCACCTCGCCCAACATTTTTTTCAGCCGTTCGCCCTCGCGGTCGTGCAGCGAGGCGAACAGTTTTTGATGAAAATCCACCTCCGAACGAAACCCGGAATCGCTGGCAAACCGCATCGAAAACTCGTTTTCCGCTGCCCTGTCGAGCCGCCCGAAAAGATACTTTTTGATCAATTGGAGGTCGCTATCTGATAAATCCATTGTTGATTTTTATTGAAAATTGAACTTCGGCTTCGGTTTTTGGGATATGCCTTTTCATTTCAAAAAGTAAACAAAATAGAACACTGATTGGACTGATTGGACTGGTTTTCATTGATTTTTTTTCGGTGAGCAAAATAAAAAAACCAGTGAAAATCAGTCCAATCTGTCCAATCTGTATTCTAACTCTAATCTGTCGGCGGCCACGATTTCGCGCAGTTTTTTGAGGCATCGCATCTTCGTGACCCGCGTCACTTCGTCCGAGGAGTAGCCCAAACGTTCGCAAATCACCTCAATCGGATAGTCGTGGTAATAAAACCATTCGATGATTTTTTGGCAAGTTTCGTTCATCCGGTCGAGTGCTTTTTTGAAAATGGGTTTCCAAATTTGTTCCGGTTCGTCATCGCCCGGCACGGTCAGCGAACGGAGGAAAAGTTCGTCGGCGGGGTCGAAACTGATTTCGCGGCGGGTGCGCCACCGCCGACTGACAATTAGTTTTTTGCCGATGCCAAAAAGGTACGGAGCCACGCCGCTGTCGAGGTGCTGGATTTTTCCGGCGGTCAAATTTTGATAAAATACGACCAGCGTGTCTTGATAAAGGTCGAGCAGATCGGGCTCGGCGGCGTGCGTCAGCGACCTTGCCCAGCGCAAAAAACCGTCGCGGTGGTCGAGATAGGCCAATCGGAGGGCGTTTTCGTCGCCTGCCCGCAGTGTTTCGAGGAGATTGGTTGGTTCGGACATCAACTTGAAATTTGGGTGGTTTGCCGATTTTTTTTCAAAAACAAATGTCGCAGGAATTTTGAAAGCCTGGATTTCGGGGGCGAGGTTTTAAATTTGGTCGATAACTCAATGTAATTTTGTTACATCAAAGTAAACTGCACACTGCTTTTTCCAACTGAAAAAACTAAACAACAATGCTCAAACGCTCAATTTTCTTTTCCTTTTTCCTGATTTTTGGGGTTTCGCTGCGCGCGCAGGTGCCGGATACTTTGGAGGCGAGCCGCTTGCTGGCTTCGGCCAAAAAATTATATAATTCAGTTACCGGTGAATACAAAACTGTTTTTGAGCAGGCGCGACTTGCTAAAGACCTTTTTTCAAAAGCACTTGGAAATGACCATGTCCGCGTTGCCGATTCATGGTATTGGATGGGCACAGGAGCCAATTACCTTCCGAACGAACATTCCCAAGATTATTTTGACCGTGCCTACCAGATTTACCAAAAAACAATCGGAGAAAACCATGAACAGACCATCATGGCAAGGGTACAATACGCCGCGTTGTTCGGTTTTGCAGGTGAACATGAAAAATGCCTTGCCTTGCTGAAACCGTGCATCGAAAAATTTGAAAACAATCCTGCCACCCCACCCGCCTTTTTGGCATTTGCCTACAATTATTATGGAGGTTTTGCAAATGAAGCCGGGGACAACGAAAGTGCCATTGCATATTTGAACAAATCCATCCAACTAAACCTAAAAGTAGGAAAAGGGACAGCCGTGTACAATGCCGCAAACGGTTACCATGCTTTGGGCTTATTGTATTCAAGTGAGGGCGATTTTGAAAAAGCGTTGGAAAACCAATTCAAGGCTTTTGAAATTTTTTCGAAAAAATTCTCTTTGACAAATTCCAATTTTATCGGTGTTTTGGTTGGCCTCGCTTCGACTTATCTGTATGCTTCAAAACCAGATTCCGCGCTCTATTTTTCGAGACTTGCCCGTGAAAATCTATTGAAAAATTTTGGCACCGCGCACCCTTCGCTCATTTCCACAAACAACATTGACGGCCTTGCTTTTCTTGCCCAAAACCAACCCGCCGCCGCCCTCCAAAGTTGGGAAAAAGCACTCAAAATCGTGAACGCGCCCGGAAACCAGCAATTTTTGCCGCTCCGTTTTTCGGTTTACCTGTACCTCGCCGAGCATTTTTTCAAAGAAAAACAATATGTCATCGCGCAATCTTGGTGCGATTCGGTCATCATCGCCAGCCGTTTCGATGCCGCCCGGCAGCCATCGCTCGACGGCACGGCGGACTGGCAAAACCTGACGCGGGCACTGTCCCTGAAAATCCAAATTTTGGGAAATTGGCTCGAAACCGGTGACTCGCCCGACCGCCGCACGGCTTTTTTAAAAGCAAAAAGCGACCTCAAAACCTGCCTTCGGGAAATGAAAAACCCCAATTCGGAATCCGTTTTCGATGCCTCGATGCAAAAAAAAGTGCTGCTCCCGGCAGCCGAATCTGCCCTCGATTTTGAAAATTTTTCGGAAAAAAACAGCACCGAGCGCGTTTCAAAACAATTTGCTGCCGCGCAGTTTGCAAAAGCGGAAGCCCTTTCGATTGGATTTCAGTCGAACCGCGTGCAGCATTTCGCCGGGCTGCCCGATTCCATCCTGCAAAATGAAAAACAGTTGAAAAAATCGCTGGCCGAACTTCGCGCAAAAGTTGCCGAAGCCGAGGCAAAACACGATTCGGCGGCACTCCAAAAACTGTACGCCGAGCAATTTGAAAAGAAGCAAAATTTCGACCGCCACGAAAAATTGATCGAAAAAAATTACCCAAAATTCCATGCCCTGCGTTCCGAAAACCGCCCGCCGACGCTCGCCGAAGTGCGCCAAAAATTGCTGCCCGACGGCAAAACTGCCCTGCTCGAATATTTTGTGGGCGAGCGGAGCATCTACATTTTTCGGTTGACAAAAACAGCCGCAAAATCTTGGAAAATCCCGCGCCCGGCGGATTTTGATTCGTTGGTTTTGGCTTTTCGCCGGGCAATTTCTGACCACGATTTGCTGCGGCGCGACCCTGTAATTTCAAAAAAATTGTATGCAGAAACAGCGGCGCGGGTGTCCGATTTGTTGCTCTCCGAACCGCTCGCGGGGCTGCCGCCGGAGGTTTCGAGGTTGATAATTGTGCCGGATGGGCTGTTAAATTATGTGGCTTTCGAGGCTCTTTTTTATGAAAACGGAGCCGATTTGTCCAAAAATTATCGCGATTTCCCATTTTTAATAAAAAAATATGCCATCAGTTACGGCTATTCCGCTGGTTTGCTGCTCGAACAAAATGCGCCGGCGGCGAGTCGCCCCACAAAAAATTTCGCAGGTTTTGCCCCAAAATATGACTCGAAAAATGTGCGCCCCGACGACACTTTGGCCACCCGTTCGCTGGCATTTTTGGTGCGTGGCGGGGGTTATGAATTGCCCGGGGCGCAGGGCGAAGTTTCGGCGATTTCGAAATTGTTGGGCGGCGAGGTTTTTCAAAATGAACTGGCGACGGAAGCCAATTTCCGCAGCCGCGCGGGCGATTTTCGGGTGCTGCACTTGGCCATGCACGCACTGGCCGACGACCAAAATCCGGCACTTTCGCGGCTACTTTTTTCAAAAAATGCGCCCGATTCGTTGTTCGACAACCAACTGACGAGCGGCGAAATTTATGGCCTGTCGCTGCCCGCCGACCTCGCAGTTTTGACTGCTTGCAACTCTGGTTTTGGCAATTTGCGGCGCGGCGAGGGGGCGATGTCGTTGGCACGGGCATTCACTTTTGCGGGCGTCCGGAGCACGGTGATGTCGCTTTGGCAATCGCCCGACGCGCAGACCGAACGGCTGATGGTCATTTTTTATGAAAATTTGAAACAGGGAATGGCAAAGGACGAGGCACTCCGGCAAGCGAAAATCGCCTGTTTTTCGACCGCCGAAAACCCAGAATTGGGGCACCCGTTTTTTTGGGCGGGTCATGTTTTGAACGGCAATTCGCAGCCATTGGATTTGTCGAACGGGGTTTTTGGGTTTTGGATTTTGGGCGGGTTGGTGGTTTTTGGCTTGTCGTTTTTGGTTTTTTGGCGGCGGCGGGCGGGTTGATTTTATTTTTTTCAAAAAAATTTTGCGGGTTTGTTTACAACTGTTTTGCTGCTGGCATGACGGGTTATCGAAATGTTTTTGAAGAAAAACTTTTGGTCGCGGATGCCGAAAAGCGGAGAGAGTAGGCGAAAACCCAAATTTCAAAAATTCAATTTTATGAAAAACTTAAAATCTCCTCTCCATTTTTGGTTGGTTGCCTTTGCTTTTTTCTTTTTTTCTAACCAAACTTTTGCACAATGGACAAAAGTCGTCAACGGTCAAACACCGGCATCGGCCATGCAGGGCGGCAGTGAATCGAACGGCACGCCACTTTTCATTGCGAGAGCCGATTTTCAGGGCGGCAAGCACCCCGGCAAGGCGCAGCGAAATGCCAACACCTGTTTTATTTCTTGGGGTGGCGAAGAACATTCAGTGGGCAATTATGAAGTGTACACGGGCAAAGGAAGATGGGCAAAAGTAATTGGATCCATTCATTCCAGTGCGATCAAGGGCGGCAAGGATGGTGATGGTTCGCCACTGTACATCGTCCGCGCCACGATAAACGGCACTTTTCATATCGGGAAAGCACGGCAGAGCGGAAATGCATGGATTCCGTATGCTGGCAAGGAATTGTCTATTGCCAATTTTGAAGTCTTGATGCCTGTCGAACAAAGTGTTCGAATGGAACCGGAGACTGTCATCAATTTGGCACCGATCCAAAATGCGCTTTGCCCATCCCAATTGTTGGGCGGCGACCGCGAATTTGATGGCCACGGACCCGATGTTACTTGCTCGGTGAGCCTGAAATTGACCGACGGCAACCGTTCGATTACTGCCGAAATCAGCCTGACGGCAAAAGAAACCGTACACGATTGGTCAGAAACGCGCGGTTTTTGGAAGCAAAAAGTGTACACAGCACCGTCGGGAAAAAAAATAAAACGGATTGTCTCGGACGTGTTTTGCCAGACCAATTTTATCAGCGGAGCCGCAGGTTTTCAACTACTTTTTCCGGGTGCGGATGTTGCGGTTGCATTGGACCAAATATTCAAAGCCATCAATGTCCCACAAGTTAAAAATCTGTTGGTTCAGTACGGTATTAACCCAGATGATGCCGAACAAATAAAGGATTTGATAAAAAGCTTGATAAACAGTGGAAACACCGTTTATCAACTCACACCAACCGAGGGTCTGGCGGTGAAAACCTTCCAAATCGTGGGCGATACCGGCGGCCCCGACATCAGCGACGACAATAATTGCAACGACGACACGCGCATCGTGCGGATTGATTTCAACCCCTGCGTTGTTGTTTTGGAATAAAAAAAACAAAATCGTCGGCGAGATTCAAAACCCTGTCCATTACCCACAGAATAAGTTGATTTGAAAATGACCTCGGAGAGGTCAAACGTTTGTAGAAAACATGGGATTTGAGATTTTTTCGACCTCGGAGAGGTCGCACGCTTGTATGGTTTTCCTGAAAATTTAACAAACGTGCGACCTCTCCGAGGTCGAAATCGGGCTTGTTCGGGCGTTTTTCTACAAACGTTTGACCTCTCCGAGGTCATTTTCAAATCAACTTATTCTGTGGGTAATGGACAGGATTCAAAACCTCGCCGACGTTAAACCACTGAAAACCAATTTTTTAGACAAAAAAATCAGGCCGCCTCTACCTCCAATTCTTCCCAATATTCCACTGCCCGCCGGGTGTGCGGGATGCAAATCGAGCCACCGACCATGTTTGCGACGGCAAAAATTTCGAAAATCTGGTCGCGCGACACGCCGAGTTCGTGGCATTTTCCGAGGTGGTATTTGATGCAGTCGTCACAGCGTAGCACCATCGAAGCGACGAGTCCGAGCATTTCTTTGGTTTTCACATCGAGCGCGCCGTCTTGGTAAGTTTGGTTGTCGAGGCTCCAAAAACGTTTGATCACTTTGTTGTCGTGGGCCAAAATGCGCTCGTTCATCCGGGCGCGGTAATCGTTAAATTCTTGAATTTGAGACATTTTTAGATTTTTGATTTGTCAAAATTTATTTTTAAAAAATGCCGAAGCAACGTGCGGTCGCTTCGGCATTTCATTCCTCATCCCTCACTCCTCATTCCTTTTATTGTGGAATCATCAACCGCATCCCAATAATCAAAGTTTCGGTCAATTCCAGCCCATTTACGGTGGCGATTTTTTCGGTACTGACATTGTATTGCCGCGCGATGTCGCCCAAAGTTTCATTTTGTTGGACAAAATGTGCTTTGAAATTGCCCGCGCCCGAGGCTTTGAAATTGTCGTTCGGCGCGGCGGAAGTTTGCGGTTTTGAAAAACCATAAGTTTGCGGGCGCACTTCCGTTTCTTGAAAAACGCCTGATTTGCTGGTGGAACTTTCCAAATTTTGGATTTCGGCAAGCGTTTTTGTAGTTGTCGTATTTTCAGCCGGAACATTTTTCCAACTTGTATTTGAGTAAGTCTGCGGCGCGACCGGTTTGCCAGAAACATCGCAAGTGCAGTCCGAAGTCATCAATTGCATGCCCGGTTGGAGGACGTAATTTTCCGGCAGGCCGTTCATTTTCGCAAATCTGTCCACCGTAAAACCATAAATTTTTGAAATCGAATACAAAGATTCGCCCGTTTGTACATTGTGAATAATGCCTTTGTATTCTGATGGAACGCGAATATCTGCGCGAGCAACCATTGTTGGAGGTTGATAAGTATATTGCTGGGGCTGCGGAGCAGCATAACCTTGTGGCTGAATTTGCGGTTGAACCTGCGTTTTTGGCTCCATCGGCACGGCAACCGGGGCAACCCGCGTCGGCGAAAAAGCAGTGACGGACGGGTCGCTCGAATTTTTCCAAAGTTCAGTTTGTGGTTGAACGCCTGTTTTCGGCTTTGCGGCAGCCACCGGATTTTCAGTGGAATAAGTCGCAGGCCTTGTGGCCTTCTTTTTATCTTTTTTCCATTTTGAAGTTGATTTTTTGCCCGGTTTTGTGGCAATCGCAACTTTACCGGTGGCTTCGTCCAACTTTGGTTTGATGCCGCCGGGCGGCACGGTCAGGTAGATTTTTTGGCAAGTCGAAATGATGTCCGGGTCTTTCAAATTGTTCCAAGCAATCAAAGAACCCATTTTAACACCATACGCCCGCGCAATTCCATTCAAAGTTTCGCCCGGTTGGACGATGTGATATCCTTCGCCGGGCTGTTCCGGGCAATTGACCATGGCTGGCGGGCCGGGAAAATTTTTATTTCCGTAACCATAAGTTGTCGGCGCGGGCGCAGTTTCCTGTTTTGCGACAGCCACTTCTTTGTCCGGTTGGCCGATGGTTTGCGGCTGGTGGGCAGGCGGCGGTGGGACGACACCATAATTATAGGTCGTCGGAGTTTCGACGGCAGGTTGGTTAAAAACCATCTCAACTGGTTGATCCACAACCTTTTGCCCACGACAATCGGCAGTCATAAATTTTTCAACCTCCAAACCGTTCACGGCCACAAGGCGATATTCATTTTTCAAAGCCTCCTCGTTTGTGTCGCCGCTGCGCTCGGAAATCATGCCGACACCAGGCACAAAATCGAAATCCGTTTTTTTCAAACAAACCGCGTCCGGCTCGCGGTGCAGCGAATAAACCGGGTGGCAATCTTCTTGGTAAAAACTTCGTCCGTTGAAAAAAATGTAGGCATTCGAGCCTTCGTTGGCGATATTTTGGCCATAAGTCAAGGCAGAAGTGTCCATCGAAAACTTCAAATTTTGGCCTCGAAAAATATAAACCGACCCTGCCCGGACGACTTGCAAAGCCTCCGAAACCGGCGAAACCAGCCAACCGCTCGCCACTTGTCGAACGATATAAATTTTTTGAATCCCATTATTTACAGCTTTGACGATGCCATCGTTCAAATCCAAACCTTGGCAAGTGATGGTCGGTGGCGGCAATTTTTCGACCACTTTGTTGCCCTCGGCACCCATGTCGAGGACGTACAACTGGTTTTCACCCTGCCGGATTGAGTACGAAAAAATACTGCTGCCGTCGGCCTGACCACGGTACCGATATTCTAAACGGTTCATGCAGTCGGGCGAATATTGGAGGTAAATAGGCGATTGCGCGGCGAGAAAAGTGGCGCAAAAAAAGGCTGTCAAGAAGAAAAATGGATTCTTCATAGTTAAAAGTTTGTTGAAAAAATGATTGGTTTACGATAGAAAGGTAGGCAAAGGTAGGGTTTGAAATCTTTGATAATAAAGCAGTTGCGCTAAAATTATTGCCTGCCGCCCATTTTCCTGTTTTAAATTTTAAAGAAAAATGACCAATCGGGCAACACCTTTTTTTCAAAAGAAAGACTTTTGCCCAACCAAATCAACTCCATCCATTATTCAACTTCTAACTGAAAAATATGAAACCATTAATTTTAGTAACCAACGACGACGGCATCGTCGCCCCCGGCATCCGGGCTTTGGTCGAAGTGGCCAGCAAATTGGGCGATGTCGTGGTCGTCGCGCCCGACTCGCCACAAAGTGGAAAAGGCCACGCCATCACGATCCACGACCCACTGCGATTGAAAAAAGTGAAAGCATTTTCGCCGCCGATCGAGGCTTGGGAATGTTCGGGCACGCCGGTGGACTGCGTCAAATTGGCCAAACATGTGGTTTTGAAAGGCCGAAAAATTGACCTCTGCGTTTCCGGAATCAATCACGGGAGCAACGTGAGCATCAACATTATCTACTCCGGCACGATGTCGGCGGCGATGGAAGCGAGCATCGAAGGCATCGATTCGATCGGTTTTTCGCTGCTCGATTTTAGTTTCGATGCCGATTTTTCGGGGGCGAAAATTTGGGCAAAAAAAATTATGCAACACGTTTTGAAAAATGGCTTGCTGCCCGGCAAACTGTTGAACGTCAACATCCCAAAACTCCCGGCGGCGGACATCCGGGGCGCGAAAATTTGCCGACAGGCCGAGGCACGGTGGGTCGAAAAATTTGTGGAAGCAAAAGACCCGAGCGGCGAACCTTATTTTTGGTTGACTGGCGAATTTGTCAACCGCGACCCCGGCGAGGACACCGATGTTTGGGCTTTGGAAAATGGCTACATTTCGGTGGTGCCTTCGATGCACGATTTGACAAATTATCCGGCGATTGAAAAATTGAAAATGCAGGCGTTTTTTTCAAAATGAGTCAATTTACGATTTACGATTTTAGATTTTAGATTTGCACACACATTCGTAAATCGTAAATGTAAACTCGTAAATCCAATTTACCTTTGACCCGTCCGGGCATTGTTTTTGCTACTTTTTAATCTGTTTTCTGCCTTTTTTTTTAATCCTTTTTCCGTCCGCCCGGTGAAAATTCACTTGAAACTTTAACAGCAAATTTTCCTGACGCATGTTTAATCTTTCTACTTCCTTCATTTTCCTGGCCGTGTTTTTTTTGTCGGTCAATCTTTTTTCACAAGACACTTTTCAAAAATCTGACTCCACAAATCTAAAAAACGAACCTGCCAGCCTGCCGAACCTCCACCCATATTTGAAAAATCTTTCGGAGGATGAAAAACTCAAAGCACTCGAATATTTGCGCCACCTCGGCGGCAAATTGGATGACGAAATCCTGCTTATTTTCAAAAAATTAGACCCTCCGGCGCAGGAAAAATTCTTGCTCCATCTCGAAAATTTGCAACCCGAAAAACCGCAACCGACGACGGTGGAATGGGATTTTCAGGAAATTGATTTTGGAAAAATCGAGGAAGGCCGCATCCTTTTGGATACTTTGAATGTCAAAAACACGGGCAAATTTCCCTACCAAATCTCCCATTTTCAATCAAGTTGCGATTGCACGGTGGCCGAAAAACCGGAATTCCCGGTGATGCCAGGCGAAACGGGCAGGGTTCAAATCGAATTTAATTCGTGGGGAAAAATTGGCGTTTTCAAAATTGGAATCGTCATTCATGACAATTCTGACCCGAATTTGCGGAGCATTATTTATATAAAAGGAATCGTCACGCCGCGGAGACCGTGATCAAAATTGTCGGAATCAGAATTTACAAGATTTTAGAATTTACAGAATTGCGACGAAAAATTATGTAAATTCTAAAATTTTGTAAATTCTGATTCTGAGAATTTACCAAAAATCAATCACCCTTTTTCGGCACTGGGTCAAAACCATGCCCGCCCCACGGGTGACATCGAAAAACCCG
This sequence comes from Saprospirales bacterium, assembly GCA_031398055.1. Taxonomy (GTDB): domain Bacteria; phylum Bacteroidota; class Bacteroidia; order Chitinophagales; family Saprospiraceae; genus M3007. Next base: position 8,167 of record JANNMS010000158.1, on the reverse strand, counting down.
TTTTGCGGCCAGCCAAAATCCTCGGATCGGCCCCCATTCTTTCAAAGCCTCGATGGCATAATGCGAGCAGGTGGGTTGAAAACGGCATTTGTTCGCGCCCAAAAGTGGCGACAAAGTCAACTGGTAAATTCGGATGGGCAAAATCAGGATTTGGCTGAAAATTTTGCTGAGCAGATTCATTTTTCAGATTTTTTGTAACTTTTTTCGACACATAGAAAACATAGGAGTTTTCACATAAAGGCACATAGTTTTTATGGTGTTGGTAATAAAAAACTATGTGCCTCTTTGTGAAAACTCCTATGTTTTCTATGTGTCGAAAATATCTACGATGTTTTTCAAATTACAAATTCAACTGTTCCAAAAAAGTTGAAATCAAGTCCGGTTTCCAAACCAGCGGCAGCAAAAAACCAAAAACCGCCCCGAAAAAATGCGCCTCGTGGTCAATATTGTCCATCGAATTTCGGCTTGCCCAGTGCGAAAAAATCAAATAAAGCACGCCAAAAATCCATCCGGGAATGCCCATCGGGATGAACATCATCCCAATTTCCATGGTTGGATTGAACAAAATGGCGGCAAAAAGTACTGCCGAAACCGCGCCCGACGCGCCCAAACTGGCAAACGACGGGTTGTTTTTGTGCTTAAAAAAAGTGGGCAAACCGCTGCAAATGATGGCTGCGAAATAAAAAAGCAGGTAAATTAATTTTCCGGCAGGGAAAAGGACAGCAAACATCCGTTCGACAAAATTTCCAAAATAATAAAGCGTGATCATGTTGAATGCCAAGTGCATGTAATCGGCATGGATCAGGCCGTTGGTCAGCCAGCGGTAATATTCTCCGTCGCGGATTTCGACGAACGGCCAGTGTTTGCATTTTATCCGGACTTCCGTGTTTTGGAAGGCCCAAATCGAGATAAAACAGGTGAATGCGATAATCAGGTTGGTAAAAGTTAATTCGTGCATGGTGTTTCAAACTTCCTGAAAGGTTAAAACTAACTTCCCGAAAGTTTAAAACTTTCGGGAAGTTGAAGTTATCAAAAATAGAAAACCGTCCTTCGACTTCTTGCCAAAGGACGGTTTTTTCATTTATTTTTTTCTCTTTTTTTAAAAAATTATGAGGTGGCGGGCTGCCTTTCAAGCATTTGCTTGGCCATGTTCAGGATGGTCGGGTCTTCGATGTGGACGATACCGCCGCCGGGACCCGGCTCGATGTGCCATTCAACAATTTGCCCTGCGTCGTACTTGTGCGCACCAAAATAATTCCGGACAGTCTGCTCGTCAACTTTTAGTTGTTCAGCGATGCGGGCAATACTTCCGGTTGGCAGGGCGTGTTTGATGCGCCGCAACTCTTCAAATGTAATATTCATTTTTTCAAAATTTAGTGAAAAAATATGGTTTGGAAACTTGTTTCTAATATTTAAAAACGATTCTGAAAGGTAGACGCAGGCCAAAATATTCTCCAAACTTTTTGTCCGATATTTCACAAAAAAAATTTCAAACAAAGGATTTTCGGTGATTACCTGAATTGGGTACGGTTTTTGTGTTTTTGACCCAACCATACTGTTGGATTTGTGAAACCTAACACGGCAATTCGTTGCTGAATTCCAATCGGCTGATTCTCAATCGTTTAAGCCGATGCAGTTGCGACAAGACAATCTTTTTGATTTTAATCTTTGCAAGTACTGCTTTCCTATTTACGCCTTTTTCTGGAGGTGATAATTTCATTTATCCCAAAAACCGCTCGAAATGAACCACGTTTCGGGTTCTATTTTTTTGAAATTTCTCAAACCGTATACAATCTTCAATTTCATGATGAAACGTTTGCTTACAACCGTCTTGTTTTTTGTCGTCGTTTTTTCAGCGGCATTTTCCCAATCTCCGGGGCTTATTTCATATCAGGCCGTGGCCTGCGACCCGGATGGAAATGAACTTATCAACCAAAAAATCAGCATCCGCGCGACCATTTTGAAAGATGCTCCGACCGGACCCAACAGTATTCCACAATATTCGGAGGTGCATTCTTCGCCGATTTTGAAAACTGACAACTTTGGTTTGTTCAATATCGAATTGGGCAACGGAGCCTTGCAACCGGGTTCACCGGTTCAAAAAATCGAAAACATCAAATGGAACAGCGGGAACTATTGGCTGCGCATCGAAATGGATGCGACCGGTGGTTTCAATTTTGTGTTTATCGGAACGAGCCGTTTGCTGTCCGTGCCCTATTCTTTTTACTCAAATCATGCGGCAAAAGCGGACACGGCGACTTTTGCAATTAAAGCATTTAAAGCAATTTATGCAGACACGGCGTCTTTTGCTTTGACGATTAAATCGAACACGTCCATCAATTCCGACACCGCAAAATATGCCATCAAAGCGGGCATGGCAGACATGGCGAACACCGCAATCAATTCTACGAACTCGATAAATTCGGTGAATTCGCAACATTCCATCAATTCCGACACTGCTTTATATTCCATCAAAGCGGGCATGGCGGACATGGCGAACACCGCAACGAATGCCGTGAATTCTCAAAATTCAGTGAACTCGCAAAATTCAGTAAACTCGCAACATGCCATCAAATCCGACACCGCTTTATATGCCATAAAAGCGGGCATGGCAAACATGGCGAACACCGCAACCAATGCCACGAATGCCCAAAACGCGGTGAATGCCCAACATTCGGTCAAAGCCGACACTGCAAATTTTACAATCAAAGCCGACATGGCGAATTTTGCAACGAACGCCACGAATGCTCAAAATGCAGTGAATTCCCAAAATTCGGTCAATTCCCAGCACGCAATCAAGGCCGACACCGCGAATTATGCCATCAAAGCAGGCATGGCGAACACGGCAACTTTTGCCACAAATTCCCAAAATGCGGTCAATGCCCAAAATGCCAATTTTGCCACAAAATCCGACACGGCGAAATACGCTTTCAATGCTGGAAACGCCCAAAATGCAGTCAACGCCACGAATGCTCAAAATGCAGTGAATGCCCAAAATGCAGTCAACGCCCAAAATGCCCAACACGCAAACACAGCCGATTTGGCGACGAACGCAACGAACGCTCAAAATGCAGTCAATGCCCAAAATGCCAATTTTGCAACCAATTCTCAAAACGCGGTGAACGCTCAAACCGCCAATTTTGCCACAAAATCCGACACCGCGAAATATGCTTTCAATGCCGGAAATGCTCAAAATGCAGTCAATGCAACGAACGCCCAAAACGCAGTCAAAGCACAAACCGCCAATTTTGCCACAAAATCCGACACCGCGAAATATGCTTTCAATGCCGGAAACGCTCAAAATGCGGTCAACGCAACCAATGCCCAAACTGCCAATTTTGCAACAAATGCCCAAAATGCGGTCAATGCTTTAACCGCCTTGAATGCCACGAACGCACAAAATGCAGTCACTGCTCAAACCGCAGTCACCGCCGCGACCGCCACTTTTGCCACCACCGCCGCCACCGCTTTGGATGATTTGGACAAAAACCCGACCAACGAATTGCAGGAATTGAAATTTGACTCCATCGCAAACACCCTCGAACTGGTGCCAAAAGGACAGGGAACCAACGTGAAATTGGATTTGACATCAGTCGTTGAAAACACTTTTTTGACCCAGAATTTTATCGTCAACCCCAATTTCCCGGAAGGTTTGCGTGGGAAATACTTGGTTATCCCCGACCAATTTGTTGTACCGCAAGGGAAAAGCCTTTATTTGACGGCTGCTGGGAAAGAAATTTTCCTGCCCTTGTTTGGGATGATGCACCCGACGGCTCCGGCGATGCCGGTTTTTCCGGAATTGACCGTGTTGCAAGGATGCAAATGCACCGCAGTTTTGGTGGACAAAATCGACTCTATTAAAACGATTGTGGTCAACTTAACCCAGGCCGGCACCGAATACACCGTGCCCGCTGGAAAAATATTTTATGTAAAAAGCGGATTGGAAATCAGTCAAGGTTACCTCGAATTGAAAGCCGTTGCCACTTCAACTTTCGAATTGTACCCATTGGCCTTGTCGCCAAACGAGGCCGGCACACGGGTCATCACCTTGCCTGCCGGCACCGTCATCCGCAGACCTGCTTTTATCCAAACCATGCTTTTGACCGGATATTTAGGAAGTGAATTTAACTAACGCATTGATTTTCACTTACTTAATTTCAAAATATCCGTTCAAATGAAAAAATTTTTATTACTAATTTTATATCTTTTGCCCGCGCTGGTTTTTGGGCAAACGATAAAACGGCAGGTCATTGCCTCGTTCGGGATGCCACACACGATGCCGGCAGCGGGCAATTTCAGCACTGCAATCACCGTCGGCCAACCGCCGAACGCAGGCACGATTTCCGACGGGCAAAATATTTTGCGCCAAGGTTTTCAACAACCGCAAACCGACACCTGCCGCATCAATATTTCTTTCGATGTTTTGGAAACTTCGATTGCCAATTGCGGCACGTATTATTTGTTCGAATACACCGGAAATATCAATCCCACGACTTCGATAACTTGGAATTTTGGCCAAAATGCTTCCCCAAAAATTGCCACCGGAGCCGCGCCGCCGCTCGTTGCTTTTACCCAAATCGGCCAGCAGGAAGTTTTGATAACCGTTTCAGACAGTACTTGCCAAGAATCGGTGACCAAATTTGTGGACGTGAAAGGCACGCCGTTCATGGCTTTGACCGACAAAACCGACGCGCCGTGTTTTGGTGAAAAAGGCAACATCAAATTGAATGTCCAAAACGGAACGGCACCTTTTATTTTCAAATGGTCAACCGGAGCGACGACCGACCACCTCGATAATTTGATTCCCGGCGAGTATTCTTTTTCAGTTTCCGACGCGAACGGATGCAAATTTTCGCAGTCGGTTGAAATTTTTGGCAGCACCCAACCCATTTTTATCGACGCAAAATTGATCGACGAAACCTGCAAAGACACGAAGGACGGCAGCGTCGAAATCAAAGTTTTGAACGCCGCCGAACCGATGGTTTTTACCTGGTCGGATGGTTTTGTCGGCGAAAAACACGACGGATTGACAAAAGGTATTTATCAGGTAAAAATGTTGGATTCGCTCGGCTGCACGGTGGATACCAGTTTTGAAATCCGTGTTTTCTGCGATTTGGACGAGGAAGATTTTATTCCAGATGTCTTTTCGCCGAACGGCGACGGCTTCAACGATTTGTGGAATATTCCGATGCTCGACCAATTTCCCGAAGCCACTGTAAAAATTTACAACCGCTGGGGAAACCTGATTTGGGAAGCCAAACCGGGTGCTTTTCAGGGTTGGGACGGCACAAATTCGAGCGGCCAAGAACTGCAGGTCGGTGCCTATTTTTATGTCATCGAACTCAATTCGCCGGTGACGAACCGTGTTTTTAAAGGGTCGGTAACGATTATTCGATAAAATAAATTTTTTTTTTGTCATTCAGGAGGAATCCGCCCCAACCCAGTTTTGTCCCATTTTTTATTTTTTAAAAAAATTGATTTTCAATAATTTTGAAAAAGACAACCACGACAAAACTGGGTTGGGACGGGTTCCTCCTGGATGACAAAAAACAATTTGATTGCCGTTGTTGGCGTCCTCGCCAACAACTTTTTTTGGCCTTTTTTTGAAGAAAAAATAGTTGTTGGCGAGGACGCCAACAACGGCAAAAAGTCTAAAATCCAATGTCTAAAAATCTTCTATTTTACATATTTCTCCTCGCGTCGGTTGCAGCAAACGCCCAGCAATACCCGCTTTTTTCAAATTACATCACCAACAATTTTGGCTTCAACCCCGCGACGACGGGCTATTTGGAAGGCTCGGAAGTCCGGATGATGTACCGAAACCAGTGGTCGGGCGTGAAACTCAACCCCGAAACCGCGATGGCCACCATCAATTCGCGTTTTGGAAAATCGCCCATCGGCCTCGGCGTCACTTGGTTCAACGACGGAGCCGGCAGGTTTGACCGGAACGGCGGTTTTGCTTCGTTGGCTTTGCACCAAAAAATGGGAAAAGACGCGACCATTTCGCTCGGTGCGACTTTTGGTTTTTACCAAAATGCCTTGCAGCAAGGTTATTTTGCGGAAGACGCTGCCGACCCGATTTTGGCGGAGGCCTCGCAAGGTTTGTGGGCACCCGACATGTCCGTTGGCTTGATGTTTAATTACAAAAATTTCTACGCCGGAGGTTCTGCGCCGCAGTTTTTGCAGAAGGTTTTGGATTTTAAAAATGGAAAAGACAACACCAAAAGCGAGTCCATTTTGCAGCGGCACTACTATTTTTTTGCCGGGTACAAATTGTTTTTGGGCAAAATGTACCTCGAACCTTCGGCTTTGGTCAAATCCACGCCGACCGCGCCCACTCAATTTGATGCCAATTTGAAATTCGGAACCGGCTCCCCACTTTGGCTCGGCGCGAGTTACAGAAACAAAGCCGCTGGGGCTGCGATGGCTGGTTTGGATTTTGAAAATGGGTTCAGTTTTGCGTATGCCTACGATTTGACGACTTCTGGTTTGGCGAAAGCAGCAAAAAATTCGCATGAATTAACATTGGTTTACCGCTGGGGAAAATGCAAAGACACCGACGGCGACGGCCTCTGCGACAAAGAAGACAAATGCCCGGACGAACCCGGTTTGAAAGAAAAAGATGGATGTCCCGAAAAAAAGGAGGACAAGGAAAAATGCAAAGACTCAGACAAAGATGACGTGTGCGACGCGGAAGACGAATGCCCGAACCTGCCCGGCCCGAAAGAAAACAAGGGCTGCCCGACGAACGACCGCGACCGCGACGGCGTCCCCGACGACAAAGACAAATGCCCGGATGTGCCCGGTTTCAAGCAATTTGACGGCTGCCCAATGAACGACCGCGACAACGATGGCATCCGCGACGACATCGACCGCTGCCCCGACGAGCCGGGGCCGGTTTCGAACCTCGGCTGTCCGCAGGGGAAAGGCGATGCCGATGGCGACGGCATCCCCGACGAACTCGACCAATGCCCCAATACTTTTGGGGTAAAAGAGCACAACGGCTGCCCAAAAGTGACGAACGACGACCGGGCGGCACTCAATTTGGCCATCCAAAACCTGTTTTTTGACACTGATAAATGGATCATCAAATCCCAATCGAAACAGCACCTCGACCGTTTGGCAAAAGTGATGGCCGGAAACCGGGACTGGAAAGTGCGCCTCGCAGGCCATGCCGATGCTCGCGGAACGAGTGAACACAATTTGAATTTGTCAAAAAGCCGCGCCGAGGCCGTGATGTATTATTTGATGGCGCGGGGTGTGAAACGCGAACAGTTGGTCGTCGAATATTTTGGCGAAAACGTTCCGATTGGCGACAACCGTTCGCCGACGGGTTTGTCTGAAAATCGGCGGGTGGAGATGGAGTTTATTTTTAATTGAAATGGAGGGCGGAATTTATTCCGCCATTTATTGGGCGAAATAAATTCGCCCTCCACGCCCGGCAGGTCAACTTGCCGGGCGTTTTTTATTGAAAAAAAATAAAAAGGTAAAATACATTCGCCGTCGAATAAAAATTCAAACAATCGCTCGAATAAAACATTGCTTGCTATGGCTAACGATTTTGACCGAATTTTTAAGGAAGAATACATGCCGAGATTTGCCCAAAAATTGCTCGGAATAGATTATTCAAAAACGATTGAGGTAAAAGACAAAATACAAATCACACCCACTTTGGAACGCGAAGCCGATGATTTGCGGATAGTTTTGAACGGCCATGAATTGTTGGATTATGGCCTCCAACTGGAAGTCCATGTTGCCGACGAAGACCTACGAGCCAGGTGTTTTTTGCATCACGGGATGTTTTTCCATAAATATTTGATGCAACTCCGGCAAATTTTGATCTACGTTGGTGAAAAACCTAACCCCACAGAAATCATCAAAAACCGCCTCGAACTTTACGGAGAAAGTGTCGTTGTTTTTGAAGTCTTTATTTTTCAAAAAATCCCGGTGGCCGATTTTTTGGATTCCGACCAGCCGGGCGAATTGATTTTGGCAATTTTGGCAGATTTTGGAAAAAGAAAACCAGTGGAAATCATCCGCGAAATTTTGAAAAAACTGCTAAATTTGACAGCAGGTCAAACGCATTAAAATCCATTCCCGAAGGGAATCTATGTTTATAGCTCAGAGCAAGGGCATTTTCCTCAAATCCCGAAGGGATTTTATGTTT
>JANNMS010000317.1:0-51285 GCA_031398055.1 Saprospirales bacterium | reverse complement strand
AAAAGCCGCCGGGTCGCGTTTCAATTCGATGACGCGTTTCACTTTTTCCAACGTGCCTCGGAACAAAAAAGCCGTCCGTTCGAACGTCCCGTAAATATTCGAAACGGCCTGAAACGGACTGTTTTTTACCCGTTCAAAAAGTATCGCAGGGCCACGTCGGTCAAAAACCTGGCGGTGGATTTCGGCCATTTCCAAATTCGCGTCCACTTCCTCGTGGATTCGCAGGAGCATTTTGTTTTTTTCTAAATCTTGGACGGCGGCGCGTAAACTATGGTAAGTCATTTTTAGAAGGATAAATTTTGAATCTGGCAAAGGAACAAAAAGTGGTGATGAACTCAATTTTCATTTAAATTTGCAGGAAAAAATAGTCAAAATGTCCAGCACAAATATTTCTCAAACGAGATTTGAACCCACGATTCAAACCTTTGAAAAAATGAACAATTCCGAGTTGGAATGGATGCAAAAAACCGTTTCCCATGTTTTGGCAGGGCGAAAATTGCACGTTTTGCCGAAGCGCGAATCGGAATTATTACTCCAAATCAATGAGCCTGCGCTAACATTAATTGAGCAAAAACGCTTTGATTTGCTCGACAAAAAATTTTTTGATGAAAAAATTTCAAAAAAACAGCACGCCGAAATGATGGATTTGATTGTAAAAATGGAACGGCACGATGTACAACGATTAAAAAATTTGATTGAATTATCTCAAATCAGAAAGGTTTCTCTGGATGAATTGATGCAGCAATTGGGCATCTCCAAAGTTTCCAAAAATGGCTAAACGAAAACGAATTTCAAAACAATTAAGGGCATTCATTGCAGAACGAGCACATTTTCTTTGCGAATATTGTAAAATACCAGATGCCTACACCACTGCGCATTTTGATGGAGAACACATTATTTCAGTGTTTCTCGGTGGTAATTCTGACCCATCCAACCTCGCCCATGCCTGTAAATTTTGCAACGGTAACAAATCCAAAATGGTAAGTGCATTTGACCCATTTTCAAAATTGGAAGTACCGCTTTTCAACCCGCGCACCCAAATTTGGCAAGACCATTTCCGATGGGCAGAAACTGAATTTCTAATCATTGGGATTACCCCAACTGGCAGGGCAACCCTTTCCTTTTTACAACTCAACCGAAAGGAAGCGATAAATCTCCGTGGCCTTTTATGGCTGATCGGAAAACATCCACCAGAATAATTTGAAATGCTTTTTTCACCACATATTTTCAAACCCATTTTGAAAAAAAATGAATTTCACAAAAAAAATCACCCTCGCCACCCTCTTCCAAATCTTGTTTTTTGGACAAATTTTTAGCCAAAATTCGCCTGAAAATTTCAACATCATCCCGCGCCCGATTTCCATTTCACCAAAACCTGGCGAGTTTATTTTGAACGCCGAGACGCTCATTTTTTCGCCCAAAAATTCGGATTGGCAAAATGCCGTCGAGCAGTTGGTTTCGGTTTTTCAACCTTCGACGGGATTTCAATTTTCAGCGCAGGTTTTGAAAAAAGAATTGAGCCTCGCTCGTGGAAACGCCATCTATTTCATTGAAGATGAATCAGTTAAGCATCCGGAAGGTTATCAATTGGAAGTCCAAACCGACAAAATTTATGTGCGGGCGCGGTCGGCGGCGGGTGCATTTTACGCAGTTCAAACGCTGCGGCAACTTTTTCCACCGGAAATAAACAGCCCCGATTTGCAGGCAAATATGGTTTGGAAAACGCCGTGTTGTTTGATTGACGATGCGCCGAGATTCAGTTGGCGCGGGATGCATTTGGACGTGGGACGGCATTTTTTCGAGGTAGATTTTATCAAAAAATACATTGACCAATTGGCTGCGCACAAAATGAATGTTTTTCACTGGCACTTGACGGAAGACCAAGGTTGGCGCATCGAAATCCAAAAATACCCGAAACTCCAAACCGTCGCGGCCTGCCGAAACGAGACGCTGCTCGGCATTTATTCTGATTCGCCGGAGCGGTACGATGGCCAGAAATATTGCGGTTTTTACACCCGCGAACAGATAAAAGAGGTGCTGGAATATGCCAAAAAAAGGTTCGTGACCGTCGTCCCGGAAATCGAATTGCCCGGCCACGCGCAGGCTGCTTTGTCTGCTTTTCCAGAACTTGGTTGCACGGGCGGGCCATATTTGGCGGCCACGAAATGGGGCGTTTTTCACGAGGTTTTTTGTGCTGGAAATGAAAAAACCTTTGAGTTTTTGGAAAATGTGCTCGACGAGGTGGCCAAAATTTTCCCCGGTCAATACATCCACATCGGCGGCGACGAGTGCCCAAAATCACGGTGGCGCGAGTGCCCAAAATGTCAAAAAAGGATGAAAGACAATAGGTTGAAAGACGAGCACGAATTGCAAAGTTATTTTATCCGACGGGTCGAAAAGATGCTGACAAAACGTGGCAAAAAAGTCATCGGCTGGGACGAAATTTTGGAAGGCGGCCTCGCCCCGACCGCTGCGGTTATGTCGTGGCGCGGCACGGAAGGCGGCATCGCAGCAGCAAAACAGCACCACGAAGTGGTCATGACCCCGACTTCGCATTGTTATTTTGATTATTATCAAAGCGATCCGGATTCCGAACCCCTGGCGATCGGCGGTTTTTTGCCCATCGAAAAAGTGTACAGTTACGAACCTGTGCCCGCTGAATTGACTGCCGACGAAGCCAAATACATCATCGGAACGCAGGGAAATTTGTGGTCGGAATACATTCCAAACCCCGAAAAAGTAGAATACATGGTCTGGCCTCGTGCCTGCGCGACGGCTGAAATTGCTTGGTCAGCAAAAAATTTGAAAGATTTTGGTGATTTTTCGCGGCGACTGGTCGGGCATTTTGAAATGATGAAAGCGATGAAAATCAATTTTTCAAAAGCATTTTTTGATGTGTCGGCGGAGTTTTTGGATGGAAAAATCAACCTGAAATCAAACGCGGTCGGCGCAGAAATCAGGTACACGACCGATGGCAGCGAGCCGCGCCGCGATGACAAAGTATTTTCAAAACCCTTTGTTTTGGAAGCGAAAATGCGCGATTTTAAAACAATCCGCGCCGCAGTTTTTCAAAATGGCGAAAAATCCGGGAAAACTTTTACCCAAACTTATCAACTCAGTTTGTCCACCGGAAAGCCGTACACCCTTTCAAAACAGCCTGAAAAATACACGGGCGGCGAAAAATATGCATTGACAAATGGAATTTCCGGCAGTTTCAAAAAGTGGAATTTGTGGGTGGCGAACGAGGGTGCTGACCTCGACCCGACGATTGATTTGGGCACGGAACAAAAAATCTCGCGGCTGACGACGCATTTTGTCAATGCCCGCGATGCTTGGATTTATCCGCCGCGCAGTTTGGAAGTATTCGTTTCGGACGATGGCAAAACTTTTAAAAGCATTGCCCGCCGTGAATTTTCGGGCGAAAAATTTGCGGACAACGCGGTGGAACGGGTGGTTCTGGATTTGCCGGAAGGCACTTTGGCGCGTTTTGTGCAAGTCGTGGCCACGAATTTTGGGAAAATCCCGCCCGGTTCGGCAGGGGAAGGAAATGCTTCGTGGTTGTTTTTGGATGAAATTGTAATTGAATAAAACTTGTAAATGACCAATTTTTCAAAACTTTTTACCCTTGTTTTTTGCCTGTCGGCAAATGTCGCGGTGGCTCAAATGCCTCAAAATTTGCTTTTTCAAAATGGTTTTCCGATGCAGAAAGGTGAGGCCTATTTGCAAAATGGGCTGCTGATTTTCAATCAATTCAATTTTGGCGTGACCAATCATTTTTCGGCTGGGACTGGAATTGTGCCCCTGTTTTTCTGGGATGAAGGATTTTTGTACACGTTTTCTGCAAAATATGCCTTTTCGGTGCCTGACCGAAACATTGCAGTTGGGTTTTCCATCTTCCACCTCGGCATGGTCAACGATTACGATGGCTGGTCAAATGGGATGTTTTTGCCCAACATGGTTGTGACTTGCGGCACCCCGAACCGCCACGTCAGTTTTTTGGGTGGCGTGAATTTTGGCTATTTTAATCGGACGTATTCGCCTGGCAATTTTTCAAAAGATTACGACAGCGGCAACCCACATCCATTTTTTGGATTGACCACGAATTTGAGCAAAAGAGGGAGAATCGCTTTCGTGATGGACAATTATTTATTTCAGGATGGTTCGGGAAGCGAAAAAGACGTAATAGTTTTTGCCCAGCCGGGCGTGCGTTTTTTTTCAAAAATCGGGGTGGTGCTGGATTTGAGTTTGGGTGCTGTGATGGATTTTTATGATTATGGTGATGGTGTGGAATTGGATGGTTATCCCACGCCGTGGGTCGGTTTGCTGGTTCCAATCAAACGAAAAATGCCAAATCGCTGGCCTAAAAATTATGCCCGTCGAAAATAAAAAAGCAAAAATTCCCACCTCAAGCCGTTTCCATCGAACCACTATTTTACCTCCAAAAACCTGTTTACCTTCGCCGCCAGATTGATTGGATTGCTTTTTGTCCAAAATCAATTGTCAAAATCAAATGCCTTTTTCCAAAGTCCACCAAATAAATTTTACCAAAAAGAATGGCCAGAGTTGAATTAGTGATGCCCAAAATGGGCGAAAGTATCATGGAAGCCACCATTTTGAAATGGCGCAAAAAAATCGGCGACCGCATTGAACTCGACGAACCCGTCCTCGACATCGCCACCGACAAAGTGGACAGCGAAGTCCCCTCGCCCATCGCCGGGACGCTTGCCGAAATTTTGTTCAAGGAAAATGATGTCGTGCCGATAAACGCGGTGATTGCCATTATTTCCACTGAAACTGCTACAAAAACTGATGCCAGCCCTGCGATTCAGCATGCTTCGGGCAGCAGCGGCGCGTCGAAATCTGTTGAAATTCCGTTCGTTCCCCAGCTCGCCGGAGCAACTTCGCCTGCTTCTGCGCCCGCTCGCGCCGGTGGAAATGGCCGTTTTTATTCGCCGCTCGTCCGCACAATTGCCCAAACGGAAGGCATCGAAATGGCAATTTTAGATACTTTGCCGGGTTCAGGAATGGAAGGCCGCGTGACGAAAAAAGATATTTTGGCATTTGTCGAACAGAAAAATGTGGCTCCGGCTGCCGTCGCCGTTGCCCAAAAACCTGCCGCGCCAGCCGCCCAAATTTCAGCCCCGGCCGTCTCGGTTTCTGGAAATATTGAAATCATTGAAATGGATCGGATGCGAAAATTGATTGCCGATCACATGGTGATGAGCAAACATACCAGCCCGCACGTGACCAGTTTTGTCGAGGCCGACGTGACCAACATGGTCAACTGGCGCAGCCGGGTAAAAGATGTTTTTAAGAAAAAATACGGCGAAAACATCACGTTCACGCCCATTTTCATCGAGGCGGTTTGCAAAGCAATCGGTGATTTTCCGATGATAAATTGCTCGGTCAACGGCCAGCAGATTATTTTGAAAAAAGACATCAATATAGGTATGGCCGCCGCGATGCCTTCCGGAAATTTGATCGTTCCGGTGATAAAAAACGCCAATTTCCTCAACCTTTCCGGCCTGACAAAACAGGTGAACGACCTCGCCAACCGTGCCCGAACCAACCAATTGAAACCCGACGAAATTTCGGGCGGCACTTTTACTTTGACCAACGTCGGCACTTTTGGAAATGTGATGGGCACGCCGATCATCAACCAACCGCAAGTTGCGATTCTTGCCACCGGAGCCATCAAGAAAAAACCTGCGGTTTTGGAAACCGAATTTGGCGACGTGATTGCCGTCCGGCAAATGATGTTTTTGTCGCTTTCGTATGACCATCGGGTGGTGGACGGTGCGCTTGGCGGTTCATTTTTGCGTCGGGTGGCGGATTATTTGGAAAAATTTGATGACAAACGAGAGATTTGAAATTGCGAAAATTGGAAATTAGAAAATTGGAAAATTGGAGGCCACGTTTGCGAAACTTGAAAAGTTTCGTAAACGTGGCTTTCGTTTTTATCCCACTCACCCTCGCAGCCATTTTTAGCCATGGTTTTCACCATCCCGACGAGCATTTCCAGATTTTAGAATTTGCAAAATATCGGCTCGGCGAATCGCCCGCCGCTGATTTGCCATGGGAATTTCAGGCAAAAATCCGACCCGCTGCCCAGCCGATTTTGGCAATGGTTTTTATCAAAATTTTCCCGTTTTTTGGAATCGAAAGTCCAATTTGGCAGGCGGCGGCGATGCGTTTTTTGACGGCAATTTTGTGGGGCGGACTGCTGATTTTGTTCGCTCGGCATTTTTCAAAAACAGATTTTTCAGAAAAATTTTCCCAAAAAATCCCAAATCGTTCGGCTGCCGAAATTTTCAATTTGACAGCCATTTTTTGGTTTGTCCCGTATTGTTTGGTGCGTTTTTCATCTGAAAATTGGTCGGCACTTTTGCTGTGGTCGGGCGTGTTTTTGCTTTTGAAAAATGGAAAATGGCAATGGCTGGCGGCGGGTTTTTTGCTCGGTTTTTCTTTCTTTTTTCGATTCCAAATTGGGTTTGCGCTGCTCGGTATTTTTGGTTGGATCATTTTTGAAAAACACTTTCAAAATACTGATTTTCAATGGTTTATATTCGGCGGATTGCTTGCCGCAGCAGCAGGTTTCTCAGCCGATCGATGGTTTTATGGCGAGTGGATTTGCGCGCCGTCGCGATATTTTCAAATCAATATTTTTGAAGGAAAAGCCGCCGAATTTGGCGAGTCGGGTTGGTGGTTTTACCTGCCCGATTTTTTAATTCGAGCCATTCCGCCGGTGAGTTTTTTGATTTTTGCGGCGGCAATTTGGGGCGCAAGAAATTTCAAAAACCGGATTTTTTTGTGGGTTTTCGTCCCGTTTTTTCTGGGACATTCTTTGGTTGGGCACAAAGAATTGCGGTTTCTTTTTCCGATGATTTTGCCTTTTGTTTTTTGGGCGGCAACGGGTGTTTTTTATTTTTTTGAAAAATACAAAAGCAAACTTTGGTGGCGCGTTTTGTGGCCTATTTCATTGACAATCAATTTTTTAGCACTCGTTTTTGTGCTCACCCAATCGGCTGCTGATGCACTCCCCTATTTTAAATTTTTGGAAAAAAAATGTGCCGACGGCCAGCAAAAGATTTGGGCTGAAAAAGAAAATCCGTACCGTTTGGTTGGGGTTCGGGCCAATTTTTACCAACCAAAAAATTTAGAAATCCATGTTTTTGAAAATGTGGAAAACCTGCCTACCGAAAGATTGAAAACGGGCGATCTGGTTTTGACCCGGCAGCCCACAAATTTTGATTTTTTGAAAGATAAAAAACTGGAACGCCAATTTTCGCGGCTGCCGGATTGGTTGAGAAAGTTCAATTTTGGTGGTTGGCAAGAGCGGTCGAAGATTTGGGAAATTTGGGAAGTGAAATAATTGGAGGGCGAAATTTATTTCGCTCTTCCGTAGGCGAAATAAATTTCGCCCTCCAAAAAAAAGCGGCCATGTCAAACCGACACGACCGCTTTTTCAATTGACAAAATTCTCACAAAACTTTTAAAATCAACGGTTTAGCACCAATTTCCGCATCGATACTTCACCTGCTGACCGCAGCCGAACGGTGTAAATCGCATCCGGCAAACCGGTCAAATCAAGTTCGATAATTTGCTCGCCGGTGGAAATCAGGTTCATCAAATTGCGCCCGGTGGCATCCAAAACCATCAATTCAACATCGGATTTTGGCATTTCAGAAAAACGGATTTGCACAAAACCTTGCGTTGGGTTCGGGACGATTTTCATGCCTTTTGCCCAGTTGGGTTCGTTCGTGTTGACCACATTTTCGATGATGATGCCTTCTACATTTTTGATGTTGCAACCGTTGGCATCGGTCACGGCGAGGTTGTAAGTTCCTGCCGGGACGTTTTCCAAATCTTCCTGATTGCTTACAAAATTGCCGAGCGCATCCGTCCAGACGTATAAATATGGTGTCGCACCGCCTGAAACGGTCACTTTGACTGAGCCGTTGGATTGGCCGTTCGTCGCGTTTTGGATGGAATTTACGGCCATCGCGAGCGCGGAAGGAATGTTTAAATTCAAAGTTTGAGCGGTGCGGCAACCCGCGCCATCCAAAATTGAAACCGTGATTCCGTCGGCGCAAACTCCGGTGGCGTTCATCCCCGTTTGGCCGTTGCTCCATTCAACAAAGTACGGCGAAATGCCGCCGGTGACGTTTTCGAGGCTCACAAAACCTTCGCAAGTTTGGAAACAACCACCCGAAATGACGGCGGAAACTGCGGTTTGGCTCACGATTTCAACTTGAAATTGGCACTGTCCCACGTTTCCGGCAGCATCGGTGTAGGTATAAATATTCACCGTTTTTCCAACTGGGAAGGTCGAGCCGCTCGCCAAACCCTCGACTAAATTCCACTGGCCTTGACCTGTGCAATTGTCCTCGGCAGTCGGTGCGGCATAATTTACCGTTGCTTCGGAATAGCATTTTTGGATATCCGCCGGGCAAGAAACCTGCGGCGCGAGATTGTCCACGATGTTGACATTTGCGGAAGCGGAACTGCTGTTTCCAGCCGCATCCCAAACCGTGACGGTCACCGTTTGCTGTCCGATTTGCGCGCAAGTAAATTGGTTGGGCGTGATTTCAGAGGCAGAAACGGCACAATTGTCCGTCAGAACGGCTTGCAAATCTGCCAAAGTCACGGTCGCTGTGCCGCTTTGGGAAATGCCGACCGTTGCGTTTTGCAAAGAAATGACGGGCGCAACTTCATCAACTGCCATAATATTGACCCACATTTCATGGGTGCAACCATTTTCATCTGTTGCCAAAACTGAGTGGACTCCGACTGTCAAATTATTTACCGTCGCGCCGGTTTGGCCGTTTGACCACAAATAACTGAAATTTCCAGTGCCACCATTTGCTGCGACGGTCGCCATTCCGTTCGCATCGGTTGGACAAACGACATGGCTATGGGCGAGTAAATCAAAGGCTATTGGAAGTGGTTCGGCAATCGAAGTGGTTTGAACCGCTTCGCAGCCCACCGCGTCTGAAACCGAAACGGAATAATTTCCGGGAGCGAGATTGGTGGCAGTCGCGGCGGTTTGGCCGTTGCTCCAATTGTAAATAAATGGTGCATTTCCGCCCGTCAAACTGACTGTGGCTTGGCCGTTCGTGTTGCCTGCGCAGGACACATTTACCGCCGAAACAGCCGCCGACATCGCGCAACTTGCCGAGGCAACGATGACAGTTTGGGTAAATCCGCAGCCATTTCCATCCAAAATTTCAACTGAATAACTGCCCGGCGCGAGGTTCGAAATGCTGGAAGTGGTCGCGCCGTTGCTCCAAGAATAGGTGTAATTTCCAGTTCCGCCCGTCGGCGTGGCCGAGGCCGTGCCGTTGTTCGCGCCCGGAGCCGTTTCTGGGGTGGCGATTGCGTTGGCTTGAAGTTGTGCGGGTTGCGAAATATTGACGGAAAGTTCTGCTGGACAACCATTTCCATCCAAAATTTGAACGGAATAATTGCCAGCGGCGAGGTTGGAAATGTTCGCGGTCGTTCCGCCGTTGCTCCAATTGTAAGTTACCGGGCTGGCTGCGCCCGCCAAATTCGCGGTCGCGGAGCCATTTTCAAGTCCAAAACAGGAAACATTTGTGGACGAAACGTTGGCGACGAGCGCACAATTGACAGAATTTACAGTGACCGTTTGGATATCAACGCAGCCGTTGGCATCCGAAACTGAAACGGTGAAACTGCCCGGCGCGAGTCCAGAAATGGTTTGCGTGGTTTGGCCATTGCTCCAAATGTAAGAATAATTGGCTGTCCCGCCGTTCGGATTGGCGGTCGCCGTGCCGTCATTTTGACCATTTGCAGTTTGTGCGGTGGCCGAGGCATTGCAATTCAAAACAGCAGGTTGGGAAATTGTAACCGAAGAAGTTGCCGTGCAATTTTCGCCATCCGTGATGGCCACGACATAATTTCCAGCCAAAACATTGGTCAAATTGGCCCCATTTTGGCCGTTCGACCATGAAAAAGAGTACGTTCCATTTCCGCCGCCGGCGATTGCCGTTGCCGAGCCGTTGGCATTTCCGTTGCAAGAAACGTTGGTTTGCGTGCCGACCGCAGCGGTCACGGCTGGCGTTTGGACAACCGTCGAATTTGAATTTGCGGTGCAGCCGTTGTCGGCGTTGGTCACTTGCAAAACGTAAGTTCCCGCAGAATTTACAATCGGCGTCAAAGTATTTTCACCCGAAACGATGTTGCCGTTTGAAGTTGTCCAGAGGTAGGAAAAGTTTGCGCCCTGCGAAGAATTCGCCCCGTTCATCTGCACGGAATTTGTGTTGCAATTCAAATTTGAAGGTGTTGCGATGGCTGCCGTCGGTGGATTTGTATTTGAAAAAACCGTCGCCGCCGTGCTCGAAGTGCAGCCGTTATCTGCCCAAGTCACGACCAAATTATACGTACCGGCAGTTCCCGAAACTGGGTTTTGAAGATTTGAAGTGAAATTATTTGGCCCCGTCCAAGCATACGAAACGTTCGAAACTGGCGAATTTCCATTCAAATTTACACTCGTCGTCGCGCAAGTTACCGTTCCGCCGATTGCCGATGCGCCGGGCGGATTGGTATTTGCGGAAGCGGTGGCCGATTGCGTTTGGGTGCAGCCCGTCGTTTGGTCAGTGACCACGACCGTGTAATTTCCAGTCGAACTGACCGACGGATTTTGGACGGTCGAAGTGAAACCGTTCGGCCCCGACCATGCAAAAGTTGGGTTGCTGGCGTTCGTCGTTGTATTCAACGGAGCGGCTGGATTTGCACAAGTCAAAGTTGCGGCGGCCACAGAAACCGTCGGCGGCGTGGTATTTCCGGCAACGGAAGTCGTGTCAAATTTTGCGCAACCGTTGTCCAAATTGGTCACTTTCAAAATGTAATTGCCCACTCCGTTGACCGATGGCGTCAAAGAATTTCCACCCGAAACGATGTTTCCACCGCTGTTTGTCGTCCATAAATAGGAAAAATTGGTGCCCGACGAACCCGTTCCTTGCAAAGTCGTCGAGGGATTTGAACAAGTCAAAGTACCAACCGGGCCTGCTTCGGCAGCCGGAAGCGATTGGTCGGCGGTCACCGCGACCGTTTTTGTGGCCGTGCAATTTGTCACCGTGTTGGTAACTTGTAAAACATAAATTGCAGCAGCGTTGACCACCGCAGTCGAAGTTCCTTGGCCAGAAACGATGTTTCCACCCGTTCCGACTACCCAATTGTAAATGATGTCATCTCCCGAAGTCGAGTTCGAGCCGTTCAAAGTGGTCAAATTATTCGTGCAAGTCAACTGCGCCGGGGTCGCAACTTGCGCCAGCGGATATTGCGCTGCAGCCATAAGTTGAGATTTAGTTTTGGTGCAACCTTCTGCGTCGGTAGCAGTAACGGTATAAGTTCCGGGAGTCAAAATTTCAATCGTTTCGCCACCATCGCCGTTGCTCCAATCAAATGTAAAATTTTGATACCCACCGCTTGCGGAAACCGAAATACTTCCAGGATTTGTGCAACCCAGCGGCACGACAGATGGAAAATTCACGGCAATTGAGCTCGACGGGGCAGTAATATTGAGTGGCCCCACTTTTTTTGTCCCCGCATTTTGGGAAGAAGTCACGGTGCAGGAATAATTTCCGGCAGGGACATTTTGCAAATCTTCGGTTGTCGCGCCATTTGTCCATAAATAAGTGAACGGCGGCACGCCACCCGCCACTTCAATGTCAATTTCACTATTCAATTGCCCAAAACAGGTGTTGTTTTGCTGATTTACGACGGTAATTGCCATCGGCGGCGTCGTGCAATGGGTATTTCTGTAATTCCACAAAGCCCCGGTCGGGAGTTGGCCACACTGGTAAACCTTTTTGTCCCAGGGGCAAACGCAGTAAATCGTGGGGTAAAAATTGATGTTGTAAGCACTTGGCAGCGCCGCATCGTCGCCAATCGGGTATCCCACCCCTGCTGTCCAATCGCCAAGTGTTGAATTGTTGCAGCCAGACGGGCCAAAAATGCAGGCAACATTGGTCGCCGCATCGCCTTCGATGCCCATCACATAAGCCTCGTCGGTACCCGGCGGGCCATAAGATTCCCAAATCCCTTCGAGTGCCCCGGAGTTGTGGTACGACCAGCACGGACCGCACCAAGTCGCAAAGAAATCGAGGAAAACCGTTTTGTTTTCGTCCAATTTCGAGTACAAGTTGTGGTTGTTGCCGTCCACAACGCCGGTAATCGTAAAGTCGGGAGCGATTACGCCATTTGGTAATTGCGCACGCACGACCCCGCCCAGACTACTCAACAAGAGAAGTAGCAGTAGTAATTTTTTCATAAAAATAAAAAATGATGGTTAGAAAAAGAGAGAGACAACCGCCAAATATTTGGCAAATACTTTCACGGCTCAAAATACAATTCCTTTTGTGTTTTCATGAAAATCTGTTTGGAAAAAACCGGAAACTTTAAATAGTTGTCAATTTTTCATTTGCAAAAAAATCAGGGCAACAAAAAAGGGAACTTGCTTGCGCAAATTCCCTCGAAATTTTTGGGAGACTGAGGGGTCTCGAACCCCCGACCTTCGGTACCACAAACCGACGCTCTAACCAACTGAGCTACAACCTCCGTTTAAATTTTGTGCGGCAAAAATACTCTGCTAAGTTTCGGGTTGCCAAATTTTTTGGGAAAAATTTATGGAGGTCGGAATTTATTCCGACCACAACATGGTCGAAATAAATTCCGCCCTCCAATCAGGCGTTTTTCAATTTTTTCAACAACTTGTACATTTTCAAATTCAAAGACGGATTGGTGGTGAAAAAATGCCCATTTATCGTCAGCCAATCTTTCTCTTTTTTGATTTCTGAAAGTTCTCGAAATGGCACTTTTCGAGGTTTGTCAAACGGCGCACGCCAGTAAATTCCCCGGTCGGTCATCGCAAAACCGTCTTTGCAACTGCCTTTCAACGACAAATCGCAAATAAAATAAACCCGTTCTTGCCTTTCGGCGGTCAAAAAATTTCGGCAAGCGTTTTCCAACCGTTCTTTTTCCATTTCGATAAAATCAAAATCGAACGCCTCTTTTTCATTTTCAAAATCCAAAAAATCCTGCATCATTTTCCAAACGCCGTTCGAATCGGCAGGTGGTTTTTCATATTTCAAAATGCCTTCCGGGAGTTTTATCTTGTTCAAATCGCTGCAATATTTGACAAAAAAATAGTCCATCAAACCTTCAAAAGCCGCATCCATCCGTCGGTCAATTTCGGGAAGTGCCGCCGCGCCACGCCGTTCCCACAAAATCAAAACATCTTCCGCAATTTGGTCGGCGCGAACGGTATAAATTTTTGAAAAATCAGAATGATAAAATTTTTCAACGTAATCTGAATATTTTGCAGCATCCTGTTCTTCGATAACGCGCTGCCGAAGCCCCCGGAAAAAAAGTGCTTTGACTTGGTCGCACAAAGTTTCTGGGTCAAAATCGAGTGGAAATTGGGGTTCATAAATTTTTTCCCGATGCTTTTTTCCCTCAAAATGAAACCCGCAGTGGTGGCAAAAAACCGAAACAACCGGGTTGGGCTGCTCGCAGGCCGGGCATTTTTTGGTGGTTTCGGCATGTTTTTCGCCGCAGCGATGGCAAAATTTCGCGCCGGGAACCACTTCGGTGGCGCAGTTTTTACAATAATTCATATTCTTTTCCCTTTTATCAAAGGCAAAAATAACACTTTTTGTTTTTATTCAAACAAATAATTTTTAAAAAATTTGTCCAAGTTCCAAACCCAGAAACTAAAAATCAGTTGTTTTACCAACTCGCACTACTTTTGGCGCATCAATTTCTTTCAAATTTCAATTTAAAAACCATCCATTTTATGAAAAAAATATTCGTTTTTCTGTTGTTTTTGGCCATTGCCAGCACTGCTTTTTCCCAAGATTCGACGGCTACAATTCTGGATTGGAAAACTCAACTGGCTGAAAAAGTAAAAAATTTGCAAGCCCAATTGACTGTTTTGGAAAATGATTTGGCCGATTCGACCCACGCTGGCGAACGTTTTTCAGAAGAATTATTGAATGAAATTTATGCTTCGCAGCGGCAATTGGAAGATTTGTCGTACCAATTTTATGGACGCACGGATTTTCCAACCGAGACCCCACTCGAAGACCTGCCGTTTGATTCGACCTTTATTTCAGAGGAACCATCCGAGGATATGCCTCCCACTCCACCGTTTCCCGGTGGATTTCCGGGCATGAAAAACAACAAATCGCCGCGCACCATTTTCCGATTTGGTTTTGGTTTTGGTTTTTCGGACGTTGCAGATTTGACCGACCGGACGACGGGCGTGCTTTTTCCACGTTTCGATACTTATAAATCTGGCTACACCAGTTGGCAATTGTTGTTGGAAAATCGACTTGGAAAACGCGACACGACCGCCACTTTTTTCGGAGGTTTCAATCCGAAAAAGCCGTGGAAACGCAACGACCAATTCAAAAACAACCGTGCATCGATTGTTTACGGCATCACGATTGACCGAAACAAATTGATTGAAAGCGGCAATAAAGTGCTGACGACGAAGGCAACCGGCGAAGGCAATTTTGAGGAATTTGCAAGCCCAGTTAAGCGAAATGAAATTGTTATCAATTCAATCAATTTGCCGGTGATGTTGCAATTCAAAGCCGGAAAAAATATCATGTTTCGGCTCGGCGGTTTTGCCGGAGTTCGCACGGCGGCGCGTCAAACTATTACTTATTCCGAAAACGACTTTGATTTTGAACGCATCCGAAAAGACAATTTCGACCTCGCCAAGTTCAATTACGGCCTCGTCGCGGGTTTTGGTTGGGATGGTTTGTACCTCTCTGGAAAATTCAATTTGAACCCGTTTTTCAAAAAAAGCGATACTTACGATTTCCGTCTTTTCACCTACGGATTGACGTTTAGCATGTGATTTGGATTTACGATTTTAGATTTTGGATTTACGATTTTGCCTAAATTTTGAATGAACGATTCAGTTTTTCAACCAAAAAATGACTCCACCAAAAAACTAATCGTCATCGGCGGAGCGACTGCTTCGGGGAAAACTGCGTTTGCAATTCGGGTGGCGCAATTTTTCAAAACCGAAATTTTGAGTGCCGACAGCCGCCAATTTTATCGTGGCATGGACATCGGCACGGCCAAACCAACGGCTGCTGAATTGGAGGCCGTGCCGCATCATTTCATTGATTCTCTGGAAGTTACGCAAAATTACAGTGTCGGCGATTTTGAACGGGATGCCCTCGCGGTGCTGAAAAAAATTTTTGAAAAAAGAGATTTTGCGGTTTTGGTGGGCGGTTCTGGTTTGTTTTTGCGGGCAGTTTGCGAAGGTTTGGATGTGTTCCCGGAAATTTCGGAAGCAGTCAAAAACCAAGTTTTGGAAGGTGAAAAAACAGGCGGCCTCGATTGGTTGCAGCAGGAAGCCGAGCGATTGGATGCCGCCCATTTTTCAAAAATGGATGGACAAAATCCAGCACGGCTGCGGCGGTTGGTTGAGGTTGGTTTGCAATCGGGTATGCCGTTTTCTTATTTTTTGGAAAAAGAAAAAAAACCACGACCCTTCCAACCTGTTTATCTTTTGCTCGACCCGCCGCGAGAAATTTTGTACCAAAAAATTAATGACCGAGTGGATTCGATGGTGGCTGCCGGTTTGGAAAACGAGGCTCAGAAATTTTACGAATTTCGACATTTGCCAGCACTCGCCACGGTTGGATATGAAGAATGGTTCGATTTTTTTGATGGAAAAATGAGCCGTGCCGAAGCCATCGAAAAAATAAAACAGCACACTCGAAATTATGCAAAACGACAGGGGACTTGGTTTCGAAAATATGGCGATTGGCGGGTGGTGAATTCGGATGAAAACCTAAATTTGCTTTTTGCGAGGATGCCATAGCAATTTCAAAAGTGCGTAGCACTGTAATATTTGTAGAAAACGGAAGGCATTATCTCTAAAAGGTGCGTAGCACCGGAATATCTGGCCTCCAATATTTCGGTGCTACGCACCTTCCTTACCTAATTTCATGGGTTTTCTACAAATATTGCGGTGCTACGCACCTTTGAAATTCTTATTCTGATGACTATGACATTCCTGCCAACAATCTATTTTGTATCCATTTTTTAAAATTCATGGAAGAAGTACAAACGTTTTCCCCAAAAACCTGCCAGCCATTTTGGCAAAACAAATTTTTTACGCTGCCGGTGCTGGTGTTTTTTGGGTTTGTCATTTTTTTAAGATTACAAATTCAGCACGGGGATGAATTTTTGATGCTCAACGATTGGCGCACCGAACCGTTCAATTCCCTTTTTCAATTTGCCACCATTTTGGGCGAGGCGTGGATGTTTTTTGTTGCAGGTATTTTGTTGCTTTTTATCCATCCGCGTTGGACCATTTTGGTGGCTGCGATTGGCTTGCTCACTTTGCCTATTTCTTTTTATTCAAAAGACAAAATTGGTCGAGACCGTCCGGTGACTTTTTTTGAAAAAAAGGGTGATTGGGAAAAAATTGCAATCGTTCCGGGCGTGAAATTGATGAGTGGGCAAACCAGTTTTCCTTCTGGGCACACGATGGCGGCTTTTGGTTTGTACAGTTTGCTTGCGAGTTTTTTACCTAAAAAAAATGAACGGTGGGCAATGGCTTTTGCTTTTTTGGCTTTTGCGGTGGCTTTTTCGCGGGTGTTTTTGGTGCAACATTTTGTTGTGGATATTTTGGGTGGTGCAGTTTTTGGATTGGCGATTTCTTATTTAGTGTTGATATTGGATAGTTTTTTTCAAAAATTTCAATTCAAGAATCGCTAAAAGTTGTTGGCGAGGACAACCAACAATGGCAGAAATAACCGTGAAAAAACTGGGTTGGGACGGATTCGTCCCGCATGACAAAACAAAAAATGCGCCATCGCCGGGAAACCGGGATGGCGCATTTTTTTCACTTATTTCAATTTTGATTCTAGCCTGATTATTTGTTGTTGCGAACCAATGCAACATCGCCTTTGTAAACTTTTACCTCGCCGTCGAGGAACTTAATTTCAGCGTAATAAACGAAGACTGCTGGGTTGGCATCTTTTCCACGAACTTTTCCGTCCCAGGCCGATTTTGGGTCGCCGGGCGCGAAATCGAAATATTCGTGCTGCGATTCGCCCCAGCGGTCGAATACTTTCATAGAAATAACCCGTTCCGTTCCCTCGCCACCGAATACAGTAAACAAGCCATTTTCGATGGAAGTCGGGTCAAAAATGTTTGGAATGAACACCAAACGCTCTTTGTCAACAATGATGAGGCGTTCGTCGCTGGCTTTGCAACCGTTTGAGTCAATCACCGTCAATTTGTATTGAACTGAATAAGTTGGCTGGAAAGTTTTGTTGAAAACAGTGTCAAACGCGGCTGGCGTAATCACTACTTTTTCAATTCGACCGGTGTCGCTAACGGCATCATCCAAAGACAAAGTAATAAATTCACCGAGATGAATGGTGGTGTCCAAGCCCAAATTCACGGTCAACTCTTCCGGTTCGCCGATTTTCAAAACGGTTTCAAATTCGCAGCCGTTGGCATCCTGAATTTTCAAAGCATGGTCGCCCGGCGGCAAGAAAGTAAAAGTCGTGGTGGCTCCAAACGGTTGATTGTCAAGTGAATACAAGAAAGGAGCCGTTCCGCCGACCACCGATGCAATTGAAATACTGCCGTCGGTGTAGCCAAAACAGGAAACACTTTTTGTCAATTCATTGACACCAGACGGAGTGGCTGGGTCAACTTCAACGATTACATCTTCGTTTCCGGTGCAGCCGTTCGATTGGTCAGTAACCAAAACGGTGTACGTTCCGGCTTGGCTGGCGATGGGCGAAGGCGAATTTGCTCCGCTCAAAATTGTACCGTTTGCCGTGACCCATTTGAAATCATAATTGCCCGGTTTGGCGACCGTTGCGGATAAAGAAACCTGCGTCGTGGTGCAATCCAATTTGTCAGGCGTGCCCACATTTACAGTTGGAGTGGCAATGCTTGCGAGAATTTCTGCGCCGGCAACTGTGGTGCAACCGTTTGTGGCTGTTACAGTTACGGTGTAATTTCCGGCTGCGGTCACCGTCGGGTTTTGATCAGTGGAAGTAAAACCACCCGGACCTGACCAGTTCCAAGTTACATTTTGCTGGCTGCTGGTTGCCGTGATTTGAACATCCAAAACGGTGCAAGTCACCGTTCCGCCAAGTGCTGAAACTTGCGGAATGCTGGCATCTGGTGCAACTTCTGCACTGGCCTGTGAAGTGCAACCATTGTTGGTATCAGTAATAATTACGGTGTAAACTCCTGTTTGATTGATTGTTGGGGTTTGGATATTGGAAGTAAAACCACCTGGGCCAGTCCAAGAATAACTGACAGAAGTTGCGGGTGAAGTGGCAGTAATGGTTTGGCTGGGCTGGGTGCAGGTCAAAATGATACCTTGTTGAGCCGATGCGCCCGGCACTTGCATATCCAAAAACACTTCGGACGTTCCGGTAGATGTACAGCCGTTTGCAGCCGTCACCGTCACCGTGAAAACGGCTTCTTCTTCCACCAAAATATCTTCATCACTTGCTTCAAAGCCATTGTCGCCGACCCAATCATAAATTACTGGCATAGAAACTTCAATGTCAATAGTAATTTGTGGGTCGGTGCAGGTCAAAATGTAATCCTTGATTGTGATGACTGGGATTTCTTTATCCTCAACGACGGTAGCCGAAACCGTTGTAACACAACCATTTGCGAAGTCATTTACTGTCAATGTGTAAACGCCGCCAACAATTGCAGTAACCTTTTGGGCAGGTGCGCCGGAACCGTCGGGAAGTACCCAGAAAAATCCAGGATTGGAAATCGTAACTGTTGGGTTCAAATCCAAAGTTGGATTGGTACAATTGATTGTTCCACCAGAGAGGCTAACAGTCGGAGCGACTTTGTTTTCGGTGATCGTAATTGGCTCTGAACTTTTACAACCATTCAAAGCAGTTGCTGTGAAAGTATAAATGCCTGCCACTTTTACATTGATGGTGTCGAGTGTCGAATTAAAACCACCTGGCCCTGTCCAAATTCCAGTTGCTCCGACAGTTGAAATAGATGCAATGTTGGTTGAAACTGTATCCGCACAGGTCAAAAGGGCATCAATGGTGTAAGCAACTTGTGGTGCATCGGTATTTTTAGCAATATCTGTGGTAGCCGTGCTGGTGCAACCATTCGGGCCGGTAATCACCAAAAGATAAGGTCCGTCTACCGTAACCAATGGATTTTGTTGAGGCGAAGTGAATCCGCCTGGCCCTGTCCAAAGAAAAGTTGCGCCGCCCGTCGCTGAAGTTGCCGTCAAATTTCCTTGACCAGAAATGCAATCGATCGTATCGCCGACAACCGAAATGTCAGGTGTAGTGATGTCTTGATTGATTGTAATATTTTCAGTTTGAACACAACCATTGGGTGCAGTTACCGCCAAAACATAATTTCCGGGTTCAGAAACATTCGGAACGGAAGCCGTACCTGCTCCAAAACCGTTCGGGCCAGACCAACCAAAAGTTACGCCTGGTGTGGTCGAGGTTCCATTCAAAGTTGTTGCCGGATTTTTGCAATCCAAAGTCAAAAGCGATGCAGAAGCAGTCGCTGTTGGGAATTGGCCGTCCAAATTGACCGTCGTGGTTGCAGAATTTGTACAACCGTTCAGGCCAGTTACTATCAAATCATAAGTGCCATCCACTGTAATTGTTGGGTCTTCATCGGTGGAAGTGTAGCCGCCGGGGCCCATCCATTGGAAAGTCGCACCTGGAGTCGTTGAGTTTCCACCGAGCAAAACTTGGGTAATTGTGCAAGTCAAAGTCCCACCGAAAGCCGAAACGTTCGGAGCCATGATATCTTGATTTACAAAAACGGTGGTTGTCGAAGTACAGCCATTTTCCGAAGTTGCAGTCATCGTATAATCACCAGTTGCTGAAACTTGCGGATCTTCGTCAGATGATGTGAAACTGCCTGGGCCTGTCCAACTGATGGTTTGCAATGGCGAAGCCGTCGAAGTTACAGAACCATTAATCGAGACTGTTGTGGCAGTGCAAGTCAAAATATCTGGCGAATTTGCCGAAACGGTTGGCGGCGTGCGGTCTTCCGGAACATTCGCAGTTTGGGTATCAGTGCAGCCGTTCGGGCCGGTGACCACCAAAACATAATTTCCCGGAGTATTTACAGAAGCATTTTTTGTTGAAGCGGAAAATCCGTTCGGTCCAGTCCAGGCAAATGAAGTTCCTGAGGTACTTGAATTACCAGAAACCATAACGCTTGGATTGTTGCAATCAATGGTATCACCAGCTGCCACAACATTTGGCTTTAAAATATCTTGGTCAACCACTGCGGTTGCGGTGGAGGAACAGCCATTGCTTGCGGTTACGGTCATTATGTAACTTCCTGGTCCGTTGACAATTGGATTTTGTTGCGAAGATGTAAAACCTCCTGGGCCAGACCAAGAATAGTTGACATTTGGATTGTTGGAAGTAGCATTTATCGTAATTGAATTGACCGCGCAAGTCAAAGGCTCGCTTGCGGTAGCCGAGATGACTGGAATATTTGTGTCAGCCGTAACTGTTGCTGTGAAAGAAGCGGTGCAGCCATTTGTTCCGGTAACCACCAAAGTGTAATTGCCCGGAGCTGCAACCGTTGGGTTTTTATCTGTTGAAATAAAATTGTTCGGGCCAGACCAATCAAATGTCAAACCGGGTGCTGCTGCAGTTGTGAAAATTTCCAAATTCGGGCTGCCGCAACTCAATTGACCACCTGCAACAGTTGCAGTTGGTGGAGTTGTATTTAATTGAACCCCTGCTGTTGCTTGTGCATTGCAACCATTTGTTGGATTTGAAACTAGTAAAATGTAATCGCCAGCAACTGTAACTGTTGGATTTGGAAGGCTGGAAATAAACCCACCCGGACCAGTCCAAGAAAGCGTCGTGCCGGGCGTCGTCGAAGAACCCGACAAAGTCACCGAAGAATTTGAGCAAGAAATGGTGCCACCGTCAGCCACCGCATTTGGAAGGTTAGCATCCGGATTGACAGTTGCGGTTGCGGTTGCGGTGCATCCGTTTGCCCCAGTTACGACCAAAGTATAATCGCCAACAGAACTCACGCTGACATTTTGGCCATTTAGCAAATTGCCGCCCGGTCCAGTCCACACAAAAGTTACACCCGGTGTGGTTGAAGAACCATTGATTGTCACGCTGCTCGCCGTGCAACTGATCGTTCCGCCCGTTGCACCAGCGTTTGGAGCAGTAAAATTACCATTTACAGTAGCCGTTGCCGTTGATGTGCAAGAGTTTGAACCAGTTATTGTAACTACATAATTACCCACGACATCCACCGTCGGATTGGGTTGGGTAGATGAATAACCGCCCGGCCCAGACCATGAATAAGTGACGCCCGGGGTGGTTGTACTTGAATTTAAAACTACTGAAACCACCGCGCAAGTCAAAGTTCCACCTGCTGCGGTCGCACCCGGAGGCGTAGTATTTCCAGCGACATCAGCGGTTTGGCTGGCCGTACAACCATTCGTTCCAGTGACTATCAAAGTATAAGTTCCAACTGAATTTGCCGAAGGATTTTGGTTGGCAGAACTAAAACCGCCCGGCCCAGACCAAGCAAAAGTTGCTCCACCAGTCGTGCTATTTCCAGCCAAAGTAACGTTTGGCGTTGCGCAAGAAATCGTGCCGCCGGCAGCGGTTACATTTGGAGGCGTATTGTTTAAAGTAACATTTGCAGTAGCGGTACTCGTGCAGCCATTGGATGGGTCGGTGACGGTA
This sequence comes from Saprospirales bacterium, assembly GCA_031398055.1. Lineage (GTDB taxonomy): Bacteria > Bacteroidota > Bacteroidia > Chitinophagales > Saprospiraceae > M3007. The sequence goes on along the minus strand of JANNMS010000317.1, from coordinate 29,533 downwards.
ACGACATAATTGTTCGGAGCATTGACCGAAGGATTTTGGATAAATTGCCCGTTGCTCCATGCATAAGTTGCGTTCGGAACGTTTGAACTGGCATTTATCACAATCGAAGTTGTTGCGCAAGAAAGCGTTCCGCCCGTTGCGGAGGCCTGCGGTGCGGTTGTGTTTCCATTTACCATTGCCGATGCCGTTGAGGTACACCCGTTTGAAGGATTCGTCACTGTCAAAACATAAGTTCCGGGAGCGTTAATAATTGGATCTTCCTGGGACGAGGTAAAACCATTCGTACTCGACCAAGCATAACTCACCCCACCAGTCGTCGAGCCACCATTCAACATCAACGTATTATTGGTACAACCAATCGTCCCGCCAGCTGCGGTTGCGTTTGGAGGTGTGTTGTTTGCAGTAACCGTAACAGTATCCATTGCGGTGCAAGTGACAAGACCTGTTGTAGCAGTCACCACCAAAACGTATGAACCGGGCTGATTTACAGTAATTTGTGGGCCAGAACCCACAATTTGCCCTTGCGCATTGAACCACTGTTTGAAACCTTGCGAAGGTGCCGAATTCAAAACAACACTATTGTTATTACATGCAATTGCACCACTCCCAATAATTTCCGCCACCGGGTCAAAAACCAACAACTGACCAGTTACCGTCGAGTCGCAACCTTGAAATGATTGACAAACAACTTGATAGGGCCCTGGTTGGTCAATATCATTTCCACAAACCGAAATACTGCTACCGATGCAAATGGTTTGCGGTGGATTTACTTTGATAAGTGGTGGTTTTACCGTCACTTGCTGCCGAACAACGCTATCGCAACCCAACCAAGAATTCAAAGTCACCTGAGCCAAGCCCGAGGCAACTATCAAATCACCCCAAGGTGCTTCGTATGGTGCATCTTCAAAACAAATCGTCACCGGAGCCAAATTGGTCGGCGGGATTGGTTGAACGATAATTTGTTTGCAAACCTGTTTTGGCTGCGCGCAAGAATTTAAAACTTGGACGCAAACTTGGCCACCAGCCGACCCGAAAGTCACCTCGACCGAAGTCGGGTTATCATTGTTATCCAAAGTAAGTGGAGGTGCCTGACCATTAATCATGCTACCCGGCGGGGCATTCCAAGTATAAATTGCAGCACCCGAAGTGAGTGGAATTGAATAAGTTACGGTCGCTCCAGGGCAAACCGTCGTTGGGCCAGTGATCGGTCCAGGATTTCCCAGCGGTGGCGGAGAAACACACTGCGGTGGAGAAACAGAAATATTAAATGAACATTGATCACCCGCAAAACCATCAATCATAAAAAAATAGTTTTGCCCGATAATCAAACCAGCCGTGACCGAAGCAGGAACTCCTGCACCACCGGATTGGCCGCCATAGCAAGCAATCGGCGATTGGCCACAGGCTTCCATCACAGCAACTTGAATACCATTGCCATCCGTGCAACCTGATGCGGTTGCCGTAAAAGTGGCAGAAGTACAGCCGGCGATAAAACCAAGCCATTGTTCATTTTCGATGGTGCCGCAAAAACCGGGCACCCCACCGCCGGTGTAACCCGCCGTCGAACTGCTGATACCATTAAAATTGCAGTAAATGCAAGCCTCCGTGCAGTTGTCTGCCGGAGGGAAAAAGTTAGAAGGACAAGGAGGAGGAAGTTGAGCACCCAGCCAAGTGGCGGTAAACAACAAAAGGGAGAAACTGAGTAGTCTTTTAATCATTTGTACCCGTAAATTTTAAATTCTAAAAAATTCAGTTCAAAAAGGTTTGTGGATTTTCTCGTGGTCCTATTTCAAAATAGATTCATCTGTCTGTGGATATAAAACGTTGGATTCATTTTTACCAGCGCAAAACAACTAAAAATTAAATTTTGGAAGGCATATTTCCTTTCTTTTTTATGTCCGATTCCGTCCGTCATCCCTTCAAAGTCAAATCTCCTTTCAAAATCTCCACCCGCCCATCCGTCAATTTCACCCGCAGCCACCAGACATAAACACCTTGCAAAGATTTTTTTCCTTTAAATTTCCCGTCCCAGCCCTTGCTCTGGTCGTTCGGTTGAAAATGGTACGACCCAAAAATCCGCTCGCCCCAACGGTCATAAATCTCAAAACTTTCTATCTCTAAAATTCCGTCGCCGCCAAAAACAGAGACCAAATCGTTCCCATTTTCGCTGCCCGGTGCAAAAATATTTGGTACAAAAATCAAAACCTGCTGCTCCACTTTTATCAAAACCTTGGCCGAGCCGCGACAACCGTTGGTATCCAAAACCGTGATTTCCAATATTTTAGAACTTTCAACTTGAAAATTTTGAAATGCAGTCCCGACGCCAGCCGTGTCCAAAAGTGGCGACCAAAAAATCGTATCGATCGAACCCGCATCGATCGAAATTTGCGCAGCCAAATGCACCGAGTCGCCTTGATGCACCAAAATTTCAGGTTCCAAAACCACCAAAATCTCCTCTGGCGAAGCGACCGTCAAATTTCCCGACGACCAACCGCAGCCCGCCGCATCCTCAATTTCAATCGAATAATTGCCTGCCGGCAAATTTTGAAAAACGGTTTGCGAACTCGCCGACCCGCCATTTATCGAAATCAAATACGGTGGCTGGCCGCCCGAAATATTTTCCACCCGGATTTCCCCGCTCGCCGCAACCGCGCCGCAATCGCCATTTTTTGTAAAAATTTCCGCCGTCGGCAAATCGCCCCCTTCAAAAATTTGAACCAAATCCGAGCCTAAACAGCCATATAGGGTATCCAAAACGTCCAGCCGATAAATGCCCGCATCGGTCGCCGTCGGATTTTTTTCTGTTGAAAAATTTAACCCATCCAAATACCAAGAATATGAAAATTGGCTGCCTGTCGAAGTCGCTAGGCCCCCGAGCGCAGCCGAGGAGTGGTTACAATCCAAAGTATCATCCTCCCCCGCGTCGGCCAATGGTTTAGAAAAAATTTCAAATCTTACCTCCGAAGTGTCTGAGGGGCAAGGTGATTCGCCCGACACCACATATATATAGGTGTAAATACCTGATTTTTCGTGGGTCAAATCCACAGTCGCGGCAGTCGGATTAAAAAATTGGCTCAGCACAGGAGAGATTTCCGTCCAGACGCCCCCCGTATCAACAATTGCAACCACATTTTCCAACTCAATGAACACTCCTCCGTCTTCGCAAAATTGGTTGGCAACCAACGTCGCTCCTGCAACCGCCGGACGAATCCACTCCACCGCCTGCCCCGCCGAAACCGAACGGCACGGGTCATTCGGGTCGGAAAAACCGTTTAAATTGTTCGCCGCGACCGCCGCCACAAAATAGGTTTGCCCAAAATTCATCCCATTTTGAAATGAAAACTGCCCGGAAATATTTTCAGAAATGATTTGCCCGACCGTCGTCGCCGTGCCGTCGTGCAAAATGAAAGTCAAAATATCGTTGGCATCCAATTTTGCATTTCCCAAATGTTGCGCCGTGATTTCTCCATTTCCACAAATTGAAATGGGCTGCCCGGCCATCGTTCCAGCATTTGTCAAACAGTTGCAATTGGCCGTGCCTGACAAAATTCCGAGGCTGCAACCGTTCGCATCTTCAAAAACGAAATTGAAACTCGATCCATTTACCATCGGCTGCGAAATAAAAGTATCGCCGACAAAAGGCAAGCCGTTCACAAAATACGGTTGCGTGCCTCCTGAAAAAATGACTTTTTCAGTGAAACTAAAATTAAAATTATCGCAGGCGTGAATGCTTGCGACTTGCGATCCCTGCGGGAAAAAAGTGATTTTCACGGTGTCCGCCGCCCGGCAATTTTGCGGCGTTTGGATTTCCCATTTAAAAATATAATCGCCCGATTGGAGAACGGAAATTTTTCCGTCCATCAAATTTGGGTCAAAAGTGGCCGCGCCCGGGCCGCTGATTTGAAACCAACTGCCCGAAAAATTGGTCGCCGTCGCCTGAAAATTCGCCTCGTTTCCACAAACCGAAAAATCCACGCCCGCATTCGCCGTCGGATTTTCAGAAAAAACAACCGGCTGCCCTGCCGAAATTTTCAAACACGGATCGTTCGGATTCGGCTGCCCGGCCAAACTATCGCCGACGACCATCGAAATGAAATACGTCTGGCCAAAAACCATCCCATTTTGAAAAGAAAAACTGCCCGTCGAATTCGTTGCAAAAACATTTCCGAGAACCGCACCGGGCTGGTCGTGCAAAACAAAAACCGCGATGTCGTTCAAATCCAAAAACGGCTGCACGGCAATCGATGCCGCCGCCGTGTCATTTCCACAAACGCCAATCGGGGTCGCCGACATCTCGCCAGCTGACGTAACACATTGACATTCATACTCTCCCGAAATTTCAGCCGTGCAGCCGCCCGCGTCCGAAACTTCAAAAAGAAAAACCGAACCGGACGGAAACAAATCCGAAGTAAAATTATTTCCCGAAAAACTGCCGCCCGACGCCACCGAAAACGGCATCGTTCCGCCGGTCATCATGAATTTTACGGTAAAATTTTGCCCCGCCGCGTCGCAATCAATCGAAGGCACGGTGAAAACAAGCGGCGGAAAAAAGGTCAAATTGAAAGTATCGGCAGCGGTGCAGCCAAAATTTTCGGCCACCAAAGTGACCAAAAAACTGCCCGGCACGCTCGCCGTCGCTGTCACCTGAAAATTTTGGATCGCAGAAAAAGACAATCCGGGGTTGTTCAAAAAAACCGTTGCGCCGGTATCCACAAAAACGGGCATCAAAATTTCCAGTCCGCAAATCGTTTGGTCAGGCCCGCCATCCACTTTTGGGACGTGCCTAAAAATCACGGGCTGCCCGGCGGCCACCGAAAAACAATTGTCCAACGGGTCGGGCGAGCCGTTGAAATCAGTCCCAACCACCCGTGAGATGTAATAAATCGTGTTGAACTGCCAATTTTGATTAAAAATAAACTGCCCCGTCGCGTTCCGGTCGAGCACCGTGCCGAGCGACGCGCCGGGATTCGTGTGCAAAACGAACTCAAAAATGTCGTCGGCATCCATTTGAAAATCAGGGTTGGCCACGGCCTGCACCTCCACATTTTCGCAAACTGATTGCAAAGTCAAATCCATCGTGCCGGCATCGGTCGCGCAGTCGCAAGATTTCGTGCCCAAAATCGGCGCAGAAAAACAGCCCGCCGCGTCGGTCACTTGAAAATTGTAATTCGTGCCGCTCGAAATGGGGTCGGACGTGAAAATATTTCCAGAAAAACTGCCGCCCGTCGCAGAAAATGGCGACGTCCCACCCAAAACTGAAAATGAAACCGAGTAAAATTGATTGGTCGCGTCGCAATTTTCCAACGGATTTTGAACCGTCGGTGGCTGCAAAAATTGGACAAAAACCGAGGCCGTATCGCGGCAACCGTTCGCATTTTCAATCCATTGAAATTCAAAATTTCCAGCCGTCGAAACTGAAACGCCCGTTGAATTTGAATTTTGATTTGAAAAAACGGACGTTCCGCTGCCGCCTTTTTGCGACCAAACGCCAGTGCTGCCCGGCAAACTCGGCACGGCGGCGAGGTTGAAATTTAAGCCACAAACCGAGTCGTTCAAACCCGCATTTGCCGTCGGAATTGGATGAACGACGATTGAAAAACAGCCATTTTGACCCGTTCCGCAATTCCCAGTTGCCGCGACGCAAACATTGCCGCCGGGCGAATTTGGGAAATTTACCAACAAATTTTTGGTGTTTTGACCTGAAACAATGCTCGCGCCGGGCGGAATTGACCAAAAATACGAATTCGCGCCCGGCACGTCGGCAATCGAAAAACCAACATTTTCACCCGCACAAATTTCGGAAGTCCCGGAAATCACGGGCGCGGCGGGCGGCTGGCCGAGGGTGATATTTTGGCAAGTTTGTGGGCTGCTGCCGCACAAATTATCAACAAAAAGACAAACCGAGGCAACCGTCGCGCCGGGCGAAATTTCAAAAAAAACCTGGTTCGTGCCTTGCCCAGCTATGATATTTCCACCCGTCGCGGACCAAGTATAAAATGCGGGCGCGGGGATTTCCGGCGTTGAAAAAACCAACGTATCGCCGCCGCAGCCATTGGCATTTCCAGAAATCGTGGGCGAGGCCGTCGATCCCAAAATGGTCAGTGAATTGCAAATTTGAGTGCCCGAACTGCATTCGCCGATGGCCCAGGCGCAAACTTGACCGCCCGTCGAAACTGCTCCGGTTTGCACCGAAATATTTGTCGTGCCCTGCCCAGAAACGATGGTCATGCCCGCCGGAACTGACCATTGGACATCCGACGGGGGCTGAACGGTTGCCGAAAAATTGATAATTTGATTGTGGCAAGCCGTGTCCACGCCCGAAATATTGGACAAAACGGGGGATGGTTGGACTTTTACATTTAAACAAATGGTCGGGCTGGCAGCGCACGCATTTTCACCAAAAACACAGATTTGGCCGTCGGAACTGCCCCATTTTACATTCAAAATTGTGGGAATACTTCCCGGCAAAACTTGCGCGTCGAGTGGCGTTGACCAAGTGTAAGTCGTCGCGCCGGGCACTAAATTTTGGAGGGTAAATGTCAAATTATCGTTCGCACAAACCAACGTGTCGCCCGTCAAACCAGTCGGCACGGGCAGCGGCAAACGTTGGTCAATCACTGTGATTTCCGCCGAATCGCAGCACAAAACGCCGCCCGGATTTCCGAGACAATTTATCAAACGATAAACGCCGCTGGCGGTCGCGGAAGCCGTGACCAAATTGGTAGCCCCCGAAATATTGGCTCCGCCGGACACCGCTTTCCATTGAAAACTCGAACCCGGCGGCGCACCCAATGCCCTGAGAACCACAGAATTATCACCACATTTTAAGGTGTCGGGGACTTTGATTTTTGCGATCGGTTTGAGGACAACCAAATTCAAAATCACGATGCTGTCGCAGCCCGGCAGGTTGAATTTTTGGGAATATCCGCCCGTCGCGCAAGCATTTGGGAAACCGGGAATTGTTGAACAATTGCCCGCACAAACAGTGTCTTGAAAAATTTTAGTTCTGTCTGGGAAAGCCGCCAAATTCAAAACTGCTTTTCGAGTACAGCCATTTTGTTGAAATTTTAAATTAAAATTTCCAGCCGTGCAAAATGTATTTCCCAAAAAAATTAGGCAATCCGTCCCGCAAATCGTGTCAAAACGAATGCTGTCGGCGGGCGGGGGATTGATTTTTACGTTCACACAATTGTCCGTCAAATCGCCACAAAACGGGGGCGTCGCCGAACCCAATTGTGCAATCAAATCAGCCAACGTGATGCTGCCGGGCGCCGGCAAATTCGGCAACTCGTCATTTCGAAAAGACAGGCCGCAGACCGTGTAATTTCCAACTGGCTGGGCAATCAAATTTGGCGAATTTTGGTAGGCCAAAAGATTTCCGCCGGCTCCTGAAACAACATATTTATACATATAATCTGCGGCTGGTGGCGGCGGATTTTGGCCGGGCGAATAAGTTGGCGGCAGGTTGAAAATCAAATTGGAATCGGCAAGGCAAGAAATGCGGTCGGGTTGCAACAAATTTCCGGCGGCGGCATCGCAGGGCAGGCATTCGAGGTTGGTCGGGTCGCAAAAAATCAGGGTAAAATCAACGAGCGTGCCGTTGTCGTTCATTTGATTGTCCAAAACATGGAGTGTCCACAGGCCATTTACATTTCCAGAAAGGGTGTCGAAACAGCCCAAAAATGGATAATATGAACCCGTGTAATTTCCCAAAATGCCCCAAGGTTCGCCGTTGTTAAATTGCGAGTTTATGTTGTTGTCGGGCGAGGCAACTGCAGAACAGGGCAAAAAAGTGATGTCCCATTCTGTAAAATTGGTGCCGTCAAAAATGCCCGGTGGGCCAATTAATTGAATGGTTTGGCCGCTCGGCGAAGTCAGCGAAAGTTGCAAATCGCCGATGTAATCGTGGCGAAAATTGATTTGGACACCGCAAAGTCCTTGGCCGTTTTGTCCTAAAATTTGATTGGACGCACCAAAAACTTCGACATTAAATTCTAAATCAACCAAATCTGGCAAGTTTTGTGGACAGTTGCCACAAGCACATTGGGCGTTGATTTGGGCTTGAAAAATGATTAAAAACAGGGCGGTGAAAAAGGAGCATTTGGACATTGGAATTAGTTTTTGAATGTCCGAAGGTACGGTTTCGGAAAAAATCATGGGCAATGAAACGCACGGGTTTTGTCGGGATATTTTCTAAAACACGCTTTTTATTAGTTTTTGAATTTGAAATTTTGGCAGTATTTCCATTCAAATTTTCATTAATTTTTAGGTAGGAAAACACTTCCCAAAAATGTGTAACCCCAAGATTAGGAGAATAAATATGTACGTAAAACGCGCAGGATTTTGAAAAATCTCACCACAACTCGCTTAGTTTTGGGGAAACTTTATTTTTAAATCTTAAAAATTAATCAACAAGATGAAAAGAATCATTTACTCGCTGCTTCTTTTTGGCTTCCTGCCTTTTTCGGTTTCTGCCCAACTGGTGCCCGGTTTCAAAATCGGCGGAAATTATTCGTCCTACCAATGTACGTACCATGAGGCCCAAATGGCCGTCGAATATGACTTTATGGCTGGGTTGCAAACTGGTTTTACGTTGGATTATTTTTTGACGGACAGACTTTCGATGCGCGGAGAATTGCTGTTTAGTCAAACTGGGGCGCGCACCCAGAAAAATTATGGTGATTTGTCTGTAAAAAATTTGCAAGTCAACTACCTCAATTTGCCGCTACTTTTCAAAGTGAAATCTATAAAAAACCTTTTTTTTACCGGCGGCGGGGTTGGTGGATTCCGGATTTCAAAAGATATTTTGGATTTTACAGGCTTCAATCGTTTGGATTTTGCCCTCGCCGGTGGTGTTGGCTATGATTTTAACCGCAATTGTGGTTTTGAATTTCGGTACAATCACGGCGTGATGGCAGTCGGTTCGACGCCAATTTTGTACAATGAAAAAACGGTGGGAAGTTTTGCGACGCACTCGCGGTGCTTTCAATTGGCGGTGGAATATCGGCTGGCGACGAAAAGGTTTTAGTTGATTTTTGGTAAAATGTCTGAATCAGAATTTACAGAATTTTAAAATTTACCGAATGGCGCAAATTTTGAAAATTCTAAAATTCTGCAAATTCTGATTCAGACATTTTATAAATAAATTTCCTTCCTGTACGCCTTTAAAGTATTCATTATCAAGGCAGTAACCGTCATCGCCCCCACCCCGCCCGGCACTGGCGTGATGGCAAAACACTTCGGCGCGACATTTTCAAAATCAACATCGCCGACCAAACGGCTGCCCGATTTTTTGCTCGCGTCGGGAATCCGGTTCATGCCCACATCAATTACGACCGCGCCCTCTTTGACCATTTCTTCGGTGATAAAATGTGCTGCACCGATGGCCGCCACCAAAATATCAGCACGGCGTGTTTCCTTTTTCAAATCTTTTGTCCTGGAATGTGCCAAAGTCACGGTACAATCTCCGGGGTAGCCTTTTCGAGAAAGCAAAATGGACATCGGCGTTCCGACGATGTTGCTGCGACCGACGACGACGCAATGTTTTCCAGCAGTTTCAATATTATATCGGCGCAACATTTCCAAAATCCCAAACGGCGTAGCGGGCAAAAAAGCGGGCATTCCCTGCGCCATCCGGCCAAAATTGACGGGGTGAAAACCGTCCACATCTTTTCGATGGTCGATGGCGAGCGTGATATTTTCCTCTCGAATGTGCTTCGGCAAAGGCAATTGGACGATAAAACCATCCAAATCGGGGTCGGCGTTCAGTTCGCGGACGATTTCCAAAAGTTCGTTTTCGGTCGTTTCCGCCGGGCGGCGAATCATCGTGCTGCGAAAACCAACCTCCGCGCAACTTTTCATTTTGTTGGCCACATAAACTTCGCTCGCCGGATTTTCACCGACCAAAACTGCGGCCAAGTGCGGGGCGCGTTTTCCGGTAGCGAGAATCAAATCCACCTCGGCAGCGATTTCGGATTTGATATTTTGGGAAAGGAGTTTTCCGTCGAGAAGTATCATTTTTGAATTTAGATTTTGGGCAAAAGTAAAAACGGGCAGCGGCTAAATCATCCATTTTCAAAACGGAGGCTTACTTTTGTAAAAAAAATCAGCCAAAAATGTCTGCCAATCCAAATTTCAAATTGCTAAAAACGCAAACTGTCGAAGATTTTCTCCAACAGTTTGGCGGCATCGAATTGATGCAGCCAATGAGCCGCGAGGACTATTTTGAGTTGGTCGAGGCATTCCCCGAACTACAAATAGAACGCGAAACAAACGGAACAATCCAAGTTATGTCCCCACTCAAAAAAGGTTCAAGCAAGCGTGAATCGAATCTTCATGGAATGCTTTTCATGTGGAATTTCACTTATGGAAATGGCGAAGTTTATGGCGCAAACGGCACTTTTGATTTGCCAAACGGCGCGACCAAAATGCCCGATGTTTCATGGATTTCCCCTAAAAAAGTGAAAAATCAGTCTGAAAATGAAGAAACTTATATCAAGACCGTCCCCGATTTTGTGGCCGAAATCCGTTCGGCGAGCGACAAAATTGAAAAATTAAAAACCAAAATGACGGATTCTTGGATGGAAAATGGCGTTCGTTTGGCTTGGCTGATCGACCCGTACGATGAAATTGTTTACATTTATCGGCAAGGTTCGGAGGTGGAAGAATTGCATGGTTTTGCGGGCAAAAAAATTTCTGGCGAGGCTGTTTTGCCCGGTTTTTTGCTCGACCTCGAAACGATGCAGCGACGATAAAAAATGAAACTTTCCGACGAATCCATCCGCACCGCCACCCATTTTTTGGCCGACCGCGACCCTGCCCTCGCCCATGTTTTTGAAAAATATGGCTACCCGCCGCTCTGGTTTCGCGAGCCGGGATTTTCAACTTTGGTGCATATTATTTTGGAACAACAGGTTTCGCTGGCCTCGGCGGACGCGGCTTTTTCAAAATTGAAAGCCAAAATCGGAGAAGTTTCACCCGAAAAATTCCTCGAACTCGACGACGAAATGCTGCGCGAAATTGGTTTTTCGAGGCAAAAAACAAAATATGCCCGGCTGCTGGCCGAGCGTATTTTGACTGAAAAATTTGAAATCGATATTTTGGAAAAACTCGACGACGAAGCCGTGAAAATGGAAATGATAAAATCCAAAGGCATCGGCGATTGGACGGCGCAGGTCTATCTTTTGATGTGTTTGCTGCGACCCGATGTTTTGCCGAAAGGCGATATTGCTTTGTTGGAAGCCATGAAAGTGTTGAAAAACCTCGAAAAACGCCCAAATCACGATAATTTTGTTTCAATGACTGAAAATTGGCGACCGTGGCGAAGTGTGGGCGCACGGCTGCTTTGGCATTTTTATTTGTCGGAACGGCGGAAAAAAGCCTTCTAAAAATTGAAAATTTTCAGAAGGCTGGGCAAGTCAAAATGACCAGCCGAGTTCCAAACCCGGCACGAAAAAACGGTATTTCCAATCCAAATTTTCAAGTTTGACTTCCGTCAAAAAAACTTTTGAAACCGCCGCGAACGACAAAGTTTTCTTGCCAAAAATCTTTTTTGACATACCGATTGCCGGGCGGAGGCTAACCTGAATTTTTGTGTTTTCAATCTTTTTCGGGTATTGATATTGAGCCGCAGAAGTGTAGGCCATCATTTTGTACCATCCAACAGCACCCAAACCAATTCCAAATTCTAAAAATGGCAACCAATTTTTTCGCTCCCAATTTTTTCGAGTCGCGAGACTGATTTCCCAAACCGCAGTTTGGTTCGAAAATTTATTGTCAAGTTCTGGTTTTCGAAGGTAACCACCGTTTCCATCGTGTTCTTCGCCCCATTGTGTGCAATCGCAAAAAGCATCAAAACCCAAAAAAGAACCCTCAAAACCAAGTCTCGCTTGCCAGTTTTTAGGTAAATTTGAAATGAACCGCAGGCCAAATGTTGCAGCAATTTTTGAGGCATCTTGGGTGTGCGGTTGCCAAATTTTCGGCATTTCAACAGAGTTTGGAACGCTGAAACCACCGCCAACCACTACCTCAACTTGATACTTTTTTTGCCCAAACAAAAAAGAAGCAAGAAAAACGGCAGGCAAAAACAAGGCAATTTTTTTGAACATGACTAAATTTTTTTGGTGAAAAACTGATTTTAAAACTGAGACGAAGATTCAATCAAAAAAGTTGGTTCGCCTGTTCATAGTTCAAAGTTTATAGTTCATCGTTAAGTTTGCGCCATGTTTTCAACTACTCAAAAAATAGGGATTCTCGGCGGCGGCCAACTCGGAAAAATGCTTTGCCTCGCTGCCGCAAATTGGGATTTTAAAACCCATATTTTGGATGCGGAAGGCTGCCCGGCGGCAGCGGTCTGCACCAAATTTTGGCCGGGCGACTTCAAAAATTACGAAGATGTGCTGCGTTTTGGCCGCGAAATGGACATTTTGACCATCGAAATCGAGCACGTCAACACGGAGGCTTTGCATCAATTGGAAAAGGAAGGGAAAACCGTCCACCCTTCGCCGCGTGCCCTCGATTTGATAAAAGACAAGGGTTTGCAAAAAGAATTTTACCAAAAAAACGGCCTGCCGACTTCGCCTTTTCAACTTTTTTCAGATGAAAACGAGGTAAAAAAAGCCGTCGAGGAAGGCGACTTGGCCTTGCCTTTTGTCCAAAAAACACGGACGGCGGGCTACGATGGTCGTGGCGTTTCCATTATCCGAACTGCCGCCGACCTCGAAAACAAACTGCTGCCCGGTGCTTGCCTCGTCGAAAATTTGGTAAAAGTGAAAACAGAAATCGCGGTCATCGCCGCTCGAAATTTGGCTGGCGAGGTGCAGGTTTTTCCGGCGGTCGAGATGGATTTTCACCCAGAAGCCAATTTGGTCGAGTTCCTTTTTTGCCCGGCGCGGATTTCCCCGATGGTTTTGGCGCAAGCCGAATCGCTGGCCGAACAGGTGATTTGCGCCTTCGATATTTGTGGTTTGCTGGCGGTGGAAATGTTTTTGACAGAAGACAACGACTTGATTATCAACGAAGTCGCGCCGCGCCCGCACAATTCCGGCCACCACACGATCGACTCGGCGATGACTTCCCAATTTCAACAACACCTGCTGGCGATTTGCAATTTGCCGCTCGGCACGACCGCTCAAAAACTTCCGGCGGTGATGCTCAATTTGCTCGGCGAACCCGACCACTCCGGCCCTGTGAAATATGAAAATATCGAAGCCTGTCTCGCGCTCGGCGGGGTGAACGTGCATTTGTACGGCAAATCGGAGACGAAACCGATGCGAAAAATGGGGCACGTTACGGTCGTGGATGCAGATTTGAACGTGGCGATTCGGAAGGCGAAACGGGTGCAGCAACTTTTGAAAGTCGTCAGTTTTTGATTTTTTTCGTTACGTTTTTCTTTTTCAAAACAATTCAAAAACTGAAGCCGAACATCAAAACCGGCTGCTGATTTTTATGAAAAAAATACTCGCCTGCCTGCCCGTTTTCATTTTTCTTTTTTTCGGAAAATGCCTTGCCCAAGAAATTTGCGACACCTTGATTTTTAAAAATGGGCGAACGCTGCCAGTGGTTTTGCTGCCCGGAAATGAAGATGAATTTTTTGTCAAAAAATGCGATGAAACTGGGGAAACAAAGTTTGCGATTCGGCGGGAGATGGTTTTGAAAATAAAAAAAGGCGCGCCGATTTTGGTGGTTGAAAAACCAAAAACAGAAGTTGACAGCCCGATTTCTTTGTTGAAAAGTTTGGATGAGAAATTGAAAACCAATGCAAAATCTGAAACGCCGGAAGAAAAAGAACCAAATAAAGTCAACCCAGCCAGATATGTTTTTTGGGTAAAAAAACGGGAAGGCACCTCGCCACACCGCAGCCAACTTTTGGAAATAAAAGACTCTTCCATTGTCATTTATGAAAGTTTTAGAAGGAAAACACACACAATTCCCGTTGAAAATATCCAATCCATTCGTTTTCGAAAAAATGGTTCGGTGGCCAGGGGCATTTTTTTTGGCGGGCTTGCCGGTGGCATTTTGGGCACACTTTTAGGATTTGCAGCAATTCCTGAAACTTCATCCAACTCTTTTTGCTGCGATTTTAGTGGAATAATTTACCCAGTTTATGGCGGGTTCATTGGGATTTTTACGGGTGCGACAATCGGCGTTTTCACCGGCGGACAAACCATAAAAATCCCCATCCACGGCAAAAAATCCAACTACCAGAAAAATTTCAAACCCCGGTTTTTCTAAAATTTCTTATAAAATTACAATCGTTTTCACCTCCACTTTTTCATCCAAAACTATCAACAAACGATAAACCCCAGCACTCAAATTATCCGTTTTTAAGGGCAATTGAAATGTAGAAAACGAGGGTTCGAAATTTCCTTCCCACACTGTTTTTCCGTGTAAATCTGTTATCCGGGTTGTCAGTTTTCTTATCTCGTTATTTTTAAAATCAATAAAAATCGGGTCGCCAGCGGATAACAAACTTGGATAAACGCGCACCGTTTTTTCAATATAAAAATCAGTGGCATCAGAAACTGCGGCGGTTTTAAAATTGGCTTTTTCAGTAAATCCTGTGCAAGCATAAATTGAATTAAATGGCCGAACGCGCCAGTACATATTTGAATTCGCTGGCAAAACACCGGAAGTAAAAGATGTGCCGGAAACCACCGCTTCAAAATCCCGAAAAGCAAACGAGGCGACACGCGAACCTTGCACCACATATTTTTCAGCATTCGAAACGGCTGCCCATTCAAAAGTAAAACCTTCTTTCGGCACGAGTTGCCCGGCGATGGGCGAAAGCAATTCCGGCGAATCGGTAATCGGCTGCGCGACGGCAGCCGGAGCCAAATAATTGGATTTTACCGTTTGCAAATTGGCACGCATCGCCGCGATTTCGTCGGGCGTGAACCGATTTTGGCAGTGGTCAAAAGAATAGCCCATGAACATCGTGCCATCCGAAAAAAACTCTGCGCCTGCCGGATCGCGCTGTTTTGTCGTGCTCAAATTCTGGCTGTCGCAATCCCAACGATAACTCAAATAATCAGGTTTTGTATCGCAAAAACGGTCGGCGGCGGCGGTGCAATTGGATTTATCCAAAAATTCTACCAAAGCCGTGTCGAGCGGCGCGGGGTGAACCGTGTCCGGTTGGGCATGAAAATCGGTGTAATCGTAAGTCAAACTGAGCGGCGTAGGGTTGTTGAAATTATATGTTTTGCCTTCCCAACCAATAAACGGATGCGGCAAAGTGAGCGCGTGCCCAATTTCGTGCGCCCAAGTATGATCGTTCGCGCCCGCGCAATTGTGCCCGATCGCCACGCCGCCGTAAGGCAAATTGTAGCCACAATTTCCCGCCGGGTCGGAGACAAAATAAGCATTGATGGCATCGGGGACATTGTTGGTGAGCATCATTTCGATGCCGCCGGAGATTTCGTTGTGGTCGTACCACTTTGTTTTATTGATAAAATTCCAATCGTCTTTGACGTAAAATTGAATTTTTGCGCCCCCAAAATCACTGTTCAATCGGCAAAAAGCATTCAAAAATTTATCGGCGGACAACCTGAATTGGCCGTTGTCGTTGGCCAAAAGATGGATTTTCAAAGCCACAAAAAGGGTGTCGGACGAGCGATTGGCAACCGGGATTTCTTCGGCGAGGTATTTTTTTAGCCAGGGATCGAGGTAGGCTGGCGTGCCGCAGGGGTTCAAATCCATTTTTTCGGGAGATTGGGCACGCAGGTTTTGGAGGAAAAAAATGAAAACAAGGGTAAAAACGATTGGATTGGACATGACTTATTTTTTGGGCAAAACTAAACTTCCGACATGTCTTTTTGCTAAATTGTTCGGCTTTGAACGTTGTATTTTCACGCCTTAAATTTCCCTGCTAAAAATAAAATTAAAACTGCTAGCTCGCGGGTTCTATCCGTCTCTTTATCATTATGATAGATTTATCTCAATCTGAACCTCAAATTCAACGGGTCACGAATTTTCAAGACCTCGTTTCAACGCCTTTTCATGGAGAACTCAATGCGATTTGCTGGACGCGTCAACTACTCGGTAATTTCGCTGAGATTGTTGAAAAGGTAGCACTCCATGAAAATATAACGGTACTTGATGAAGAGGCGCTTCATGGACTTCAATTGAGTGAAATGGGGCAACTTGCTCGTGAAATTCTTTTAAATGACTTGAAGTTATTGACAGATTATGGTGCAGCTCCAGTCCTGAATGTAATCAAGTGCTACGACAGGGACAATGACTACCCGTTTTTCCCAACTGATGTTTATTCTTTTCATGTAGATAGGTCTCCGATACCAACCGATACCTTTTTATGTACTTACTTCGGCGACCCGAGTGAAATATTGCCAAATTCAGATGCTATCCAAAAAATATTGGTTCCCGAAATCCGTGATGAACTCAAAAAACTATATGCAGGAAACAATGAAGGTTTTGAAGCATTTTTAATTGAAAATTTCTTTGATTTACACTACCAAGCTAATCCCAATGCCCTACCTATCAACTTAGGATTGGGTCACTTATGGCGGTTGGCGATTGATTATCCTGAAAGTAAAGTGCGTCCTTGTGTTCACCGAGCTCCAAAGGAAAAAACTAACCGGTTGTTGCTTATTTGTTAAGAACAAAAATTAAACTTCAATGTCAAGAAGCATTCACATAACAAAAAAGAATTTCAAAGACTTATCAAAAAAGGAAATTGACGAACAAGCCAATGACTCTTTGTCAGAGTTAAAACAATACGGCAAAAAACTTCAACTTAAAGAAGACGTAAAAAAAGAACGTAAGCAGAAAAAATCAACAACTGAATGAACTCGCCAGATTAAATGCCGTCGTTTTACTTTCACCCCAAAATTTTTCAAAAATGAAAGTATCACTCTCGCTCGCCCTGATTTTCTGTCTGTTTATCACTTCCATTTTTTCCCAAAACCCAACCGCCGACCGCCGCATTTCGCAGCGTAAAACATTGATGGACAATTCTTTGGCAAAAAACCTCGAACCGGTTTCCATCGGCCCATCCATTTTTTCGTGCCGCGTCACCGACCTCGACGTGAATCCCGACGACCCCACTGAATTTTATGTGGCCTACGCTTCCGGCGGTTTGTGGCTCACGAAAAATAACGGGACGCGTTTCACCCCAATTTTTGACCACGAAGCCTCGATGACCATCGGCGACATCGCGGTGGATTGGAAAAAAAACGTGATTTGGGTCGGCACAGGCGAGTGCAATTCCAGCCGTTCGAGTTACGCCGGGACGGGAATTTATCGTTCCGACAACGGCGGAAAAACGTGGTCGTGGCGCGGTTTGCCGGAAAGTCACCACATCTCCCGCATCATTTTGCACCCTGAAAATCCAGACGTGGCGTGGGTCGCGGTTTTGGGACATTTATATACAAGTAATTCAGAACGAGGCATTTACAAAACCTCCGACGGTGGAAAAACGTGGCGGCAGGTGCTTTTTGTGGATGAAAATTCAGGTGGAATTGACCTCGTGGCCGACCCCGCCGACCCGAACACGATTTTTGCCGCAACTTGGCAACGCAGCCGCCGGGCATGGAATTTCGACGGCGCGGGCACCGGTTCTGGAATTTGGAAAAGCACCGACGGAGGCGAGACATTTTCAAAAATTTCAACACCCGATTCTGGTTTTCCGACCGGTGAAAAAATAGGTCGGATTGGCCTCGCCGCAGGCCGAAAGGCTGGTCTCGCCTCAGGCGAGATGGTTTTGTACGCCTCGTTGGACAATCAAAATTCCAAGCCCAAAAAAGAAGACGAGGAGAAAAAAGAGGATTTGACAAAGGATGATTTGCGAAAAATCTCGGTCGCGGATTTTGCAAAATTAGAAGACGAAAAACTCGCTAAGTATTTGAAAGACAACGACTTCTCAGAAAAACACACCGCCAAAAAAATCAAAAAAATGGTGGCCGACGGCAAAATCGCGCCGCTTGCTTTGGTTGAATATTTGGAAGATGCGGACAATGCTTTGTTCGAAACCGATTTTATCGGCGCGGAAGTTTACCGGTCGGACGACGGTGGAAAATCATGGGCAAAAACCCACGGCGACCCGCTCGAAAACATGCATTTTACCTACGGCTATTATTTTTCAAACATCCGTTGCCGCGCCGACGATGCCGATCAAGTTTATTTAATTGGTTTTTTGATTTTGCGAAGCGAGGACGGCGGCAAAACTTGGAAAAATATCAACAAAGAAAATGTCCACGTTGACCACCATGCTTTGTGGCTTTCGCCACGCAATCCGCAACTTTTGGTCAATGGCAACGACGGCGGCGTGAATATTTCGTGGGACAACGGCGAGTCGTGGGTCAATTGCAACCAACCGCCCGTCGGCCAATTTTACGCAATTCAGGCCGACAATGCCGAGCCGTACAATGTTTACGGCGGTGCGCAGGACAATGGCGTTTATTGGGGCTCGTCAAAATATGAAGCAAGCGACGATTGGCGGCAGACTGGACAGTATCCGTACAAGATTTTGTTGGGCGGCGATGGCATGCAAATTCAAGTTGACAAACGAGACAACACGACAGTTTACACGGGTTATCAGTTTGGTAACTATTTCAAAATCAACAAGTTAACGGGCGAAACGAAAGGCATTTCCCCAAAACACGAACTCGGCGAACGCCCACTCCGGTTCAATTGGCAGACGCCGATTTTACTTTCAAAATTCAATCAAGATGTGTTGTATTTGGGTGCAAACCGGCTGTACCGTTCGTTTGACAAAGGCGAAAATTGGGAACCAATCTCGCCAGATTTGACGCAGGGCGCGCGGAAAGGCAATGTTCCATACGGCACTTTGACCACGATTTCTGAAAGTCCGATGCGGTTTGGTTTGATTTACACGGGCAGCGACGATGGTTTGATTCACGTCAGCCGCGACGGAGACACTTGGAAAAAGGTTTCTGATTCGCTGCCCCAAAATTTGTGGGTGTCGCGCGTTCAGGCTTCAAGTCATTCAAAATCAAGGGTTTATACCAGTTTGAACGGTTATCGGAACGACGATTTTACACCGTATTTATATGTCTCCGAAAATTATGGGGAAACGTGGTCGGCAATCGGCACGGATTTGCCCGCTGAACCCGTGAATGTCGTCCGCGAAGACCCGACCAATCCTGATTTACTTTTCGTCGGAACCGACCACGGCGTTTATTTTTCGCTCGACCGGGGCGGGCATTTTCAAAGTTTGGGGAAAGATTTTCCAGCAGTTCCGGTGCATGATTTGGTGATACAAAGCCGTGAAAATGAACTGGTTATCGGCACGCACGGCCGTTCGATGTTTAAAATTTCAATTAAAAATTTGCAGGCGATGACCGCCGAAGTTTTGGCTGCGGAACTCAAAATTTTTGAAATTTCAAAAAGGAAATTCTCCAAAAACTGGGGCAAAAAAGAGCCGTACAAAGAAGTCAAAAATCCGGAATCGTCCGTGTGGTTTTATTCAAAAACGGCTGGGAAAATTAATTGGACAGTGAAATCGAAGGATGGTTTGGTTTTGCAAAATGGCTCGACCGAGGCAATTTCTGGTTTGAACGAATTGAAATACACGTTGGATGTGGCTGAAAAAACGGTTTCGGTTTATCAAAAAGCAGTCAACGAGGTGCTGTTGAAAGACAAAAAGAAAACCATTGAATTGAAAAAATCGGATGCTGGGAAAGTGTATTTGCAGCGCGGGACGTTTGTTTTTGAAATTGAAAAAGGAGGGAAAATGGAAAGTCAAGAATTTGTTGTTGAGTAAAATGGAACACAGATTAAACAGATTTTCAAGCACAGATTTTTTAGATTTTTTTTTACTGTGAAAATCTGTGCTTGAAAATCTGTTAAATCTGTGTTCCAAAAATCACGGCAAGCAAAGTTTTTTCAAATCCGCACTGTCGCCGTTGAATACATTAAAATCCACTTTTTCATTAATTCCACTCACATTTCCCCGGTCGGAATGTTGCCAAAAATGCCAGTCGCGGTCGTCGGGCAAGTTGATTTTTGCCACGTGATAATGGGCAATCCAAAAACGGTAGCCATCAAATTCGGGCAAATCAGCGAAGTGGTTTTTGTAAAAATCGCGGTTGGTGTACAAAATGGGTTTCACGCCGTATTTTTTTTCCAGCAAATCGAGGAAAATCTTGGTGTTTTGGCGAATTTGTTGGCGGGTCATACCGTCTTCCTCCTCGATATCCACCACCGGAGCCAAATCGCCGGAGCGCAAACTGACTGTTTTCATAAAATTAAAAGCCTGCGCTTTTGGGCTGACGTTCGGCCTAAAAAAATGATACGCACCTCGAATGATGCCCGCCGACCGTGCATTTGTCCAATTTTGCCCAAAATATCTGTCCACAATCCACGAACCTTCGGTGGCTTTGATGAAAGCAAAATCGATTTTCACGTCGCCAACTTTCATTTTTTTCACCCGTTTCCAATCAATTCTACTTTGATATCGGCTTACGTCGATGCCATGCATTTTGTAATTTCCGGGAATCCGGATGCCAAATTCACGGTATTCTTTGTAGTGAAAAGGATAGTCAAAAACGGTTATCACTCGAAAATAAAACGTCGGATCGACCAAAATCCAAATCAAAAAAGTGAGTAAAATGATGGCAAAAAGTTTGCGTCGCTGTCCTCGACTCCGAGCACGCGTCACCGGGCGCATCAATGGAAATGCTCGGACTAAACTCAAAAATGGGTTTTTGGAAGCACTCATTTTCCGACAAAAACTGGTTTTCTTTTTCCCAAAAATGCCGCCACACCTTCTTGATAATCAGCGGTTTGGCCTGCGGCCGTCTGCATTTCGTCTTCGAGTGCGAGTTGTTTTTTGAAACTGTTTGAAAAAGTTTTGTTCAACAATTTTTTGGTCATCGCCAGCCCGCGCGTCGGCATTTCGGCGAGGGTTTCGACCATTTTTTGGCTCTCCGTTTCAAAAATTTCGTTCGGGAAAACTTTCCAAATCAAGCCCAATTTTTCGGCCTCGGTTGCCGAAATTTTTTCAGAAAGCAACATCAAACCCATCGCTTTTTGCAGGCCAATCATCCTCGGCAAAGTCCAAGTGCCGCCCGAATCTGGCACGAGACCGATTTTTGAAAAGGCTTGGGTAAAAGTTGCGGCTTCGCAAGCCACCGTCAAATCGCAGGAAAACGCAATGTTTGCGCCCGCGCCAGCCGCCACGCCGTTGACCGCACAGACCACCGGTTTTTCTAACTTCTTGATTTTCAAAACGATAGGATTGTATCCGCTGGAAATAATTTCGTTCAGCGAAGGCCCGCCGGGCGCGGTGACTTCCATCAAATCCTGCCCGGCGCAAAACGCTTTTCCATTTCCGGTGAGCAAAACGGCGCGGATGTTTTTGTCTTTTTTACAAATTTCGAGGCAGGCCAAAAGTTCTTGCCGCATCGCGTGGTTCATCGAATTGAAAACCTGCGGGCGGTTCAAAACGATGCGGGCGATATTTTTTTCAACTGAAAATTGAATGAATTCCATGAATTTTATTTTTTCACGGCAAAGGTAGAAAACCAAGAATTGTCAACTTTTAAAAGTTGACAATTCTCAAAATCAGGCCGGGACAAACCGGATCGAAAGCGAATTGACGCAATGTCGCGTGTTTTTGGCTGTCATCCGTTCGCCATCAAAAACGTGGCCGAGGTGTCCGCCGCAATTCTTGCAAAGGATTTCGACGCGCCGCATCCCGAACGAACTATCGACGTGCCGTTCAATTGCGCCCGGAATTTCATCGTCGAACGACGGCCAGCCGCAGCCGCTGTCAAATTTGTCCGTCGAATTGTAAAGTGGCGCGTTGCAACGACGGCAAATGAATGTCCCATTGCTTTTGAAATTATTGTACTCGCCAGAAAACGCGCGTTCCGTGCCTTTTTTGGCGATGACGTTTTCTTCTTCGGGAGTCAATTGATTCCAATTTTCCATTTTCTGATTGATTTTTTTGAATTTCAACTAAAAACGCAAAGCCTACCAAATGGTTGACTTTGCGTTTTTGGTTGAAAATAGGTTCAATTATGATTTCAAATTGCTGGTTCGAAAAGGTGCTGCGCACCGAGATATTGGTAGAAAACAATTGACAAAATATCCAGGAGGTGCGTAGCACCGAAATATTTGTACTCAAATATTTCGGTGCTATGCACCTCAATTGACTGACAATCAATATTTTCTACAAATTTTTCGGTGCGCTGCACCTTTTCGAACCAGCAATTTGAAACGATAATTGGCCGGAAACTTTTATGGCATTCTATTTCTGAACGTATGGAAAACGCCTGCAAATCCGCCGATTGATGGTTTCGATGGCCTCGTTTGCGGGTCTCGACCAATCCACCGAAATTTCGTCGCGGCCGGTGAAAAGCGTTTTTCCGTCGGTCGCGTTGATGATGTTGGCGTATGCTTCGACATCATTTGTTCTCGAGGGCGAAAAAAGCGGGAAGCCGGAAAGCGCCTGTAAAATCGTCGTTCCGACCTGCACCCCGATGGATTCGAGGTCAGAAAGATAGCGTTGTTTGATGGCTTTGCATTGAATTACGGCATCGACGCCGAGCAGCGCGGCCATTTTTTGGGGGTCTTCGTTCCAACTTTCACGGATGCCGATGCCGTTTTCTTCCAAAATTTTAGCGGTGCGTTCGGGCGGTTGAACGGTGACGGTGAGTTCGCGTTTTCCGCGACCGCCGACGGTGTGAATCATGTGGGCGAGCGATTTTTGAAAGGCCACACTTTCGGCTTCTTCGATTTTTTTGCGGTTTTCTTCTGTCAAATCTTTGGGCAGTCGTCCGGTAATTACGATTTCGTAGGGCAAAACTGCAATCAACTTGTGGTTTTTTGTGGCTTTTTCAAAATCCGGGGCTTTGTAAAAACGGTTGCAAGAGGTGGCCGCCAAAAAGAGGAGCGCGAGGAAAACGAATTGCTTTTTCATAATTTTAAAATTTTAGAAGTTTGGTGGTTTGGGAGTTTGGCGGTTTTTCCAAACTTTCCAACCCGTTGAAATTGGTTTAAAATCTGGGACAAAATTGGCCTTGCATTTTTTGAAAAACCGTTTTTGAAAAACTAAACCTGTTTTTTATTCACTTAAATTTGTTTTAAAAAACAGGCAAAACGGGCGTTTTGAAAGTTAAAATGATTTAACAGATCACGGAAAGCTGAATTAATTCCGCATTTTCAAAAAGCAGAGCGGAATAAATTCCGCCCTCCGAGAAACTACCTTTGCCCCACGATGATTTTTTTACTCAAAATAATTTTCTGGGGAAGTCTGCTGGCACTCGTGCACACCTATTTTTTGTTTCCGATTTTGATGCGGATGCTGGCAGCCGGGCGCAATTTGCCGCCCATTTTTTTTAAAAAAAACAGCCCCGATTTGCCTTTCGTCTCGGTCATCATGTCGGTTTTCAACGAAGAAAAAGTGATTTTGGAAAAATTGAAAAGCCTCGCCACGGTTGATTTTCCGAAAGAAAAAATCCGCTTTTTCATCGGTTCGGATTGCTCGGACGACGCGACGAACTTGATTTGTCAAAATTTTTCAAAAAATGACCCTCGTTTTCATTTTCAAAATTTTGAAAAAAGACGCGGCAAACCGTCTGTCGTGAACGACCTCGCCCAACTTGCTTTTGAAAATTTTCCTGCCGGAAAAAACCATATTTTTTTGCTGACCGATGCTTCGGTGATGCTCGAACCGAACACGATTTTTCAACTCGTCCGGCATTTTAAAAATGAAACGCTGGGCGTCGCCGATGCCCACATTCGCCCCGCCGGATTGCGGAACGATGGCATCAGCCGCAGCGAAAACCAATATTTGACAGGCGAAACGATGTTGAAAAACCATGAAAGTCTGGCGTGGGGAATGATGGTTGGCGTTTTTGGCGGATGTTATGCCTTGCGTTCCGACCTTTTCGAACCCGTTCCGACGAATCATTTGGTCGACGATTTTTACCTGAGTTTTCGGGTTTTGGAACGCGGTTTTTTGGTCATCAACGACCTCGAAGCCGTGTGTTTTGAGGGCGCGACGCACCGTGTCGAAGATGAATACCGGCGAAAAAAGCGTATCGCTGCCGGGAGTTTTCAAAATTTGTGGGCGTTCAAAAAATGGGTTTTGCCGCCGGTTTCGAGGTTGGGATTTGCCTTTTTTTCGCACAAAGTTTTGCGGTGGTTCGGTGGGTTTTTGATGATTTTTTTGTGGTTGTCGGCGGCGGGTTTGGTTTTTTTTGATGGTTTTTATCTGAAAATTTTCATGGCCCTGACTTTGGTTTTTGCTGGAATTCCAACAGTCAATTTTATGCTTAACCGACTGAAAATCAACTTTTTGCCGATAAAAAACCTCGCCTATTTTTTAGCCATGAACCTCGCGTTGGTGGAAGGTTTTTTCAAATTTCGACGTGGAATTCGGGACGGAACTTGGGTGCGGACGCCGAGATAAAAAAAAGGGTCGCCACAAAAATGGCGACCCTGTGTAAGTCCATCGGATTCTAAATGATGTTAGGCAATTGGAGTTTCGAAAACTATTTTTCAGTTTTTGAAATGCGAGGTTTCATTTTTCTCTCCGGCCTGGACTTTGTCGAGTCGTTTTTTAATTTCCAGTGCCAAATCGTCCTCTTTTCGGGTATAAATTTCTTTCAACGCAATCAAAGTATTCACGTCATTTGGGTTGAGCGATTCTGCTTTTTGAAAATATGGCAGTGCTTGGTCAAACAAACCCATCATTTCTGCCTTCATTTCTTCGTATTTTTTCAACCCGGCAGACGACATATCTTCCGGCATTTCCAGCATTCTTTTGGTGACAATGGCGGCTTTGTTGTAATACAAAGCACCTGTTGAATAGGTCGCGTCCACGTTTTTCGGATCAATTTTGAGGGCAGCTTCGTAGTTTTTCATCGCTTCGTCGAAAGCGTTTTTTGCCGCCACATCATTTTTTTCTTCCAATGCTTTTTGATACAAATGATCGTAAACACTGCCCAAAGTGGTGTACAAACCTGCATTTCCCGGCTCTTTTTTGATGGCTTCCGTCAGGCGGCTTGTCAATTCGTCCAATTTTCCGGCAGCCAAATAGACATTGATTTCTGCGAACAACAAAGCGGTATCATCTGGATGTTTTTTGCGGCCTTCTTCCAAAATGGCCTGCGCTCCGGCGGTGTCTTTCATGGCGACTTTGGCTTCATACATAATTTGGTAAACATCGGCGTTCGCATTGCCGGTTTTGTAAACCAAATTCAAGATATCCAGGGCTTCTTTAAGCATTTTGCCTTGCGTCGCGGCCACGCCAGCATAATAAACGTAGGTTTCATATTGACTTTTATCGTCCAAATTGCTCGGCAATTTGTTTTCAGCCAACAAATCATGGGCTTGAATCGCACCCACAAATGACCGGTACGCCTTTTCATATTCCTTGGCCGTGTATTTATCTGCGCCCATATTTATCATGGCAGGTTGCAGGTTATTTTCAGAAATCCCTTTCATCGCATCTGTTTTTTGGAATTTCTTCTCCGCCAATTCATACGCCTTTTTGAAAGCATTGAACGCTTCGAGGGCATCGTTGTCGCCCGTCATTTGGTAGGCCGGGTTGAGTTGTTTTTTAATAAAATCTCGTTGGGTGAGTGCACCATAAACCTCACCGCGAGTTTGCCAAAAAGATTGATTGGTGGCGGCATCGGGCATCGCAACGCCTTCATCCACTTTTTGCTTGGCCTCTTGCAACTTGGCGGCATTGCCAACTTGGTCAACAAAATAACTGGCCAATGCTTTTGAAGCACCTTTTGCCATTTTCGCAGCGTCTTGGGCCTCGGAAAAATTTGTTAAAAACAAAAGAGCCACGAGGCTCAACAAAGACTTTTTCATTTTTTATCAAAATTGTTTGTGAGAGAATTTTTTTGAAGGTGGGTTTTCGGGTGTTTGGACTTTTTTTTTGGGGAAAGGTTTTCAAACGGTTGGTTAAGGCAAGAAAAGACATTTTTTAAAAAATGTCTTTTCTTTTTAATCAAAAACTTCTTCAATATCAACCGCCAACCCGGCGAGAACTTGCGATTGAACGGTGCCTGTGCTCGTTGCAAAATAGGTCATGTCAAAATCGCCATCCAGTTCATTGTAAACTTCGATAAACTTGGCAAGTGGGTCAACAATCCAATATTCTTGCACACCAGTTTGGAGGTATATTTTTCGTTTTCGGTTGCGGTCATGCCGCTGCGTTCCCGGCGAAAGGATTTCGATGACCAAATCAGGTGCGCCCATAATTCCATCTTTTGTACGCAGGTGCAGCCTTTCGTTTGATAAAAAAAAGAGATCAGGTTGATAAAAATCTATTTCAGTAAAATAGACATCCAGTGGGGCGATGTAGATTTTTCCTAATTTTCGTTCGAGAACGAACTGGCTGAAAATTCTACTCAAATTGACCAGAGCATTTTGATGTTCGTGCGAGAGTGATTGTTTTTTCACAATTTCTCCATTTATCAGTTCATATTGAAATCCTTCCTCGAAATCGTCGAGTTGCAGAAATTCCTGAACCGTCATTTTTTTCTCCAAAATTTCTACCATGATTTTCTTGTTTTTTTCATCGCAAACTTAACGTTTTTCATGGAAATAAAAATGTCGGGACAACTCACGCTGCCCCGACATTTTATTTTTTCAAAAATTATTCGCTGTCATTTTCAGTATCCAGAGCGGTTGGGTTTTCATTTTCAGAAACGCCATTTTCCGTGCCGTCGTTTTCAACTATTTGATTTTCAGTAGTTTCGGAAATTTCATTTTCCAAAATCTCCGCAATCACTGCTTCTTCTTTTTCGACCACAGCGACGTCGGCAATGCCATCGCCCTCTTCCAAACGAATCAAGCGAACGCCTTGCGTGGCGCGTCCCATCACCCGAAGTTCATCGATTGGGGTGCGGATAATGATGCCGCTGACCGTCGTAATCATCAAGTCATTTTCATTGATGACCGATTTGATGGTGACCAATTTGCCCGTTTTTTCGGTGATATTGATAGTTTTTACGCCTTTTCCGCCCCGGTTTTGTGTCGGATAATCATCCAGCGGCGAGCGTTTGCCCATGCCTTTTTCCGAAACGACGAGGATGGATTTCGTGTCGTCCGTCGGATCCACGCAAACCATGCCGACCACCGTGTCCTCGCCGTCGTCCGGGACGATAATTCCGCGAACGCCGGTCGCCGTACGGCCCATCGGGCGGACGTCGGTTTCGTTGAAACGGATGGCGCGACCGCTGCGGACGGCCATCAAAATTTCGTTCGAACCGTTCGTCAATTTGGCTTCAATCAAAGAATCGCCCTCGTTTATCCCAATCGCAGCGATGCCGCCTTGCCGTGGCCGCGAGTATTCTTCGAGCAAAGTTTTTTTGATTTGGCCGCGTTTCGTGCAAAAAACGATGTAGTTGTTTTTCAAAAACTCCTCGTCGTTCATCTTTTTGACGATGATAAATGCCTTGACTTTATCTTCTTTTGGGATGTTCAGTAGGTTTTGAATCACCCGTCCGCCCGTGTTTTTCGCGCCTTCCGGGATTTCATAAACCTTCAACCAAAAACATTTTCCACTTTCTGAAAAAAGCAAAAGCATGTTGTGGTTCGTGGCCGTGAACATGTGCTCGACAAAATCCTCATCGCGCGTCCGGACACCCTTCGAGCCGCGACCGCCGCGACTTTGCGAGCGATATTCGTTGGCCGGAGTCCGTTTGATGTAGCCGGCATGGGAAATAGTAATAACCACACGCTCGTCTTCAATCAAATCTTCCATGTTGATGTCCGCTTCTTCGAGTTCGATGGCCGTGCGGCGGTTGTCGTCGAAGCGTTCATTGATGGCGTTGGTTTCTTGTTTGATGATGTCTCGTTGCAGGTTTTCGTCGGCCAAAATGGCTTTGAATTCCGCAATTTTCACCTGCAATTCGTCAAATTCTGCCCGCACTTTGTCGCGTTCGAGGCCAGTCAATTGTTGCAAACGCATCGCCAAAATGGCTTTTGCCTGCACTTCCGACAAACCAAAATTGGACATCAAACCCTCGCGGGCTTCTTCCGCATCTTTCGAGGCGCGAATCAATTTGATGACTTCGTCCAAATGGTCGAGCGCAATCAGCAAACCTTCCAAAATGTGCGCCCGGTCTTCGGCTTTTTTCAATTCAAATTTTGTGCGGCGCACGATGACTTCGAGGCGGAATTTGATAAATTCGTAAATCAATTCGCGCAAATTCAGCAACTTCGGACGACCGCCGACCAGACAAATATTGTTGATGCCGTAACTCGTTTGGAGCGGCGTCATTTTAAAAAGTTGGCTCAAAATGACGTTCGCCGCCGCGTCGCGCTTGATTTCGATGACAATCCGCACGCCCTCGCGGTTCGATTGGTCGGTGACGTCGGAGACGCCGATTATCTTTTTTTCATTGACCAATTCGGCAATTTTTTGAATCAAAACTGCCTTGTTGACTTGGTACGGAATCTCGGTGACGATGATTGATTCGTAACCTTTTGCATCGGTTTCGATGTTGGTTTTTGCCCGAACCACTACCCTGCCGCGCCCGGTCATAAAACCTTCGCGCACGCCGGTCATACCATATATTATGCCTCCGGTGGGAAAATCGGGTGCTTTTACGAGGTCAATCAATGCTTCGATGGAAATTTCCGGGTCGTCGACCATCGCAACGATGGCGTTGCAGACATCGCCCAAATTGTGGGGCAACATATTTGTCGCCATCCCGACCGCGATCCCGGACGCGCCGTTGCAAAGCAAATTTGGAAATTTGGAAGGCAAAACGCTCGGCTCGGTCAGCGAGTCATCGAAATTCAGTTGAAAATCAACGGTGTCTTTGTCAATGTCGTTCAACATTTCGTCGGCCACCCGTTTGAGCCGTGCCTCGGTGTAACGCATCGCCGCCGGGCTGTCGCCGTCCATCGAACCGAAGTTTCCCTGCCCATCCACCAACGGGTATCGCAAACTCCAATCCTGCGCCATCCGAACCATCGTATCGTAAACCGAACTGTCGCCGTGCGGGTGGTATTTACCCAAAACTTCCCCCACGATACGGGCAGATTTTTTGTAAGATTTGTTGTAACCGAGACCCAAATCCAACATGCCGTACAAAACTCGGCGGTGAACAGGTTTCAAACCATCGCGCACATCAGGCAAGGCGCGGGAAACAATCACGGACATCGCATAGTCAATGTAGGCGACTTTGAGTTCCTCCTCAATGCTAATTTGTATAATCTTATCCATAAGAAAAAGTAGCGGTTTAGCAGGTTTAGAAAGTTTAAACCTATTAAACTTTCTAAACCTGCTAAACTTGACCTGCCAGTCAGATTTTTTTAGTTAAAAACGGCAGAAAAAATTGAGATAAATCATTGAAAATGAACGAGAAAAAGGCTTTTCAATCGTCCATTTTAAAAAGGTGGGCAAAGATAACAAACTTGGCTTTTTCTCTGCTTTTTCTGATAAAATGTGGAAAGGTTTTCCTATAAAAAATTTGTTTTCAGGTTGCCGTGTTTTTGTCATTCAGGAGGAATCCGACCCAACCCAGTTTGTCGTGGTTTTATTTAAAATTTTCAAAATGAAATAAAACTTCGACAAAAC
>JANNMS010000263.1:0-75429 GCA_031398055.1 Saprospirales bacterium | reverse complement strand
ACCACAGCTCTACGAGTGTCAACGGTTGGAAGCTGACAAGTATAACCCGACGAGTACGCCAGCGAGCAAGACGCGACGATTATGTTGGCGAGCGTGACGTTGTTAGCGCAGCTCTCAGTGTCAGAAACAGTCGGAAGTTGTAAAATACAACCAGACGAGTACGACGGCGAGTAAGACGCATCGGGCACGCTGTCGATGAGGAGGATGGCGGTCTGGACCCTGGTGGCAAGTACAATGGTGAGTAAGCCGCGACGTGTATGATGTCGATAAGGAGGATGGTGGTAAGGACCCTGTCGGCGACTACGACTGCGAGTAAGATGCGACTATGTTGGCAATCATCGGGACGTAAGCGCAGCTCTCAGAGTGTTCGAAACAGCGGGATGTTGTGCCATACGACGAGACGATTATGATGACAAGTGACATACTGCGAGTACGATGTCAATGAGGAGAATGGTGGTCAGTACCCTGGCGGCGAGTACGAGGGCGAGCGAGACGCGACGGGTATGATGCCGATGAGGAGGATGGCGGACACGACCCAGGCGGCAAGTACGACAGCGATTAAGATGCGGCGACTACGATGGCAAGTAAGACGTGACGGGTAAATGTCGATAAGGAGGTGGCCATGCCGGCAACTACGACAGCGAGTATGATGCGACGACTATGTTGGCGAGCGTGACATTGTTAGCGCAGCTCTCAGTAGCAGAAACAGTGGGAAGTTGTACAATACGACCAGACGAGTACGATGGTGAGTAAGACGCGTGGGGCACGATGTCGATGAGGAGGATGGTGGGCACGACCCAGCCGACAAGAACGGCAGCGAGTAAGATGCGACTATGTTGGCGATCTTCGGGACGTAAGCACACCTCTCAGAGTGTCAGAAACAGCGGGCTAAAAAATTGATTATCAATTATTTGTGGTTTGAGCGGAATAAATTCCGCCCTCCATTTTCAAAAATCATCCACCAATTTGAAGGATTTTTATCTCCACCCGCTGGTTTTTCTGTCGCCCCAACGGCGTTGAGTTCGTGGTGTACGGCTGCCGTTTTCCGTAACCTTTTGCCACGACTCGTTTCGGGTCGATGCCTTTTGAAACCATGTAATTTGCCACTGCTTTTGCGCGCGCCGTCGAGAGGCGGTCGCAAAAATCATCGGGCGGGACATTGTTCGTGTGGCCACCGATTTCGACCACGATGTCGCCATTTTCAGCCAAAAAATTGAAAACCTCGGTCAATAATTCATAGTTTTCTGGCAAAATCGAGGTCGAGTCGGCCTCAAAACGCAGGCTTTCCATCCGAACCGTCGAACCGCTTTTCAATGTTTTTGCATCCAAATCTGGCAGCGCGCGTTTGCCGATTTCGACCTCAAAATTTGCGGTGCAGCCGTTCGCGTCGGTCACCGTCAATTTGTGATTTCCCAAAGTCAGCTTCGTGGCGTGGTCGCCAGTTTCCGAGTTGTCCCAGACGATATTTCTGCTGCCGAGGCCGCCCGAAACTTGCACGGTCGCCGAGCCGTCGCGGGTTCGGTCGGTGGTCGCGCCGAATTTCCGGACCAGTTCGACCGTCAATTTTTCGGGAGCGAGCACGTTGATTTTTGCCGATTGTTTTGTCCCACTGCCGTCCGAAACGGTCACTTCATAATTTCCAGAAATTGAAATTTCGGGTGAGTCGCCGGTCAATTTTGGGTCGCTCCAACTGAAATTGAACGGCGGTTTTCCGCCCGTCACTTCCACTTTTACATTGGTTTTTTCACCAAAACATTTGATTGGGAAGGTTTGCGAAACGGTCAAACCGACGGGCAAAACATTTTCTGAAACCGCCAAATTCGCAGTGGCGGTGCAGCCGTTCACGTCGGTCGCGGTGACGGAATGGTTTCCGGCGGCGAGTTTTGTGGCCGTTTCGGTGGTTTCGCCGTCGTCCCAAACGAAAGAAATTTTGCCCGAACCGCCGCGCGCCGTTGCCCGCGCCTTGCCATTTTGCAAGCCGACGCCGGCTGACATTTCCACGACGGCGGTGGCCGAAAGTGCTGCGGGTTCTGAAATTTGAATATTTCCAGTCGTCGTTTTGCCCGTCGCGTCGGTCACGGTGAGTGAAAAAGTACCGGCCGGGACGCCGCTTGGTTTTTCATTTTTCAAAGAATTTTCACTCCAAACGTATGAAAACGGTGGTTTTCCGCCCGAAACATCCACCGACAAACTCGTTTTTCCACCAAAACATTTGATTTTCGAAGTCTCGGCGATTGAAAATGCGAGCGGTAAAATATTTTCCGAAATTTCAATCGAAGCCGAAGCCGTGCAGCCGTTCTCGTCGCTGACCGTGACCGAGTGTTTTCCGGGCGATAAATTGGTGGCAGTCGCTTCGGATTCGCCGTTGTCCCACGAAAATTCGAAGTTTCCTGTGCCGCCGCGGGGCGTGGCTTTTGCTTTTCCGGTTGAAAGTCCGACTGCCGTGTTGCTTTGGACGATGGCCGAAACGGATAAAATTTCTGGGCTTTTTACCGAAAAATTGGCCGCCGTCGTGCTGCCCACCGCGTCGGTGACGGTGACTGAAAATGCCCCGGCGGGCACGTTTTGCGGTTTTTCATTTTTGAAAATGGCCTCGCTCCATGCGAATTTGTACGGCGGTTTGCCGCCTGAAACTTCTGCCAGCAGGCCAGTTTCATCGCCAAAACATTTTATTTTCGAGGTTTCTGAAATCGAAACGGCCAATGGCAAGATGTTTTCAGCAACCGGAAAACCGATGGAAGCCGAGCAGCCGTTGGCATCGGTGACGGTGACGGTGTGTTCTCCGGCGGAAAGTTTGGACGCGGTTTCGCCCGTTTCGCCGCTATCCCAGGCAAAAATGTAGGCTCCGGTGCCACCGTTCGCCTTGGCTTTTACTTTTCCGTTGGCTTGGCCGGAGGTCGCGGAACTGATGTTGGTGACGTTCACACCGATGGCTGCGGGTTCTTTGATAAACAAAACCGCCGTTTTTGAGGCTCCGGTGGCGTCGGTCACGGTGACGCGGGCTTCGCCGGCGGTGATGCCGCTCGGTTTTTCGCCTTTCCAATTTGGGTTGTTCCAATCGTACCGCAACGGCAATTTGCCGCCGGTGGCCGTGAGCACGACCTCGGTTTGGTCGCCTCGGCATTTGATTTCGTTGGTCAATTCGAGCGACACATTTAATGGCAAAACTTTTTGGGTCACCTCGATTTCGGCGACGGCGGTGCAGCCCGCGGCGTCGGTGACCGTCAATTTGTGCTTGCCTTCGTTCAATTTTACGGCAGAAATTCCGGTTTCGCCGTTGTCCCAACTGAATTTGAAAGGCGATTGGCCGCCCTCGATTTTGGCCTCGGCCACGCCGTCGGATTTTCCGCCGGGCGATTCCGATTTTTTCACTTCCAAATTCAAGGTCATTTTGGCTTCCAAAATCTTTGTTTTCGCGGTTTTTGCCTTGCCGTTCGCGTCGGTGACGGTCACGATGTAATCGCCTGACGGCAAATTTTTCGGGTTTTCACCGACCAAACTGCTGACCGACCAGCGAAATTCGTACGGTTTTTTGCCGCCGTCCACTTTGACCAAAATCGCGGCGTCGCGGCCATTTCCGTTGCAGGAAAGTTTTTTTTCAATTTCCGCAGCGACCGAAATGCCGTTGCCTTTTTCAAAAAGATAAACGCCTTTGTCGTCCGTGCCGACCCAAATCGAGCCAAAACCGTCGGCAGAAATCACGCGACCGAACTCGGAAGTGTAATCCTCGGGGGCAGAGAATTCTTGAAATTCGTCATTTTCCATGTCGTACCGGCTGACGATGCGCGACAAAATCCACAATTTCCCGTCCGGCGCGACGTCAAAATCGTCGGGTTCGCCTTCCAAAGCACCAAAATCAATGTCGATGGCTGTGAATTTTTTGCCACCGACGACCCGCCAAAATTCGCCATCGGCCAGCGCGAAAACGTCGCCGCCGACCTGCCGAAAACGTTGGACAGCGTAGCCAGAAAGTTCGGTTGACCAATCGCCCGATTTTCCGACCATCGCGCCTTC
This sequence comes from Saprospirales bacterium, assembly GCA_031398055.1. Lineage (GTDB taxonomy): Bacteria > Bacteroidota > Bacteroidia > Chitinophagales > Saprospiraceae > M3007. Next base: position 71,415 of record JANNMS010000263.1, on the reverse strand, counting down.
GGGCGTTCCGACCCAAAATTTGTTGGAATTGTCCTTAAAAATGCTGGAAATGAAGTTCGATTTCAGTTTTGAATTGCTCGAAGTTTGATTGTCGAGCAATTTCAAACTCGGATTTGTGGCCAACCGAAACATGCCTTTTGTTTTCGTGCCGAGCCAAAGTGTCGAGGTTGGCGCGTCGAACCATGCCGAAACGATGTCCAAATCCGTCTCGCCTGAGGCGAGACGCAGCGACTCGTCCGTCCATCGAAAATCGGTGTTGCCGCCAAAAAATTGGAGTACGGAATGTTCGCCCGCCGCGAGCGGGATTTCGGTGGCGAGTTCGCAGCCGTTGACTTTGAAAACCGAGTTTTTGGTACCGACCCATTTGTTTTGGTCGGCGTCCACCCAAATATTTTTGACGGGTTGGCTCCTCGAAACCGCGCCGCAGCGGTCAACCACGATGTCGGTTTTTTGTGAAAAGGATATTTTTTGAAAAGAAAAAATGGCGAGGAAAACGAGCAGGCCGCGCTGCTGGAAAAAATCTGTCATGTTATTTTGAGAAAATTTTTGAAAAATCAGGGCGCAAAGTTCAATAATTACCCCCGAAAATTAAAGAAACCTAAAAACGGGAGCGGACGGCGTTTCTTGCCCGTTCGGGTTTGTAATTTTTCAAATCAAGAAAGTTCTCTCGCCAAAATTAAAGTATCAAAATCGAGGTAATCAGCAGCCTTAATCAGGTTCAAATTTGCCTCGAAACCAGGGGAAAAAGATTTGATGGCACGGTCGTCAATCGTGTTTTTCAGCAACTGGACAAATTGTTCGAGATAGCCACAGAGAATCCGGTTCAATTCCTGTTTTGTGGTGATTTTTGGGATTTCACGTTTGTCGTGTAGCAAAAATTGCCTGTAATTGTCAATGTATGAGATGTGGGTTGTGATGATCCTGGTGGAATGGAAATACCCTTTTTGCTTGGGGCCGCCGCCGCCAAAATGTTTGAAAGTAAAACGTGAGGCCCTGTAACCATCGGTGGTCATGTGTGGCTGAAAATGGGCATTGTAAAACAACGCCATTGCCTGAATGTGCATTTTTGTCCATTGCAAAACGGTTTCTAGGATTTTTTCAAAATCGAAGACCAACATCCTTTCCTTCGATTCGTCCACAGATTTGACGAGGCGAGCCTCGTAAAGTGAACATTTTCCACCTGCCAGCACATTGTAAAATTCAAAATGCGGCATGATGTGGCGCAAGAAAATGTATCCAGCCGGGTTGATCCGAATCTGTACCTTTTTTGCGGCGGGCTTGTTGGATTTGAGCAATTGGAGGAAATCTTTCTGAAAAGTCAGTTCGTTGGACACGTCGGTGTCTTTGATGGTGAGCAGGTGCGACCAATTGTTCCGGTGGTACAAAAAGCATTTTGCAATACTGGTCAACACTTCTTCTCTCGAATAGGCAATGTTCAGTTCGTCCAGGACATCCACCAACGAAACCACTTGGGCGTGTTCGATATCATCCAAACCGTCAATTTGACTGAAATTCAGCAAAACAATCAGGAGCATGCGGTCGAGGTAGCAATTTGCCCGGACTTCACCAGACTGCGCGCCCGAATCTGAGCCTGGCCAGAGGACGTAATCGCTGAGGAAATTTTTTATTTTTAACTCCTTGATCAAATAAAAAAACAAAATCCCGCGCCGTGGGGATTTGAAAGTAATCAGGTCGGGGTCAATTTGGTGGGTCAGCGGTTGGTGGACGATGTTCAAAAGCGTGGAGACCGAATTCCTAAAATCCTTGTTGTAAAGCGGCACAAAAACCCGGTTAAAATATTCATCTTCCAAAAAAGCATCGAACCAACGCCGGATGACATAAAAATTTTTCAGTTGCCCCGGTTTTGCATCAATCAAATCTTTGTAAAGCCGCAGCCGCCGCTCCACAATTTCGCGAAAAAAATGGGTTTCCTGTTTGAATCGGAGCTGAATTTCGGCCACTTGTTTCATCCGGGGATCCACGTGCGGGTTGATACATTCGTAACTGGCCTCGCGCATGCAAAAAACAAACTTGAACCGGCGCGTAAATTCAATGTCTTTGTGGACAAAAAGGCCGCTCTGCGCCAAGTTGTTGGCATTCCACAACGACAAACTAAATGCCTTGAAAAAATGCCTGCCGAGGTGCTCCATCCGGATGACGTCCAGATTGTCAAATACAATGACTTTCCTTTTTTTGGAACAATCGGCGTTCAGGTGGTGGATAAAAAAAGCGGTAAACGTATCGGCATAATCCAATTCACGGAGCACCGTGAAAACTTCGATAAACCCCAGTGGGTTCGTTTTCATTTTCAATTCCAATTCCTCCAATTTTTGGAGAAAAGCAGGCGAGATGAAAGTGGTTGTGAACAATTGTTTTTTGTGCATGATCAGTAATTTGAAACTGTCGACCAGCCTTTCTTCGTCGCGAGCCATGGTTTGGGCAAATACGTCGAGCACGGAGCGTTCGGTTGATTTTTCCTGTTCCAGACCACTTGTCAGGGCACTTTTGACATTGACACCTTCCAAATCGTAAAGCACAAAATCATAGTCATCGGAGTTTTCTTCCATAAACATCCGGACGAAAGTTGTTTTGCCTGTGCCCGGATAGCCGGTGAGAAAAATGATCCGGGCATGGTGGTTGATGTTGCTTTCGATCAGTATTTTCATTTCCTGTGAAAATGCCTCGATTTCTTGAGTCCTGGCCAAGAGCCTTTTTTTAAAAAGCATCCAAGAAAGTTTGCCGTCCAGATTGGTGGCTGTGTCAAAGGAACTGCCGCGCATCATTTCAAAAATGTCGGGGCCGTAGCGTCGCAAATTTTCATAGTCTCGGAGCTCCCACGATTCATCGTCGAATTCAAAAGGTTTGCCTTTTGACCGGGCTTCGTTGATTTCTCTTTCGGTGAGCAAGAGGTTTTGGATTTCCTCTTCCACTTCCTTTATTTTTTGAGCAGAAATGTTGCGGTCGGATTTGAAGTATTTCAGCACCCCGCTGGCCACGCCGACCCACGCCTCGGAGCGTCGGCCAATCCAGTATTTTCCCAAAATTGCTTTTCCATTTTCTGGGACGTTTTCAATTTCGGAAAACTCGGAATCGTCTAAATTGCAAGGTTGGAGCATCAGCGAGACCACTTCGCATTGGCCGAGGTTCATCCTTTGAAAAACTTTTTTGGCGAGCGTATTCATCAAAAAACCGGAGTTCAGAAAATTTGGGCTCAGTAAGCAAAGCACCAAATCCGCAATTTCAACTTGGCGAAGCATCTCCGTTTGGTTGTTTTCAATCGAATTTGAGTGGTTGAGCAATTCCCCCAGTTTGTTTTCAAGGATTGGAGCGAGGAAAATGTCAAGTTGGGAAAGATGGGCTGAATCTTCGGGAGCAGAGAGGTAAAGGATTTTTTTCATTTATGGCATTTATTGATAAGATGGTGTCAAACACACACTTAAGTTAAAATGTCCATTTTAATGAATTATTGTAAAAGTATGATATGTTTTTTTGAATTTTTTTAAAGTAAAATTAAAGAATCCTAAAAACAGGAGCGGACTGCGTTTCTTTCCCGTTCTGGTTTGTAATTTTTAAAATCAATCTTTCAAATCAAAAATTTCTACGACATGAAAAAATGGTACGTTTTCACAATTTTCATTTTTCTAATTTCAATTTCGAGCCAAGTTGCTGGGCAAAAATCATCCCTGATCCCTCATTCCTCATCCCTGTTTTCTTCCGTTTTTGGGCAAAAAGACAGCATCGTGCACAACCGGGAATTTTGCGTGAAACCCAACGTTTCGTTTACTTTTTTCAGTTTTTTATTGAAAAAAAAGATAGGCAGCCACACGTTTCGGCGGATTTCGGGCGGGTTTGGAAACGCTGAATTTGAATGGCAAAAACAAAACCAACAGGTTCAAAACACGGCAATTTTCAGTGCAGATTTTCGGCTGGGACGCGAAAAAAGGGTTTTGCTGGACGATAATTTTTGGTTTTGCACCGGCCAAGAAGTTTCGATTTCCCCAACATTTCGGCTTTTGAAAAATAATTCGGAACAAAGTGCTAGTTCAATTTCACTGGGTTTCGGTTGGATTTTTGGCGTTTATTTCAACATCAATTCAAAATGGTCGGTGGCTTTGGAAACAATTCCGGGTTTTGCAGCGCGGCAGACATTTGTTGCAAACGAAAAAAGCGGGTCGCTGGATTTGATGTTTTCGGCGGTCGGCGGGTCAGGTTTGACGATTGTCAGGAAGTTTTCGCGGTGAAAAATTACGCCTCCATTTTCATTTTACTTTTTGTGGTCGAAGGCGAAACGCCCAAGTTTTTCTCCGTTCGAATTTCTGGAAAATTGGTCCGCAAACCGATTTTTATCATCGCCAAATGATGGATCGCATGGTCATAAACAAACATCAATTCGCGCCCGACCGTGCTTTGATATGCCGGTCGGTCGCAACTGCCAAACTCCGCCCGGACAGCGATAACTTGCTGACAATCAAAGTTTTGCAAATCAAAAAGAAAGTCATCGAACGCCGCTGCCGCCGCGCCGGGAATTTCTTCAAACAATAAATTCCGTTGTCGGGCGGCGTAATCCACGCCATCATTTTGCAGTGCGCCGACGGCGAGGCATTGATAAAATTCGAGGATGTGGCGGAAATGTTGGCCGAGCGTCGAGCCGTCAAATTCACGCAGCGGGCGGCGGTAATTTTCAGGTTCGATGCGGTCGAGCAATCGCAAAATTTGCTCGGTCAGGTCGGTCAGTGCTTCGGTAACTTTCATTCGATGGAGATTTTTTTTGACTGCGGCAAAAGTAATCAGGGGTTTTGGCGAACGGATTTTTTCACAAAAAATGAAATGAAAGTTGTCCCGGCGAAGACATCAAAATTAAAAAGCCGAATGATTTTGCATCATTCGGCTTTTTTTAAAAAAAATTAAATAAAATGCTCAATTTAAAGCGGCGTTGTACTGGATAATTTCTCCATTTGCCAAAATTTCAAAATTGTAAGTTTTAGTCGTTTCCGGGTCGAAACTGTCATCTTTGGCTGCGGCCAAACCTTCGGCCACAAAAACCACCAATTCTTCGTCAATTGTCGCCACCGCACGGTTGATTTTTTCCCCGGTGACCTTTGTTTTGGCAATCACTTTTCGATTTATTGGCTGCCCGATTTTTGAAAAAGTGGCCAAAATGTATTCGTAAATCAACAAACTGGCTTTCCAATAAACCACTGCTTCAAATTTTTCGGTGCCAGCAATCGAAAAACACGAGACATATTCCGTGAATTCATCGTCCTCCTCAGGTTCGATGGGTTGGATAAATTCAGCAATCAGGAAATCCGGAATTGGCAAATTTTCAGCCGAAAAAACGAGGTGATCATCTTCGCCAAGTGTGATTGGCATTTCGACGGGCGGAAATCTTTCTAAAAATTCTTGAAATTTTAATTTTGACATTTATGGTTTTTAAATTTTTTATTTACGATTTTGAAAAACATAGTATTTTAAAAGTTTGAGAAGCGATTGTTATTCAATCGAAATCCGTTCACCTTTCGAATGGCTCGAAAACTCCGGAGCGTACATGCACTGCATCGTCGTGATGCCCGTCGAAAAATTCCCTTTCAAATTTGCCACCATCGGATATTCAAAAACAAAAGTCCCGCGCGGCAAATAATCCATGAAAAAATTCGTCGCCAAATCCTTCGTGCTTTCATAATATCCCAAACCATCCTGATATCGATAGCCGGAAAGCACATTTGTCGGTTCGCAACCCGCCGGGCGCAAGTCTTTCAAATGCACAAATTCCATCGGCCTGTCCACCCGGATTTCGATTCTGACTTTCAATTTGTCGCCCGGTTTCAGTTTAGTGGCTTCCGAAATTTGGGTCAATTTCGAACCTGACGGCGTCGATTCTTCCCGAAAATATTGCTTCAAAATCGTCAGCGGCGTTTTTTGAAAAACCTGGATTTTATCCAAATCCTCAAAATATTGAAAATACGCCGCGCCCCAAACGATGTTCGAATTTGGGTTTTCAACTTTGATTTTTGCAAAGTCGTTTTTCACAGCTTCGCCCGACCAAACATTTTTAAAATAACCCGTACCAGCCTCAATTTCAGCAGGTTGCACCGTTTTTCCGCCCAAACTCAGTTTGACGGGGCGGGTATTTTCCAACCAATTTTCACCGTGCAAAAGCAGCGCGGTCACGGCTTCGGCGGTCGCTTTTGTGCTTGCCCAACGGTTGGTCTGCTTGTTTTTCAAAAGCCAAATCCGCAGGTTTTCGACCGCAGTTTTGTCGCCAGTCACCTCGTCAAAAACCTCGACCATCAAACTTTGCGTTTCGATGGGCAATTGGTACCAAAAATAGCCCCATTCGTTCGGCCAATACATCCCCAATTCATCTTTTACCAAAGCACGTTCGCGCAAAGAATTCGTGATTTTCGTGGCAGATTCCGCCCGGCCAGCCCGTTTCAAAACCAACGCAATCAGACCTTCTTGGTACAAACCCTTGCCCAACCAATACTTTTCCGCTTGCTCAAAAACCCAGGTCGAAATTTTGTCCGTCGGGTGTTTTTCAAAAAACGACCGTGCATAAAAATTGAAAATGAACCCGCCGAGGTGGTCGTCCGTCCATTTTGCCTTGCCTTCCTGCACCAATCTTTCAATTTCGGCGTAGCGTTTTTGGGTAGATTTTTCGCAAAAAACCAATGCTTTTTGCAGCATTTCACTGGTTTCTTGCTCGTTTTTTATCGAAACCGCCCCCAGTTTTTCCAAATGCCCGAACCCGGAAACAATGTATTCCGTGATGTATTCATTCGACGGCGAACCCGGAAACCACGACCAGCCGCCGTCCGCATTTTGCCGCGCCGCGAGCATCGCCAACGTTTTTTCGCGCTCGGCGGACATCCGGTTCAAATCAAAAAGCAGCGCGATATTTTGCTTTTGCTGCTCCTCGTTTTGCGCGTCCAAAACCCACGGCGTCTCTTCCAAAATCGCAGATTTCAACTCCTGATTTTTCGAAAGATTGGATTTCAAAGCATTCGGGTCGCCTTTCCAACGGTCAAAAACACGCTTGATATTTGGCATTTTTTGGGTAATATTTTGCGCGAGCGCGTTCGCATAAAACCGGTTAAAAATCTGCTCGTTGCATTCGTGGGGAAATTCCATCAGGTAAGGCAACGCTTGGACAGCATACCAAACTGGATTTGAGGTAAATTCCAAACTGTACCGATGTGCCACCCGCGTCGAAGATTTGGTGTCCGCGAGGCTCGAAAACTCAAAATTTTTCACCTGATTTCCACGAACTGCGAGCGGAATCGTCTCGGTCACGAGCATCCGGTTGGGCAAAACGGGCAGCGCATTTTCCTCGCCGTCCGTGAAATTTCCAGCCGCCGCCGAAACCTGCCAAAGTATCGCTTCCGATTTTCCGGCAGGCACTTTTAATTTCCAAAAAATGGCTTCCGAACGCCCCGCGGCGACTTTGAAATTGATCGTTTTTGCATTTTCAGAAAGTGAAAAATCCGAGTTCACCGCTTTTTCGGAAACGGCATCCACCAAATTCAGCACCGCTTTTCCTGAAATTTCCTTGCCCGACAAATTTGAAATTTTGGCCGAAAATTCGACCTCGTCGCCCTCTCGCAAAAAACGTGGTGGATTTGCCAAAATCATCAAATCCTTTTGTGTTACAACCTCGCGTTTCAAAATTCCAGTTTTTAAATCTGTCGTGTGGGCAAATGCCAAAAATTTCCACCGTGTCAATGCCTCGTTCATTTTGAAATTCAACACCACGTTTCCGTCTTTGTCCGTCCGCAAATCGGGGAAAAAGAAGACCGTTTCTTTCAAATTTTTCCGCAGCGCGGGCGGCGCAGGTTTTGGAGTTGGGGCAGATGGTAAAATGTTCCCCGCGTCCATTTTTAAGTCTGTACTTGCCACATTTCCACCCGCTGCATAATTGCTATCAGCCATCGGTGCGGCTGCCATTTCCAACTGTTCCGACTGCGCATCCATCGGTGCATTGTGGTTTTTTTGACGAGCCATGGCATACATTCTTCTTCCAAAATAAAATTCAAACCAATTCAATGCCCGAAAATTGCGCTCGCCGCCCCGCCCAAATTCTTCATTTTTAAACAAATGCGTCTGCCCCTGCGAAATTCCAAAAATATCGTCAGATTGAAATTGTGCAGAATAATTTGAAAAAGTCGGAAAGAAAATTCTTTGCACATCGTGCTGCCGAAATTGTTCGAGCGAGGCATCGTACATCGTTGCGACGAGTTCGGCGGCGACTTTTTCTTTTTTATTTCCAGTGATTTTGATGCGCCAAGTTTCGTCCTGCCCCGGCAATAATTTGTCCCGGAAAGTTTCAAAACTGAGTGTCAATTCTTTTTCTGACCACGGAATTTCGAGGGTTTCGCTGCCCGAAAACAGGCGGTTTTCGCGCACCGCAAACCATTCAAAACCGATATTGCCTTTGTCATTTTCAGTAATTTTCAAAGGCCAATCCTTCGTCGGTTTTGCTTCTATCCAATTGGTTTTCAATTGGTTGTCCAAATTATTTTGCAAAACAAAAAAGTACGTCGCGCCCGTAGCCGAGCCAACTTTGAAACTTGCGGCGTCGCCAGGCTGCGCCGTTTTTTTGGTCAAATAAAAATTAGGTTGCTGAAATTTCGTCTCCGGTTTTTTTGAATCCCAAACCCGGAAAATCTTTTTGATTTCAATTTCTTCGCCGAACGGGTCGCGGGTTTTCAACTTCATTTCGTACCAGCCGGGCTGCGTTTTTCCGAGGTTCAAATCAATTTCGGATTTCTCCGAACCTGAATTTTTGGTTTCGAAATTTATTGAATTTACAAAATCTTGTCTTCCCCATTTTTCCGGGTTTTCTTCATTTTTAAATGCAAAATTTGGGAAGTCCCGGCGAAAATCTGCCTCCGGAATTGTCCAAATTTCAGGTTCGTCCCAGTATCTTTTTTGAAAAATTTTGCCCGGTTCGACGAGCCGCGTCAGCAAAATTTGCCCGGAGACTTTTTGCGGCTCGCCCGCCAAATTGGTAATTTTCAAAGGCACGTTCCGCAGGCTATCGAGTTCGATTTCGTCCGGCAATTTCAAATCAACGAGCAACGAAACGTAGCCAATTTCGATGGTTTTCGAGCCAGTTTGAGTCTCGCCGTTCGAATCCGTCACGTCCGCCGTGACCGAAAAACCAAAATTTGGCTTCAATTTTTTGTCAATTGCCACGTCCGGTTCGGCCAAAAATTCGATTTCAAAACGTCCGTCCGCGTCGGTTTTTATCGTTCCGCTGGCAATTTGGCGGTTGTTCGTCCGCGGGAAAAAACTTTTGAAACCCCAGCCGCCCCAGCCCCAAAATGGGAAATGTGCCTCGCGATTGACCACAAATTTGACCGCCGCGTCGCCGACCGAAGAGCCTGCAAAATTTTTGGCCGTGCCGCTGATTTTCACTTTTTGGCCAAGTTTGAACGACTCTTTTGGCTGTTCAAAAACGACCTCGAATTTGGGCCGTTTGTATTCTTCGACGGAAAATGAAGTACTTCCCAAGTTCTCCACTTCGATTTGCATTTGGCCGGTCAGCCCGCCCGACGGCGCGGTGAAAACGCCGTTGCAAGTCCCGAACTCGTTGGTTGTCAACGTGATGCGTCCTTTTTCCTGATAATTTGCATCTTTAAAAATGAAGTCCAGTTTTTCATTTTTGACGATGCTCGGCACATTTTTTTTGTCAAAACTCAGCGCGATACCTTTGAAATACACGAGCTGGCCGGGGCGGTAAATCGCGCGGTCGGTGAAAATTTTGACCTCGCGGCGACCCGGCGAATTGTCCTCGGAATAGCCCGTCGTGCTGCTGCCAACCCAAGCCGTGTCGCGGTCGAAACTCGCACGGATTTCAATTTGATAATATTCGTTTTTTGGAAAATCGAACTTCGCCAGGCCGTTTTGGTCGGTGTTTGCTTCGCCGATTTTGTCAAAATTCAGGCGGCCGCTGCCCCAATTATTTTTGAAAAATTCGAGGTGAACGCCCGGCATCGGTTGGCCGGTTTTGCGGTGCGCGGCGATGAAATTTTCAGTTCCTTGATTTTGAAATTTCAAAACGGAGATATTCGTCACGGTAAAATCCGCCAAGCAAACACGCCCATTTTCAGGGTTAAACTGTTGATTTTCAGAGACTAACAAAACGTAATTTCCGAGCGGCATGCCACCAAAACTGATTTCGGTGCGGTGCGAGCGGAAATCTTCTTCGGTTTGAAAATTCCACTCGCGCAGCCCGGCGGCTGGTTGCTCGTTGAGTTTTTGAATCAATTTTTTCTGAAAATCAGGCTCGTACCGATTTTCTGGGTTGGCATCGCGCAGGTCAAAAGCGACCACTTTTGCCCAGATTTTTTTCAAATTTTTAAAATTCACGTTCGTCAAACCGGGCTGTTCGGGTAGCAAATTATTCTCAATTTGAATGCTCAAATCGGGGCGGGTGATTTGCAAAAGCAAGGTTTCGCACTGTTTTGCCCCGAACGATTTGGGGTATTTTGCAATCGCCTCACGGCAAATTTTTGCAGCGGCGGGCAGTTGTTTTTTCGGGTCGTCGGGTTCGGCAGTTTGGACAAGGAGCGAGGCCAATTCGAAGACGACCTCGGCCTCGGACGGGTGCCCGGCACCACGTTCGAGGTCGTGCACTTGCGAAAATTTATTTTTGTCCGGGTTGACTCCGCCATCGGACGGGTGGGCGGCGGCTTTTTTTCGCAGGTTTTCGAGGGCATTTTTGAACAGTTCCTGCTTGTTTTCGAGCGTCGAATTTTGATATGAAAATTTCAAACGCTGCAAATCCGCGACGACCAAATTTGAAATGTCGGCATCATTTAAATGCGTTTTCAGGACGCGTTGGAAAAGTTGGACGGCCAAAAATTTGCGGGAAGTTTTATCCTCGGTTTCAAATTTTGCGGCGACAAATTCCGCCGCCGGGGCGAACGCGACGGGCTGCGAAAGTTCAAATTTGTACTCCGGTTCGGTCAAATAATTGGCCGGGTTTCCGGCAAAATCAAGCGCTCGGTGCGCCAAAAAATCGAAAAGGGTGGGGCGGAGCGGCGCGGTCAAAGTGTCGCCGAGGCCGGGCAGCGTGATTTCTTTGTAATTTGAAATGGGCACGGCGAGCAGCGCATTTTCATTTTCAACCGATTTTAGATAATGTTGAAACGCTTGATTTTCGATGTCGGCGGCCGTCCAAGTTAAAATATCGCCGGTCTCGCCTGAGGCGAGAGGCGTGCGTTGGCGGATTTGCCAGCCGCGTTGCTGTAAATATTGGCCATAAAGTTCGCCGAGCATCGAATGTAAAATGGCGTTTTCGGCCATCGGCAGGCCGGAAAGTTCATTTTCGAGCATCGAAATTGCCTTTTCAAAACCGTCTTCCTCGCGCTGGGAAATGTATTTTGATTTGAAAATCAAGGTTTTGAGGACTTGTTCGGGTTTGCCGTCGCGTTTTGCGGCGGTGTAAATTTTTTCAACAATTTCGAGCGCGGACTGCGGCAAGCCCTGTATTTCGAGGGTGTCGACACGCGCCCAATCGGTTTGGTAATCGCCAGAAAGCATGGTGGTTGGTTTAGTTTTGGTTGATTTGCAAAAGGTGAGGATGGTTGCGAGGCATAAAAAGAGGCTCGCGCGGATGATGATTTTTGAGTTCAAAGTGAATTTGATTTTGGTGATTAGAAATTGGTTATTAGGAAATTGGGGAATTGGTTATTGGGCAGACAAATAACTAATTTCCCAATTTCCCAATAACTAGATGGGGTGAAGGTGGAAAATTGCACAAAATTTTCGCGCAAATTTTCTAAAATCAAAGTTACGAAACGCATTGAAAAATAAAATTTCAGTTTTAACATTTTCAAAACCAGACTTCGAAAATCGTGCAGCAAATTTGCCCGACGGCAAACCTATTTCACGAAAAAAACATCTTTCACGAAAAAAATTCTTGCGTATGAAAAACTTAGCCACGCTTCTTTTTTTGGCCATTTGCCTTTTTTTTACCTCCTGTTTGCACCATCAATATATCCCGAACACGCACAACCAGCCAATGTTGACGAAAAAAGGCGACCAACGGATTTCGGGCGGATTGGCGAGCCCGAATTTTTTCCAGTCCGGCGATTTTCAATTTGCAAAAGCGGTACACCATAAATATGGTGTCATCGCGAACGGCTCGTGGACTTTGTCCGGTCAAAACGAGTCGAAATTAAAAGGTGGGATGATGGAAATCGGGGCTGGCCGTTTTTGGTTCCGACCCAACGAATATGCAGAGGCGGGCAAACCGGATGGGGCGGTTTTTGAAATTTATGGCGGCGCGGGCTGGGGCGGTTATTTCAATAAATATGTGGACGGCGACGATGGATCAAGCATTTTTTTTCCGCCACCGACGCCGGGCGTGCCAATTCGCGGAGATTCGAAAGTTAGTTTTACGCGGTTGTTTTTGCAACCTTCCGTCGGGTATTTGAATTCGGCGATTGAATTGGGGATTTCGACACGGATTTCATATTTGGATTATTTGTCCGGGACTTTTACTGGAAATGACCCAGAAGCAAAAAAAATCTATCGGTATTTGTTGGAAGAAAAAAACCAATTTGTGGTTTTCGAACCAGCGGTCACGGTTCGGATGGGCTGGCGGAAAATGAAATTTCAGGGGCAGATGGGATTTTCGACAATTCCGGAAATTATCGGCTCGAAATTTTACATCTCCGGCGGACTGATTTATACGATTAGAAAATAAATTTTAAAAAAAGGCTTATACTCGACACATGAAATTTTACATTTTCAAAAAAATTTTACCAATCATTTTGTTTGGCTGTTTACATTTGCCCGCCGCTTGGGCACAGGGCAACCGCGATTTTATGCGCGAAACCGGAAAAATTGGCGTGGTGACGGGAGTTATTCTGGTGATTTTCTTCGGAATTGTTGTCTGGTTGTTCAGGCTCGAGCGGAAGCTAACCAACATTGAGCACCAAATTCACAACGACAAATGAGCGGAACAACCAGTTTTTTCGCAACCGTTGAGCAGTTCGTTGACAAAGCTGCATCGTTCACAGACATTCCAAAGGGTCTAGTTGAACAAATCAAAGCCTGCAACCTCGTTTTGCAAATGCGTTTTCCGGTGAAAATCGGCGACGGATACGAAGTTATCGAGGCCTACCGCGTGCAACATTCGCACCATCGGATGCCGACAAAAGGCGGGATTCGTTTTGCCGAATCGGTTGATCAAGACGAAGTGATGGCACTCGCCGCGCTGATGACTTACAAATGCGCGCTCGTGGACGTGCCGTTCGGCGGGGCAAAAGGCGGCATCAAAATCAACCCGAAAAAGTATTCGGTGGATGAATTGCAAAAAATCACGCGGCGGTACACCACCGAATTGATTAAAAAGAATTTTATCGGCCCTGGAATTGACGTGCCCGCGCCTGATTATGGCACTGGCCCGCGCGAAATGTCCTGGATTTTGGACACGTATTTGGCTTTTAAACATGGTGAAATTGACGGCATCGCTTGCGTGACCGGCAAACCCGTGACCCAAAACGGCATCCGAGGCCGTACCGAAGCCACCGGACGCGGCGTTTTTTACGGCCTCCGCGAGTGCATGAGCCACGCGGAAGACATGAAAAAAATCGGTTTGAAAAAAGGCATCGGCGGCAAAACAATGGTTGTGCAAGGTTTGGGAAATGTGGGTTCGTACGCTTCCATGATTTCTCAAACGGAAGGCGATGTAAAAGTCATCGGTGTGGCGGAATTTGAAGGTTCGATTCATTCTGAAAAAGGCATCAACATTGAAAAACTGTTGGCTTTTCGGAAAGAAACAGGTTCGATTTTGGGTTTTCCGGGGACGACAACTTTGCCCAACAGGAATTCCGCGCTCGAATTGGAGTGCGATATTTTGGTACCCGCGGCTTTGGAAAACGTGATTACCGAAGAAAATGCACCACGTATCAAAGCAAAAATCATCGCAGAAGCCGCAAACGGCCCGATTACTGGCGCAGCCGACCCGATTTTGCAGAAAAAAGGCATCGTCATTTTGCCCGACTTTTACATCAATGCTGGCGGCGTGACGGTTTCGTATTTTGAATGGTTGAAAAATTTGAGCCACCACCGTTTTGGGCGTCTCGAAAACCGTTTTCAACACGATGCTTTTGAAAATTTGCTTTCCAAAGTTGAAAGCATGACCAACCAAAAAGTTTCAGCGCGGGAACGTGAGTTTTTGACCCGTGGCGGTACAGAAATCGAATTGGTCAATTCTGGTTTGGCCGACACAATGATTACGGCCTACAACCAAATTCGGGAAACGGCCAAAATGGATCCGAACATCCCGGATTTGCGGACAGCGGCATTGGTTTGCTCGTTGAAAAAAGTGGCGAGCGACTACATTTCGATGGGGATTTTTCCGTAAAAATATTTTCAAAACTGCTCCTTCCGTATTATCTACGGTGAAAAGTAGTGAATTGGCCGGTTTGATTGGCAAAAGTTTTGGTTTCGACCAGCATTGCCGTTCAAACCGGCTTTTTTATTTCATATTAAAAAAAATGGTTGGGAACGGACAAATTTATATTGGTGAAAAGTTAAAAATTAGCACTTCGCTGTTTTGATAATTTGGGGTTTTGGACTAAAATGAAGTGTTCGCAAAATTTACAAAGGTTTTTTTTGAAAACACTTGCAAGATATTTTTGGCCGCCATACCTTTGAGGAAATTATTTCACACAGAATAAAATTTCAACACCTTTCCACCATGTCTGAAAAATTAGATAAAATCGACCTGAAAATCTTGAAGATTCTTCAAGAGAATTCCAAAATCACCAACCTCGACCTTTCCAAAAAGATTGGTCTGTCGCCAGCACCAACCCTCGAACGGGTGAAAAAATTGGAGCAAAGCGACATCATCCAAAGTTATCACGCCAACGTGAACCCAAACACGATGGGTTTGAATGTGAAAACTTTTGTCCTCGTCTCTTTGGCTTGGAAAAAAGAAAACGCGCTCAACAACTTTTTGGACAAAATCATGAAAATCGATGAAATCGCCGAGTGCTATATCATCACCGGCGAGGCCGATTTTCTGATCAAAATTGTCTGCAAAGACATTCCAAGTTACGAGCAGTTGTTGTTCAAAACTTTGAGCCAAATCGAAGAAATCGAACGTTTGAAAACTTTGATGACCCTTTCCACGGTGAAAGACAGCAAAATTCTTCCGTTTGATTACAGCGAATAATTTTGGAGGTTTTGGTAAAAAAATGCCCCGGATCGGATTTCCGAGTCGGGGCATTTTTATTGGAGGTCGAAATTTATTTCGACTTCAAATCACTCCCGCCGGAAACTGCATCGTAACACAATGCAACGACCCGTGCTGCAAAATCAGCGAGCGGCAATTGATGCCGATAATCTGCCGGTCGGCAAATATTTTTTCAAAAATTTTCAACGCCTCGCCGTCCTGCGGCACGCCATAAATTGGAACCAAAACTCCGCCGTTGATAATTAAAAAATTGGCGTAGGTCGCCGGAAGTCGTTGATTATCAGAATCATAGATTGCGTCAGTCATCGGCAGGGCTACCAATTTGTACGGTTCGCCGTTGGCTTGCCGAAAGGTTTTCAACTCCATTTCCATTTTTTGAAGTGCCGAAAAATGTTTGTCAGTCGGGTCGTCGCAGCGAACAAAAGCAATCGTTTCAACATCGCAAAAACGCGCCAGCGTGTCAATGTGCGAGTCCGTGTCGTCGCCCGCGAGGTAGCCGTGGTTCAGCCAGAGAATGCGGTCGAGGCCGAACAATTTTTTCAACCGATTTTCAATTTGTTTTTTTGAAAAATGGGGGTTCCGGTTTGGCGAAAGCAAACATTCCGAGGTCGTCAAAAGCGTTCCCAAACCATCGGATTCGAGTGCGCCGCCCTCCAAAACCAAACCGCCGTGCCGGAGTTTTGCTTTAAAAATCTTCTTTTTGAAAAGTTTTCCAGTTATCAAATTGTCTTTGTCGGCAGGGAATTTTAAACCCCAGCCATTGAAAATGAAGTCCAAAACGACCGGTTTTTCATTTTCAAAAACAGTAATTCCAGCATGGTCACGTGCCCAAGTATCGTTCGACGGCACTTTTGCGAACAGCAAATTTTCTGGGTTTGCGTTTTTCAACAAATTTTTTGTCTCGGAAATGTCTTGGCAAACGACCAGCACTTTTTGAAAACGGCTGATGATTTCGGCGATTTTCACAAAACACGGCATGACTTCTTCCAAAACATCTGCCCAATCGGTTCCGGCGTGCGGAAAAGTGAGTTGGACGGCAGATTGATTTTCCCATTCGGCTGGGAAACGGAGACGTGAGAGTTTTGAGAGTTGTGAGAACGGTGAGAAAACTGCGTTTGCCGGGCGTTCGGAATGTATCATGGGTGGATATTTGTTTTAATTTTAGCACAAACTTTTAGAATTTCGATGCCTTCTTGAAGCAATGCCGCAAGTTCTGGTGATTCGTCATATTTGGCGTCTTCAATGATTTCAAGCCAATAAACAGTCTCGTCAATTTCCTCAACGACGATACAAATTTTGGCAAATTTTTCATTTTGCGAACTCCCCCGACAAAATGCGCGAAAATTGGCCCCTGTGGAAGTTGCTGATTTGCAAATTTGAAAAACAACGACCCTTGTTCCGGGATTTTGGGGCAATCTTTCTGAAAGTTTTAAAACACGAACGGCAAAAGCTTTTGTCCTATTCCTAAATCCTTCATTGAATTCTTCGTGAGTCATAATATTGATTTGATTTATAAATATGTGAGGTTTCACAAATTCTCACAACTCTCCCCGCTCTCACATCTCTCACTTTTTTAATCTACAATCATCGTTTTTTCATCGAGTTTTTGCTGCAAAATGCCCGCCGGAATTTCCCGAAATTCATATTGTTGGTTCCTCAATTTTGGTTCAAATCCGGCCTCGCAGATCGCATCTTGAATGCCCTGCGCCGTGAAACGAAAACGCGCACCAGCCGCAGAAACCACATTTTCTTCGATCATAATTGACCCAAAATCGTTCGCCCCGGCCTGCAAACAAACCTGCGCGACCTGCTTTCCGACCGTCAACCAAGATGCTTGAATATTTTTAATATTTGGCAACATAATTCTGGACATCGCAATCATTCGAATATATTCGTCGCCAGTCACGGCGTTTCGCGCACGTTTCAATTTTTTCAAAATCGTGTCCTCGTCCTGAAATGGCCACGGAATGAAGGCCAAAAATCCGTTCGCGTCGGCAGGTTTTTCGGATTGGACTTGCCGGAGCGCGGCAAAATGTTCCATCCGTTGCAGGTTCGTTTCGATGTGGCCGAACATCATCGTTGCGGAGGTCGTCAGCCGCAATTTGTGCGCCGCCCGCATCACGTTCAGCCATTCCTCGCCGCCGCATTTTCCTTTTGAAATCAGCCGCCGGACTTGGTCATCCAAAATTTCCGCGCCCGCGCCGGGCAAAGAATCCAGCCCCGCGTCCTTCAATTTTGACAACACATCAAAATGCGTCATGCCTTCGAGTTTGGCGACGTGCGCGATTTCCGGCGGGCCGAGGGCGTGCAATTTCAAATTTGGGTACTCACTTTTCAACTCCCGGAACAAATCCGAGTAAAATTTCAAGCCCAAATCCGGGTGGTGTCCGCCCTGCAAAAGCAATTGTTCGCCGCCCAATTTGAAGGTTTCCTCAATTTTTATCCGATATTCTTCAATGGTCGTTATATATGCCTCTTCGTGTCCAGGACGACGATAGAAATTGCAAAATTTACAATTTGCATTACAAACATTTGTGGTATTTGAATTTCGGTCAATAATCCATGTAACTATTTTTCCGGGAACATGGTGTTGTCGGATGCGATTTCCGACGTACATCAACTCGGCGGTCGCCGCATTTTCAAACAAAAAAACGCCCTCGTCCGGGGTGAGCCATTCGAGTTTCAGGGCGCGGTGCAAAAGTTCGGAGACATTCATTTTCTTGATTTTAAAAAATTGGAACACAGATTACACAGATTTTCAACCACAGATTTTCACAGAAAATAATCCCCAAAATCTGTGTTTGAAAATCTGTGTAATCTGTGTTCCTTTTGATTTTCGGACGGCAAAAAAACACGTATTTTGGCGGCAAGTTTAGTTTTTCAAAATTTAAAATGACCAAAAATGAATCCAGCACCGCACGACCCAATAACCAGTAACCAATTTTCAAATATCCAATCCACAAATTGGGGAATCATCGCGCCCGGCCGCATCGCCCGGAAATTTGCAGATGATTTGCGGCTCGTGCCGGGCGCGAAATTGCACGCTGTTGCCAGCACCAATCTTGGCCGCGCCGAAGAATTTGCCAAAATTTACGACGTGCCGCATGTTTTTGGAAAATACGAGGACATTGTAAAATGCCCCGATTTGGACGTGGTTTACATCGCGACGCCGCACACCGGGCACTGCGCCGCGACGGTGATGTGCCTCGAAAATGGGCTGCCAGTTTTGTGCGAAAAAGCATTTGCCATGAATTTGGCGGAGGCAAAATTGATGACTTCGTCAGCGCGAAAAAATGGTGTTTTTTTGATGGAAGCACTTTGGACACGGTTCATCCCGGCAGTGCGCGAGGTGTTTAACTTGTTGAAAAACAACGAAATAGGTGAGGTTCACACCATCCGTTCGAGTTTTGGGTTTCACGCACCGTTCGATCCGGAATGGCGGATTTTTAATAAAAAATTGGGTGGCGGTTCGCTTTTAGACGTGGGCGTTTACCCGATTTTGCTGTCGAATTTTGTTTTTGGGAAACCAAAAACGCGCGACATTTTGGCCGCCGCAACTTTCACTGAAACCGGTGTGGACAAAGATTGCGCGATGATTTTCAAATTTGACGGCGGAAAATTGTCCATTTTGAACTCCACAATTTCGTCGAACGTGCCGATGATTGCCCAAATTTTTGGGAAAAAAGGCACGATTACTTTGCATCCGCGTTGGCATCACACCCAAAAAATTTCGATTTCAGAATTTGACGACCCGAACCGGACAGAGATTGTCCGCGACCTCGAATTTCCGTACGAAGGTTGGGGATATTCATTCGAGCAAATTCATGTGATGGAATGTTTGCAGCAAAATTTGAAGGAAAGTCCGCTCGTGCCGTTGAAATTTAGTGAAGATTTGATGGCGACTTTGGACGCGGTGCGGGGGAAAATTGGGTTGAAATACGATTGAGTTTTACAACCATTTTTTTTACCACAAAGACACATCAGGAAACATAAGTTGTTGATTTTTAAAAACTTATGTTTCCTAATGTGCCTTTGTGGTAAAATTACGTTTTCCAGATTTTGTAATTTTTCTTTTGTTCATTCTCAAATTTTGGAACTTCCCGCAGCGGCTCACAAACCCGCAACGACGCAAAACACTCCGCCGGAAGCCCCTGATAAATCTTCGTCCCCTCCGTTTTCCAAGCCATCATTTCGTCCGAAACTTCGCGGATGATTTTTCCTGGATTGCCGACGACGAGGCTGCGGCGCGGGATTTTTTCACCAGTTTTGATAAAACACAGTGCGCCGATGATGCATTCGTCGCCGATTTCGACCTCGTCCATGATGACAGAATTCATGCCGACGAGCGCGTTTTTTCCAATAATTGCCCCGTGAATTATCGCGCCGTGTCCGATGTGCGCCCCATTTTTCAACAAAACTTGCGTGCCGGGAAACATGTGGATCGTACAATTTTCCTGCACGTTGCAGCCATCTTCGATGACAATCTGCCCCCAATCTCCGCGAATCGCCGCGCCCGGACCGACGTAAACATCGCGTCCGACAATCACATTTCCAGTCACCGCCGCCTGCGGATGGATGAACGAAGATTCGTGGATGACTGGGCGGAAACCTTGAAATTCGTAAATCATGTTTTGGACTTTGGATGTTGGACTTTGGACTTGGCCATCCAATGTCCAACGTCTATTCAGCAATCGTAAAATGAAACACCGACCCGCCCTCCGTTCGCGGCTCGTGCCAGATTTCACCGTGGTGCAATTGTACCACTTTTTTGCAAATCGCAAGCCCCATTCCCTTGCCGGGCAGCGTGGTTTGAAGACGTTGAAAAGGTTGGAAAATTTTTTGGTTAAATGTTTTTTCGATGCCGCAGCCGTTGTCAGAAACCTGAAAATGCCAGTGTTTTTGCTTTTTTTCGGCAAAAATCTCGACAATCGGCGGCTGGTCCGTTTTGAATTTGATGGCGTTGGAAACCAAGTTTTGGAACAACTGGATGATGCCAGACGGGTGAACGGACAGCGTGGGCAGCGGCGTAATTTTTACCACCGCACCCGATTCTTCGATTTCTTCGGCCAAATTTTTTAGTGATTTTTCCACCAAACTGTTCAAATCGGAAAGCACCGGCTGCAAATTCCGGATGGACATTTGCGAATATTCCTGCACATCCGAAATGATTTCGTGCATCTGTTTCACGCCATCCACGATGAAATTCAGGAATTCGAGGGCTTGCCCATCCAACTGGTTTTCGTACCGCCGTTTCAAAAGTTGCGAATACCCGGCGATGTTGCGCAGCGGCGTTTTCAAATCGTGCGACGCGATGTACGAAAACTGTTCGAGGGCTTCGTAAGAATGGGTGAGTTCGCGCAAATTGGCCTCCAATTTTTGCGCCGAAGCCTCGATTTGTGTTTTTTGGGCGCTCAATTCCAGGTTTTTCTGCTCGATTTCCTCGTTTTTCAGCAGCAGTTCGCGGTTGTTTTTTTCCAAATTTTCGAGCGAAGTGTTCAGCAAATTGACCGCAATTTCCTTGTCTTTCGCCGAGCGCAAACTTTTAAAATCCAACTTGACAATCTGTTTTTCAACCAAATTGATTTCCAAAAACAGGTCGTTTTGAGCCGCCGGGGAAAGCCCGAGTGCCTCGATTTTTAGTTTTAATTTTTCTGTTGGATTATCGTTGGACATTTTTGTTAGTGTTTTTTGGGGCGTTTATTTTTCGCGCAGCAGCACGAGTGAGCAGGTTTCGTTGTGAAATTCACAGACCCCGGAAGGCGTGTTGCCAATCTCTCCGTAACTGAAAAAACCAATCATCGGCGTGTTCCAATGGTTGTAAAGTCCATCGATTTCCTCTTCGAGCAGGGGGCCAAAAGCCGCGTGCCGACCCTTGCAAGAAAACAAAATCACGGCATCCGGATTGGGCGTTTGTTGTTGCAAATGGGAAAATTCAGCCACCGTTTTTTCCAAAACCTCAAAACCAGGGGCAATTGAAAACCGGAATTTTTGTCCCATTTCCACGCCAGTCGAAAGCGTCAAAGTACGGTTATCAAAATCAGCAAGCACCGGGCTACGCAAAACCGTATAACCATCTTTTACAATTTGAAGCGGATATTGCGCACTCAAACTGGTGATGGCACTGCCCCGGATTTCAGTGTTGTCAAAAAAGCCAAAATGTTTCAAAAACACATCCAGCGCGGGTTCGTCGTTGATGCCGTGCAGCACATTTCCGACGACCTCGGTCACCGTGTTTTCGCCGCCGATGGCTTCCCAACCGCTCGTCGCCATGCCTTTGATTTCCACGATTTCCGTGTCCAAAAACAGGCAAGCCAACCCGTTGCTGGTTTTTAAATTATTGGAAAAAACAACGGTCTCTTTCAAATGCAAATCATCGCCCGCCTGCCCGCCGTAAAATGGGATTTCGCGGCCAACGCCATCTTTCACGCCCATCACGATTTCGTCGGCATTCACTGCGACGCCGCCGGAAAGCAGCAAAATGCCCGGTTCGGAAAACGATTTTTTGGCCTCCTGACCCAACAAAAACGAAGTTTTGTAAACAGAATGGCCGCCGTGGTCGGTCGCCAAAAGTTTGTATGCCGATTTTTTTAAATCCAACAACAAACACACAGCACTTTGGTCAAGAACTTGCTTGTCCAATATTTCACCGGCTGTCGTGCAGCCAAAAAGGTCGATTTTATTTTCGGTAAATACTTTTTGGATGGCCTCGATTTCAAAATCGGTGGAAGCAAAAACAATGGCAAGCGTCGGATTCAGCCCGTTTTCCCTTGCTTTTTGGATATTTTCCTGAAATTCTTGGTGGTTGCTGACAGCGAAACTGATGGATTGCATGATGTGAGTTTGATTAAAAATTTGAAAAAATTAGGGTTGCAAAAGCCATGCAAACACAATCAATTCAGGCCGAAATCCATGCTATCCTTGTTAAACTTCTGTGACTTCAAAACCTGCCGTCCGACCGTCCGTAAAATGTTGGCACTTCAAAAAAATGCCATAAATTTTAACAAAAACGAGTCACAGAAATTTGGTTTGCCGTTCGTGAAAAAACTTGCAGCCACCTTTTTTTGATTTTAAATCTTGTGTACTATGATTTCCGTATCTCAGACCTGTTTGAAAATTTTAATTGTTTTCGCCGTTTTCCTGTTTTCCACCGCTTTCCGGATGGAAAAACCGGGGCAATTTTTTGCACAAAAAAACCAATTTCAAGACCGCTCCGGCGAGTTGCCAAAAGACATCGCCCGCAAATTTCAACGCGACGCGGCACGGCTTTCGTTGCGCCTCGGCGCGGGCGGCGAAGACTTTCGTTACCTCAGCCCGTTTATCCAAAAAGAATCTATTGATTTGATTTTCAACGCGTTAGCCAATGTTTACCTCGGCAACGAGCGGGCAAAAGGCATCGAACGATGCAACGTCCACACTTTTCCAAACCCGTCGATTGACCTGCTCGTGGTCATTTACCAAAAAAATATCGGCTGGGCAAAACCCCTCGAACAAGGCCTTTCCGAAACGAACAGCCCGGCCATCAATGACCTTTTGGACAAGTACAAATTGGTCATCGAAAAACACGTAAACTGGACGGACCACCAGGACGCGATCACCATCCGCGCCCGGTCGCCGATAAATATGGCGGCCATCGCCAACGAAATCAGCAACGTCGAAGGCGTGGATGACATCGACCTCGGAATCCCAAAAGTGATGGGCAACGACATCGTGGCGCGGCGGATTCCGGGTGGTTGGGAACTGGATTTTGTGCTCCGTTTTGGCTCGTGGTCGAGTGGAAAAGGCAAGGCCCACGTCTGGAAATTCCGTGTGACCGATGCCGGAAAAGTCGCGTTCCTCGCCGAAACCGGCGACCCCGTTCCCGATTGGATGAAGTGCGACACCAATTCTGCGAAAAATTTTGCAGGACTAAAATGAACGCAAACTATTGGTTTTCAAAGTTTTAAAATTTTGGAAAAAAATATTTTAAAATAAAAAAACCAGCGCGGCTTGTTTCTCTGAAAAATGCCGCCGTTACTTTGACCCATCAAAAAAATATTTGACGATGCAAAATTTCAATTTCAAAAACATCAATTGGTGGCAAGTTTCCGAAACGCATCCGCGCCGGTAATTTGTCTTTTTGGTATTTTTGAAATCCTGAATTTCAACAACAAAAAAGGCTCACCGCACGCGGTGAGCCTTTTTTGTTGGTCAAAAAATCAACTCAATCCACTTTTTTCAAAAATGAAAATTCAAGTCCTCGAAAAAAAACTGCCCGCCGACACCATCACTCCGGTGAGCCTTTATTTGCGGCTCCGCGACAGGTTTCCGGGCGCACTTTTGCTCGAAAGTTCGGATTACCATGCCAAAGAAAACAGCCTCTCGTTTTTGTGCCTCGACCCGATTGCCGGGGTCACTTTGCACGACGACCGACTGGAAACTGAATTGCCCGGCGGCCAAAAAATTTCAAAAAAAATAGCGGCCAACTCGCTGATTTTCAATGCCTTGGATGATTTTTTCAACCAATTTCAAATCGAAACCGAGACCAAAACCGCCCGAAAATTCAACGGTTTTTTCGGCTACTCAACCTACGACGCGGTGCAGTTTTTTGAAAATATCGAACTCGCCGACCGGCCCCAAATTGACCGAAAAATCCCCCTGCTTTGCTATCGTTTGTTCCGGTTCGTGGTGTGCATCGACCATTTTAAAGACACGATGACGCTCCTCGAAAACCTGCCGAACGGCCAAATTTCGCGCATCGACGACCTCGAAAACTTGATTGCCTCGCCCGTTTTCCCCAGTTTCAAATTTCAAATCGAGGGCGACGAACAGACCAACATGACCGATGATTTTTTCAAAAAAATGGTCACGGCCGGAAAAAACCACTGCCAGCGTGGCGATGTTTTTCAGGTCGTCGTGTCGCGCCAATTTTCCCAAAAATTCACGGGCGACGAGTTCAATGTGTACCGCGCGCTGCGTTCCGTGAACCCTTCGCCGTACCTTTTTTACTTTGATTTTGGCGATTTTCGCTTGTTTGGCTCGTCGCCCGAAGCCCAAATCCGAGTGACGGCGGATGGCGGACGGCAGACGGCGCACGGCGAAAAAAAGAAAGCCATCATCAACCCAATCGCCGGAACCGTGCGCCGAACCGGTGACGACAACGCCGATCGCGCCGCCGTCGAACACCTCGTGGCCGACCCGAAAGAAAATGCCGAGCACATCATGCTCGTCGATCTCGCCCGCAATGATTTGAGCCGGATTGCCCGAAAAGTGCGCGTTTCGATGTTGAAAGACGTGCAATTTTTCAGCCACGTCATCCACCTCGTTTCGACGGTCGAGGGCGAATTTCCAGTCGATGCCTCGCGGGTGCGGTTGCTCGGCGAGACTTTTCCGGCGGGCACACTTTCCGGCGCGCCAAAATTTCGCGCCATGCAAATTATTGACCACCTCGAACCGCAGCCTCGCGGATTTTACGGCGGCTGCATCGGTTTTTTCAATTTTGAGAACGAGATGAACCACGCGATTTTGATTCGTTCTTTTTTGTCAAAAAACAATACGTTGCATTTTCAGGCCGGGGCGGGTGTCGTGAAATATTCCGACGAAGAGTCGGAAACCCAGGAAGTTTTTAACAAAATCGGTGCGCTGCGGCGGGCTGTGAAATTGGCAGCGTCATTTTGAAAAATTTCAAAAAACCATTTTCAAATTTCATTTTTTATGAAAATCCTGATTTTAGATAACTACGATTCGTTCACTTACAACCTCGTTCAATACATCGAGGAAATCACAGGCACGCGCCCCGATGTTTTTCGCAACGACAAAATCACGGTCGCCGAAGTTGAAAAATACGACAAAATCGTGCTGTCGCCCGGTCCCGGTCTGCCCCGCGAATCTGGGATTTTGTGCGAGGTCATTGAAAAATTGGCCGGGAAAAAACCCATTTTTGGCGTCTGCCTCGGCCTGCAAGCCATCGGCGAAGTGTTCGGCGGGCGGCTCGAAAATTTGGAAAATGTGTTTCACGGCGTCGCCACTTCGATGACCGTGACCGCGCTGGACGAACCGATTTTTCAAAATATCCCACAAAATTTTGACGCAGGTCGTTATCATTCTTGGGTGGTTTCGCGGGACGGTTTGCCCGAAATTTTGCAGGTGACTTGCGAGGACGAAACCGGGCAAATCATGGCGATGCGCCACCGGGAATTTGATGTTTGCGGCGTGCAGTTTCACCCCGAATCGGTGATGACGCTGCACGGAAAACAGATTTTGGAAAATTGGTTGACTGATTAGAAAAGACATTTTTTAAAAAAATGTCTTTTCTTTTATGGCATTCACCAACTAAAAAAACATGAAAAATATACTCAATCATCTCATCGAACACCGAAAACTCAGCCGCGCCGAGGCACGCGCCGCGCTGATGCAAATCGCTCAGAATCAATGCAATGAAGCACAAATCGCGGCTTTTATCACCGTGTATTTGATGCGAAATATCGCGGTCGAGGAACTCGCCGGTTTCCGCGACGCGCTCCTCGAACTTTGCCGCCGCGTTGATTTTGACGGCACGCCGACCCTCGATTTGTGCGGCACGGGCGGCGATGCAAAAAACACTTTTAACATTTCAACTTTGGCCTCGTTCGTCGCAGCGGGCGCGGGCGCGAAAGTTGCAAAACATGGAAATTACGGCGTTTCGTCGGTCTGCGGCTCGTCGAATGTCATGGAAAAATTGGGCTACATTTTCAAAAATGACAACGACGCGCTGCGCCGCGAACTTGACGAAGCGGGGATTTGCTTTTTGCACGCGCCACTTTTTCACCCCGCTTTGAAAAATGTCGCGCCCGTCCGACGTGCGCTCGGCATCAAAACTTTTTTCAATATGCTCGGCCCGTTGGTCAATCCGGCCTCGCCCGCCGCCCAATTGACCGGCGTTTTCAACCTCGAACTGGGGCGGATTTACCGATATATTTTGCAGGAATCTGGGAAAAAATTTGCCATTGTCCACACGCACGGAGGCTACGATGAAGTCTCGTTGACTGCCCCGGCGGCTTGTTTTTTCCACGACGGCGAGGCCAATTTGCTGCCCGAAAATTTCGGCGGCGCGGTTTCCGAAACCGACATTTTTGGCGGCGAAACGGTGGACGACGCCGCGAAAATTTTCATCCAAATCCTTGAAAGTCAAGGCACTGTGCCACAAAAACGGGTCGTCGTGGCCAACGCCGCGCTGGCTTTGAAATGTTGCGGCATCGCCAAAAATTTGGAGGAAGGCATCGCCGCCGCGACCGAATCTTTGGAATCTGGCCGGGCGAAAAGGGCTTTAAAAAAACTGATTTCTTTAAATTAAAAAAGATGAACGGAACGTCGTCGAGGTTTAAAACCTCGACGACGTTTTGCGGACCCAAAAATGAATATTTTACAAAAAATCATCGCCCACAAAAAACGCGAAGTCGCCAACCGAAAAGCACTTTTTTCAATAAAAACATTGGAGAACAGCCCGTTTTTCGCCCGAACCTGCGTGCCGCTGGCGAAAAATATCAAAGAAAAACCGCCCGGAATCATCGCTGAATTCAAACGCCGCTCGCCGTCGAAAGGCTTGATAAATGGCCTCGCCGATGTCGAAACAGTCACGACAGGTTATGTAAAATCCGGCGCGGCGGCACTTTCGATTTTGACGGACACGACCTTTTTTGGTGGAAAATTCGACGATTTGCGGGCGGCGCGGGCGGTCAATTTTTGCCCCATTTTGCAAAAAGATTTTGTCGTGGACGAGTTTCAAATCCTCGAAGCCAAATCCATCGGAGCCGACGCGATTTTGTTGATTGCCGCAAATTTGACCAAAAAGGAGGTAAAAAATCTTTCAAAAACCGCCAATTCTCTCGGTTTGCAAGTCCTTTTGGAAATCCACGACGAGCGGGAATTGGATGTTTTTTCTGAAAATATCCAAGTCGTGGGCGTGAACAACCGCAATTTGAAAGATTTCAAAGTGGACATCGAACACTCGATCCGGTTGCTGGATTTGTTGCCAAAAACGGTCGCCAAAATTTCGGAAAGCGGAATTTCTGACCCCGCGACTGCCAAAAAATTGCTCGCCGCCGGGTTCGATGGCTTGTTGATTGGCGAAAATTTTATGAAAAACGAACGGCCAGAAATGGCTTGTCTTGAATTTATCCAACAATTATGAAACTAAAAATCTGCGGCCTCCGCGACCCCAAAAACATCGAACGCTTGCTCGAATTGCAGCCCGATTTCGTGGGTTTTATTTTTTACAAAAACTCAAAACGGCATGCTGGCGACGTGCTGGACGAAGGTTTTTCCCGAAAAATTTCAGGTGCAAAAAAGGTCGGCGTTTTCGTGGACGAACAACCCGCGCAAATTTTGGCGACTGCCGAAAAATATGGTTTGGACGCCATTCAATTGCACGGCAACGAATCGCCAGAAGATTGTAAATTGTTGAAAAACAGTGGTTTGCAAGTCATCAAGGCATTTTCAGTCGGTTCGGATTTTGATTTTTCAAAAACAAAAATCTACGAAAACGTCGCTGATTTTTTCCTTTTTGACACAAAAGGCGACGCACCCGGCGGCAACGGGATGCCGTTTGATTGGTCAATTTTGAAAAAATACCGGGGCGAAACGCCCTTCTTTTTGTCCGGCGGAATCGCAGCCGACGATGCCGAAAAAATTGTAAAAATTTCACATCCGAAACTCGCGGGCGTGGACATCAATTCGTGTTTCGAGACCGCGCCCGGCCTGAAAAATGTGGGCGAAGTCGCCCGTTTTCGCCAGCAAATCCGGGCAGGCGCGACGGCCAAAAATTTTCAGGTCAACGAGCAGGGCTATTTTGGAAATTTCGGCGGCGCGTTCGTCCCCGAAATGTTGCAGGCCAACGTCGAGGAACTTCAAAATTGCTACCTCGAAATTTTGGGAAGCCAAGAATTTCAGACTGAATTTCGAGACCTTTTGAAAAATTACGTCGGTCGCCCGACTCCGCTTTTTGAGGCAAAACGGCTTTCAAACAAATACAATACGCGCATTTTTTTAAAAAGAGAAGACCTCTGCCACACCGGTGCGCACAAAATCAACAACACCGTCGGCCAAATTTTGCTCGCTCAAAAACTGGGAAAAACCCGGATCATCGCCGAAACCGGGGCCGGGCAGCACGGCGTTGCGACGGCCACCGTTTGTGCTTTGATGGGTTTGAAATGCGTGATTTACATGGGTTCGGTGGACATCGCGCGGCAAGCCCCGAACGTGGCGCGCATGAAAATGCTCGGCGCGACGGTCATTCCGGCCACTTCCGGCAGCGCGACTTTGAAGGACGCGACGAACGAGGCTATCCGCGACTGGATTTCGAACCCGACCGACACACATTATATTATCGGTTCGGTCGTCGGGCCGCACCCGTATCCTGACCTCGTTTCGCGGCTGCAATCGGTGATTTCCGAAGAACTTTTGTGGCAAATCCCGCAGCAAACCGGCCAAAAACTGCCCGATGCCGTGCTTGCCTGCGTCGGCGGCGGCTCGAACGCGGCGGGCGCGTTTTACCATTTTTTGAAAAAAAAATCGGTCAGATTATTGGCCGCCGAAGCCGCAGGACATGGCGTGACGACTGGAAAAACGGCAGCCACCATCGCCCTCGGTCGCCCCGGAATTTTGCACGGCAGCCTCTCTTATTTGATACAAACCGCTGACGGTCAAATAGTTGAGCCGCATTCAATTTCGGCAGGTTTGGATTATCCGGGCGTCGGGCCGCTGCATTCGCACCTTGCGGCGACGGGTCGGGCGACGTATTTGCCGGTCTCCGATGCCGAGGCTTTGGCTGCGGCGCAACTTTTGGCGAGGCTCGAAGGCATCATTCCGGCACTCGAATCGGCGCACGCGGTTTCACTTTTGGAACAGGTTTCTTTTTTGAAAAACGAGGTCGTCGTGATTTGTTTGTCGGGGCGCGGGGACAAGGATTTGCAGACTTACATGAATGCCGAAAACCTTTAAATAATTGAAAATGAACAGGTTAGATAAATTATTCGAAAAAAAACGCAGCCAAGTTTTGTCCGTTTTTTTCACCGCCGGACATCCAAATTTGGACGACACCCGCCGAATTTTACTCGAATTGGACGCAGCCGGAGCCGATTTGGTGGAAATCGGAATGCCATTTTCTGATCCGCTCGCCGACGGCCAAACGATTCAGGCATCGAGCCACCGGGCTTTGGAAAATGGGATGTCGCTCGATTTGCTTTTTCGGCAGTTGGAAAATATGCGTTCGGAAACCGAGTTGCCCGTCATTTTGATGGGTTATCTGAACCCTGTTTTGCAGTTTGGTTTTGAAAATTTTTGCAAAAAATGCCAAGAAATTGGCGTGGACGGATTGATTTTGCCCGATTTGCCGCTCTGGGAATTTGAAAATTTTCACCAAAAAACGTTGGAAAAATATGGCCTGCACCTCGTTTTTTTGGTCACGCCACAAACTTCGGAGGCGCGGATTCGGCAACTCGACGCGGCGAGCGGCGGTTTTTTGTACGCTGTTTCAACGGCTTCGACGACTGGAAAAGCGGGCGTTTTTGATGAAACGCAGGAAAAATATTTTCAAAAACTGGCCGAAATGCATTTGAAAAACCCAGTTTTGGTCGGTTTTGGGATTGCGGGGGCGGAAAATTTTGAGATTGCTTCGCGGCATTTGGCGGGTGGAATTGTTGGCAGCGCGTTTATTCGGGCGTTGGAAGATGGAGTTTCGATAAAAACTTTTGTTCAAAATATTCTCGGTTTTCAAAATTGAAAAAAATCGGCCCATATTTTAAACCAAACTTGGGCAAAAACGCTTTTATCCATGATTTACTTACCTAAAATTTGATGGAAAAACCACAAAAAAACGCGCCAACCCCGCTGCAAAGGCTTTTTCGGCTGACCCATTTGCACCGCCGGACGCTGAATCTGGTTTTGTTTTACGCCGTTTTTATTGGCCTTCTGAACCTGACTTTGCCGCTCGGCATCCAGGCAATTTTGGGTCAGATTGCAGGGGGCAGCATATCTGCTTCGTGGGCCGTGCTGGTTTTGGCCATTGTTTTTGGGCTAATTTTTATTGGCATTTTAAAATACCTGCAGATTTCGGCCACCGAGCACCTGCAACGCCAGTTGATGACCGATTCTGCCCTCGAATTTGCTGTTCGGATCCCCCACCTACAGCTCGAAAAACTTAGAAAAGAGCACCTCCCAGAACTTGTGAACCGTTTTTTCGACACCTTGACCATTCAAAAAGGCCTGCCAAAAATCGTGATCGACGGCAGCGCAGCCATTTTGCAAATGCTCATCAGCCTCGTGGTTTTATCTTTTTACCACACTGTGTTTTTGACGTTTTCGGTGATCGTCCTGGTGTTTTTGGGGCTGATTTTATGGTCGAGTTTCTTGCCCGGCCTCGAATCTAGCTTAAAAGAATCGAAATATAAGTACAAAATCGCGTTTTGGCTCGAAGAAGTGGGCCGTGTGGCAGCCACTTTTAAACTGGCGGGGCAGCACGAAACCCCCGTCCGGCGCACCGACGAACTGCTGGTCGGGTACCTCGACGCCCGGAAAAAACATTTCCGGGTACTGGTATTTCAGTTTTTTTCCAGTCTTTTTTTGCGCGTTGCTGTGATTGGCGGTTTTTTGGTGGCGGGCGGGATTTTGGTCATGGAAAACAGTTTGAATTTGGGGCAATTCGTCGCTGCCGAAATTTTGGTCATTTTCGTGGCCGATTCGCTGGAAAAAATCATTTTATTAAACAGTACGGTGTACGATGTGCTGACTTCGACCGAAAAAATCGGACAATTCACTGATTTGTCGCTCGAAAAATCTGAAGGCATTGATTTAAAGGAAATTTGCTCGGACAAAAAACTCACAGTCGAGTGGCGCAACCTCAGCCATCAATTTGACGACCGCGACCAACCAACGTTGAAAAACTTGGATTTTAAAATCGAAGCAGGCGAAAAAATCGCGCTCGTCGGGTACAATTCCTCTGGCAGAAGTACTTTGATGCAGATAAATTCTGGGTTGATTCAGGAATTTACGGGCAACCTCCTTTTTAACAATTTGCCTGTTAAAAGTCTGGATATCAATATTTTGCGCGAAAACATCGGCGACATTTCGAGCCAAGAAGATATTTTCAAAGGCACGTTGCTCGAAAACATCCTGCTCGGGCGCGATATCCCGCTTGCAAAAACCATGGAAATCTGCGATGGCGTTGGCCTTTCTGTTTTTTTTCAAAACGAGTCGCAGGGGCTCAATTTTGAACTTTTGCCCGGTGGAAAAAACCTGCCCGGCAGCGTGGTGGCCAAAATTTTGTTGGCGCGGGCAATCGTTAGCACGCCATCGTTTTTGGTTTTGGAAGATCCGCTCCAGAAACTCAATGCCCGCGAACGATTGAAAATCAGCAAATTATTGACCGACCCAAAAAATGCGTGGACGGTGCTTGTTTCCACCGACGACCCCATGCTGGCAGCACTTTGCGACCGAGTTTTGGTGCTGAAAAACGGTGAAATCGTGGCTTCCGGCGCATTTTCGGAGATACGAAAAACACCGCATTTCGAATGGGTCCTAAAAACCCAACCCGAAGAATAAAACTCAAATACATGCTCAACCTTTCAGACAACAATATCCGATCCATGGTCGGCACCCAAAATTTGCAATCCTACAAGCGGTTGCAGCTGGGGCAGTATCATTTTTCTTTCAAAAAAGTCCTGCTCATTTTTTCGGGGCTGTTTTTGGTTTTTTTGTTCCTGCCGTGGACGCAAAGTATCCGCGCCGATGGACGATTGACGACCCTCCAACCTGCCCACCGACCGCAGACCATCCACGCCACCATTGCCGGGCGCATCGAAAAATGGTACGTTGCCGAGGGGCAGCGGGTGCAAAAAGGGGACACCATCGTGTTTTTGTCGGAGGTCAAAACCGATTATTTTGACCCAAATTTGGTCGGTCGGACAGGCGAGCAAGTTGCCGCAAAAACACAGTCCATCGCCGCCTACTCCCAAAAAGTAGCGGCACTCGAAAATCAAATAACAGCCATGCAGGCCGAATTGGTGAGCAAAACCGACCAAATTCGGAACAAAATCCAGCAAGCCGAACTTAAAATCGCCAGCGACCGCGCCGACCTCGAACGGGCAATTTTGGACAAAAAAGTGGCCGAAAGGCAGTTGGAAGGCACCAAAAACCTGCACGAAAAAGGCCTAAAATCCTTGACCGAATTGGAAGAAAAAAAACTGAAATTGCAGGAAACAAACGCCAAAACGGCCAGCGCGGAAAACAAACTGAACATCAGCCGCTCGGAACTCGAAAATGCAAAAGTCGAACTGACACTGACCAAAAACGAGTTTGCCAACAAAATTGCCAAAGCCCAATCCGAAAAGTTCAGCACGATTTCCGACCAATTTGATGCCACGGCGACCGTTGGAAAACTGAAAATTGATCAAGAAAACTATACCCGCCGTGCCACTTTTTATTACATCACCGCGCCGCAGGACGGTTTTGTGGTGCAGGCAATACAGCCCGGCCTCGGCGAGATTTTGAAAGAAGGCGACCCGGTGGTGAGCATTTTGCCGGCAGGCGTGGATTTGGCGGTCGAAATTTTTGTCAAACCGATGGATCTGCCGCTGGTTTTGGTCGGGCAAGAGGTGCGTTTTTTGTTCGATGGCTGGCCAGCCTTCTTTTTTTCGGGCTGGCCGAACCAATCTTTTGGCACTTTTTCGGGCCGTGTGGCCGCCATTGACAGGAATATCAGTGCAAATGGCAAGTTTCGGGTGCTCGTTTCTCCCGACCCTTCGCAGGAAAAATGGCCGGACGAACTCCGGGTCGGTGGCGGTGCAAAAGGGATCGCATTGCTCAAAAACGTGCCGGTTTGGTACGAATTATGGCGTTCGCTGAACGGTTTCCCGCCCGATTTTTACCAGAACTTACCCCTCGCGCCCACCAATGCTGACAAAAAAGACAAATCTAAAAGTGAAAAAACAGGTGGAAAAGAAAGTGTGGACAAACCAAAAATGCCTTTAAAAAATGCCAAATAGAATTTTCGGATGGTTTTTCTTTTTTGTATTTTTGACAAAAATGGATGCCCAAACGCCCCTCTTTCTGGAATATGTTTTTGCCACGCTGCGCCAAAATCACCCGGCGACAATACAGGCCAATTTGTTTGCAGATGCTGCCCGTGCTGAGCTTTTGAAATCACAGGGCGGCTTTGATATGAAACTTTTTGGCGACTACGACAGCAAAATCTTTAAGGACAAAACCTATTTTTCCATCGGGGAGTATGGCGTAAAATTGCCAACTTGGTACGGTTTGGAGTTAAAAACGGGCTTTTCCACGGCATCTGGCAATTTTTTGGATCCGGAAAAAACACTGCCCGCAGCCGGGCAGGCCATCGCTGGTTTGGATTGGACGGTCGGTCGTGGGCTGATTTTGGACGACCGACGTGCAACCCTTTTTCAGGCGAAAAAAGGCATCCAACTGGCTGAAAACGAACGACTTGTGGCTTTGAACGATCTGTTTTTTGCAGCTGCGAAATCGTACTGGTCGTGGGTCGTGGCACGCGAACAGGTCAGAATTTTGGAGCAATCGCTCGATCGGGCGCAGGTCAGATTTGTAGGCTTGCGCGAAAATTTTAAGCAGGGCGACAAATCGGCGATCGATACTCTGGAAGCCTTTATTTTGGTGCAGACCCGGCAATTTGAACTTGTCGAAAAGCAACAGGAGGCACGGGAAGCCGCAATTTTGTTGAACAACTTTTTGTGGCAAACTCCGCCCGATGCCACCAATTTTAAGGATTTGCAGACCGCGCCGCCGCTGCCGATTTTGGATTTGAAAATAATGGACGAGACGGTTTTGACAAATTTCAACCAACAGGTGCGCGGAACCCATCCGGCGGTTCGCGCTTCATTTTTGAAATTGGAAATTTTGGAAATCGAACGCCGTTTGAAAAATGAAAACCGAAAACCTGAACTCAATTTTTCGTACAATTTTTTGGCATCTGGCTGGTCGTTTTTTCCTGGAAACGAGGGTTTTGAGGATGTTTTTGTAAACAACGTCAAATTCGGGGCACATTTTTCATACCCCATTCCCAATCGGAAAGCACGCGGGGATTTGCAAAAAACGCAGATCAAAATCGCTGCAACCGCCGCCGCACTCGATCAAAAAACGCGGGAATTGGAAAACAAACTGCGTGGCTATGCCAATGATTTGAATACTTTGGCGGAGCAAATTGCACTTTTTCAAAGCATCACCGAAAATTACCGAAGGATGCTGGAAGGCGAGCAGGAGAAATTTTCGATCGGAGAAAGCACTGTTTTTTTGATCAATTCCCGCGAGCAAAAACTGTTGGAAGCCAACCTAAAACTCGCAAAATTGCTCGGAGAGTACCAAAAAGCACGGGTAGCGGTGGACTGGTCGTTGGGGATTTTGAAATAGGGTTTTTTCGTGTCGCGGAGTCTTTCGATCATCGTCGCAAAAGCACGTCCCCACTCAAAATCTCAATTTCCCCATCAAAAAATTCCACCTCCGCCACCCAAACAAACACGGCTGGCGCAAGATTTTTTCCCAGAAATTTCCCATCCCAACCCGCCGCCTGGTCATTCGGTTGAAAATCAAAATTTTCAAAAACGCGCTCGCCCCAGCGGTCAAAAACCAGCAGCGATTTTACTTTTTTCACGCTGCGCGGGTCGGCAAAAACGGTCAATTTTTCATTGCCCAAACCGCTGTTCGGATTGAAAACATTGGGCACAAAAACATGGCCGCGCACCACTTTCAACAAAATTTCATCCGCAGCACGGCAGCCCGCGAGGTCTTCAATTTCAATTTTAAAACGGGTCGTTTTGGTGGGCTGGGCGAGCGGTTCGAGGCAATTTGAACAACTCAAACCCGCCGTCGGTGTCCAAACGATGGAGGCCAAATTTGCCTGAAAAACATTGGAATTTGCCAAAATTTGATAGGTTTCACCCAAAACAAGGGTTTTTTCGGCAGTCAAATCGAGGGTCAAAAGTGGTGGCGCGGCGAGGCGCGTGGTGTCCAAATCTTCGCAGCCGAGCGCATCTTGAACCACCAAAAAGTAGTCGCCGTCGGCCAAATTTTGGTAAATTTTTTGGTCAGAAAAGGTCGAGCCGCCGTCCGCCGAAAATCGAAACGGGGGCGTGCCCCCCGTCGTTTTTGACAAATCCAAACTGCCTTTTTCACCAAAACATTTTGGTTGGACGACAACTGTTTCGAGGGTCGGTGCATTTGAAAAAATTGCAATTTCATCAGTGTCCGTGCAGCCGTTTTTGGCATCGGTCACGGTCAAAGAATAGGTTCCGGCATGGTTGATTTCTGGTTTTGAACTTGTATTTCCGGCCACAAAATTTCCATCAAAAGTTGTCCAAAAATATTGCAAAATGCCGCCGCCGCTCGCCGAATTACTGCCGTCCAAAAATTGAGTGGGCGAAAAACAATCCAAAATGAAAGAATTTCCGGCATCGGCAATCGGTTTTTGCAGGTCGGCGAGGACGGTTTGGGAGGTGAAATTGGTGCAGCCGTTCGTCTTGTCGCGGCCAAAAAACAGGTATTTCCCGGGAAATTTTACGGCAGCCGTTGCCCCATTTTTTACCAAAATTGTGTCCGCCCCAACCAACTGAAACCATTGAAAATCAATGTTTTGAATCGGGGAACTGCCCTGCAAAATCACGATAGAATCGGCGCAGGTCAATGGCAAAACGGGCGCGACGACGAGCGGCGGATATTTTTCATTTTCCAAAATTTCGAGGCTCGCGGTGTCGCTGCAAAAAGTCAAAGTATCGAGCGCGACGAGTGAAAAAATGCCCGCCGCTTCGACCGTAATTTGTTGATTTTGAGAAAATTGCGTGCCGTTCGCCAACCAATTTATTTCCAAATTTTGGCTGCCGGAAACTTCGGCGGACAAATTCACGGTCTTGATTTTGCAATCCAAAACCGCCGCCGGGTCTGCCAAAATCGCTGCCGAAATGAGGTTTGAAAAATCCGCGACTGACGTTGTTGTGGTGTCAGCGCAACCATTTACCGAAATAATTAATTGGAAATCGCCCGCAGCCGTTGCCAAAATATTTGGAAAATTGGTCAAACTCGAAATTTGTCCACCATTTTCAGCCGACCATGAAAAACTTGCGCCCGGCAAATCGGACGAACCCGCGAGGCTGATTTTTTTAAAAAAACAATTCAAATCCGAGTGCGGGGCGATGGTTGCTGTCGGAATTTTTAAAAATAAAATGGGCGTTCCCGGCGCGACGACCGTGCATTTTTCGGACAAATCAACTTGCCCGGCGGCGTCCAAATTTCCGGCGACGGCGGAGACAAAATAAGTGATCCCGAAGTCCATTTTTGAGGAGTCGAAGCAAAAATTTGGCTGGTCGGCGCGGGCGATTTCGCCCAAAATTTGAGTGCCGCTGCCCGTGTGCAAAATAAATTGCAAGCCGTCGTCGGCGTCCAAAATTTGCCCGGTTGGGTTGTAAGTCGCTGAAAAACAACCATTTCCACAAATTCTTTTTGCTAAAATGTCCATCGTGCCGACGGCTGTTTGGCAATTTGAGGTCGTGGTTGAAATTTGAAAATCGCAGGTGGCGGTGCAGCCGTTGGCATCGGTCGCGGTGGCCGAAAAATTTCCGGCAGGCAAATTATTTAAGTCAAAAACGTCCCCGGAAACTGCCGACGGCTGGCCGCCGCCGGGCGACCAATCGAAAAAATATGGCATCGTTCCACCGTCAAAAAACAGCTGCGCCCCGCCGTCTGCCGTGCCGGGAATCGAAACGTCCGAAATTTTTTGGCATTGAAAATCGAGGGCGGCGGTGGGTTCGGCAACCGAAAAATTGGCGGTCGAAAAACAGCCCACCGCGTCGGTCGCGGTCAAATTGTAATTTCCGGCAGGCAAATTTTGTGGTGAATTTGGGTCAGCGACAGCGGGCGACCAATCCAAAAAATAGGGCGGTTGGCCGTCGGAAATTGAAAAATTGATCGCGCCCGTTTTTTCACCAAAACATTTTACGTCGGTAGCCGTGCCGGAAATTTTGGGGGCGGGCGTTTTGTTTTCCACCAAAAAATTTGCGGCGGCGCTGCAGGTGCCGCCATCCGAAATCGTCACCGAAAAATTGCCGGGCGGCAGGTTGCCCAAATTTTGGGTCGTCGCGCCGTTTGACCACAAAAAAATGTAATTTCCAGACGCCGGTTGACTTGGATTTAAAGTTAAAAAAACGGTGCCGTTCGGGCTGGTGCAACTCGTGTTTTCTGTTGCTAAACCGTTGAAAGTGAATGTGTTGGAGTTGTTTCTGACTGAAAAATTTTGGGTGGCCGTGCAGCCATTTGCAGCCGTCGCGGTGACTGAAAAATTGCCAGAAAATAGGTTTGTCAAATCCTCGGTTGCCGCGCCATTTGACCAAAAAAAGGAGAGCGGGGCGACTCCGACGGTCGTCAAATCAATGTTTCCGACGCCGCCGTTGCAAATATCTGGGCTGATTTTTCCTGAAATTTCGGGCAAAATCTGCTGGTTTTCAATCAAAAAATCGGCGGTTTTTGTGCAGTGTTGGCCGAGCGTCACGGTGATTGAATAGTTTCCGGCCGGCAGATTTTGTTGGTCGAGGTTGGGAAAATTGTTCGACCACGCGAACGAAAAATTTCCCGGCGGACTCAAAATGAGGTCAATTTCACCGTTCGTCCCGCCTGAGGCGGGACAAAAATTGTTGGGTTTTACTTTTGAAATGATGTCAAAATCGGTCGGGTTGTCGGGCAAATTGACGGTCGCCGAAGCCGAGCAACCGTTCGCGTCCGAGACCGAAACGGCGTAATTTCCAGCGACGAGTGAGTCGAGATTTTGGGTTTTTTCACCATTTGACCAATCAAAAAGGTAGGGAAATTGGCCGCCGCCGACTGTCAAATTGATGTTTCCGTTGGCCTCGCCGCAGGTTGTGGGCAAAATATTTTGCGAAAGCGAAGGCAAAACACGGTTGTCCAAAACCGAAAAATTGGCGGCGGCGGGGCAAGAAACCGAACCGGAAATATTGACCACAACCGAAAAATTACCCGGCGACAGACCGCTCAAATCTGGCGTCGTTGCGCCGTTCGACCACAAAAAAACATAATTTCCAGATGGTGGCGAGACGGTCAAAACAACCGAACCGTTCGGCGAATCGCATCGAACGACGGGCGTGGCGGTGCCGGAAATTTGAAAATTTGAACTGTTGTTCGGCACATTTTCGGTTTTTGAAACGGTGCAACCGTTCGCGGCGGTGACGGTCACGGTGTAATTTCCGGCAGTCAAATTGGTCAAATCTTCCGTTTTTGAATTGTTTGACCATGAAAAAATGCACGGCGAGAGAGCCGCTGGCGAGATGGTCAAATCAATCGCACCACTCGAATCGTTGCAAATCGTGGGCGAAATATTTTCAGAAATTTCAGGAAAAACGGCTTGGTTGGCCACCGAAAATGTGTCGGTCGCCGTGCAATTTCCACCTGCTGAAACGGTCAAAATGTAATTTCCAGCCGCCAAATTGGTCAAATTTTGGGTCGTTTCGCCGCTCGACCACGCGAAATTGTAATTTCCAAATGGTGGGTTTTGGGGCGAAGTATTTACAAAAATGCTGCCGTTCGGAGTCGCGCACGAAGTGTTGGGCGAGGTGGTGGCGGAAATATTTATCAAAAAATCAGTGCTGCCGACGGTCGCCGAAACGGTGGTCGAGCATCCCAAAAAATCGGTGACGGTTGCCGTAAAATTTCCAGCGGGCAGGCCGGACAAATCTTCCGAAACGGCATTATTTGACCACAAAAAAGTCATCGGCAAGTTTGAAGTAGTGGCCGTGAGATTGATAGCACCGTTGTTTTGGCCACAAATTTCGGCGGTCGGCACGGCGGTCGCGGTGGGCGGGACGGATTCATTCAAAATTTCAACTTCGAGCGTGGCCGTGCAGCCGCCAAAATCGGTGGCCGTCAAAATGTAATTTCCGGCGGCGAGGCTGTTTTGATTTTGTAAAAAACTGCCGTTCGACCACTCAAAATCGAAAGGTGCGAGGCCGTCCACGATTTCAATTTCGATGCTGCCGTTGCTCGCCCCACAAATTTCTGGTTCGGAAAAAACTTGAAAAAGGGGCGAGGTGGTTTCATTTTCTACCAAAAAATTGGCTTCGGCAGTGCATCCGGCATCATTTATTGAAACTGAAAAATCGCCGGCGGGCAAATCGAAAATGGAAAAACCGGTGTCGCCATTTGACCAAAAAATTTGATACGGCTGCCCGGTCGGCGAATCGACAGGGTCGAGAAAAATAGAAATGCTGCCGTTTCCAGCGAGACAATTTGTGTTTGGTTCGATGGATTCAAAAATGGTGATTTCCGGGTTTTCATTTTCCAGAAATATAGAAAGTTCGGCGGTGCAATCGTCTGAGCCTGAGACGGTTACGGTGTAATTTCCGGCGGCGAGGTCGGTTTGATTTTGGAAAAAACTGCCGTTCGACCAATCAAAATTGAACGGTGCGACGCCGCCGGAAATTGAAATTTCGATGTTTCCATTTTCCAAATTGCAAATTGTGGGGTTGGTCGTGGCATCAATTTCAGGCAAATCGGGCTCTTCGGCGACGGTGAAATTGGCGGTTTCTGAACAAGTTGAACCCAAAATCACGGTGATTTGGTAGTTTCCGGGGAGCAAATCGGCGATATTTTGGGTGTTTTCGCCGTTTGACCAATCGAATTGAAAATTGGGGTCGGCGGGCGAAATGTTGGTTTCGATGCTGCCGTTTCCGGTGCTGCCGCAAAAAGTGTTGGGCGAAGTATTTCCAGAAATATTGATGTTGACGAAGGTGTTTCCGACGGTAAAATTTTCGGTGGCCGAGCAGCCGTTGTCGTCGAAAACGGTCACGGAAAAATTTCCGGGGAGCAACTCGTCGAGGTCTTCGATGTTTTCACCGTTCGACCAATAAAAGATAAAATCTGGTGATCCGCCGGAAATTGATAAATTAATGCTGCCATTTTCCAAACCGCAAGTTGAATTTTCGGTCATTCCAGAAATATCAAAATCTGAGCCACTGACGATTGCCGAGCCGGAAACCGTGCCGGGGCAGCCTCCGCTCGTCACCGAAATCAGTTCAAAATCGCCGGGCATGGTGATTTGTAAAATGTACGGATTGCTGGAAGTGGTGATTGCGGATTGGTTCACGTTGTTTTTTGAGTAAATAAATGTCCACGGCGCGTTGCCTGAAAATTCGATTTCGACCGGGACGGCCGGCGGATTCGAGTCGCACAACAATCCGCCGCCCGACATTTCGGCAGTCGGCGAAGGATTTACAGTGATGGTTTTACAGGATTGGGTGGGGTTGGATTGACAATTGTTCGAGGCCGTGACGCAAAGTTGGGTCGTTCCGGTGGACGTCCACGTGATGTTGGTGGTCGGATTTGGGCTGTTTTCGGGGTCGAGATCGCCGATGGCGGGAGTCAAAGTCCAAGAATAATTGGACGCATTCGGCACGGCGGCGAGGCTGAAAATGGACGTGGAATTTTCGCAAACCGAATTTGGGCCACTGATATTTCCCGGATTTGGCGGTGCAGCTGCGCCGGTGCTGCCGGAAATGATGTCGATTGAAAAATCGCAAACATTGCTGATGCAGCCGTCCAAAACCAAAAAATAGGTCTGGCCGACCACAAAATTGGCCGATTCCAAAATGAACGGCACGGTCGAACAGGGGCATTGAACGTCCAAAACATTGGCCGTTTGGTTGCTGCACGAACTGTAAATCGCGCCTTGCAAACCCATAAATGGCGGCATCAAAACGCAATTTGAGGGCGAAATTTGGATGGAAATCTGGGTGCTGCCGGCGATAAATGCCAACCAATCGTCATTGTTCAAATTCGAACCGGCGCAACCGGGGAAGGCAACGGGATTGTTTGTTGAACTGATGGTGGCGCAGTAGCCGTCCAAATTTTCGCAAATCAGAGGCGCGGTGAGGCAGGTGCCGCCCGCGACTGGCATTCCCGGCGGGGGGCATTGGCCAAACAAAAGAATTGGGGAAATGAACTGGGCAACTACCAAAAAATGGAGGAAAGATTTTTTCATCAGTTGGTTTGGATTTCGAACTGGATTACTTTGAAAGATTTTTTGGAATTGCGTGCAAAGTACAATGATGGATGGAGTGGGGAAAATTTTTCAAAATTTTGTGCGGTGGGAGAGCCATTGTTCTGAGATTTCGGAAAATTTTCAATTTTCCGAAATCCGCAGGGCTACTTTTTTGCCATTGTTGGCGTCCTCGCCAACAATTTTTTTTCGGAAGTTTTTAGCGAAAAATAGTTGTTGGCGAGGACGCCAACAACGGCAAAAATTTTTTGAATCAAGAATTCCGTGAAATTCCGTGTCCTCCGTGTTTTCCGTGTTCCCATGGTTGTTCAAAGTGTTTTAGATTTTGGGGGAATTTTCAGTTTCCCAAAACCTGATTTCCTACTTTTGCAACTCAAAATTTTTATTGAAAATGACAAATCCATCAGAAAAAATACACGACCTCGAAGCCGAATTTCAGGCAAAAATTGATGCTGGGATCCGCATCGAACCAAAAGATTGGATGCCGGATGCCTATCGAAAAACTTTGATCCGGCAAATCGGCCAGCACGCGCACTCCGAAATCGTTGGGATGTTGCCCGAAGGCAATTGGATTACCCGCGCCCCGAGCCTGAAACGAAAAAAAATCCTGCTCGCAAAAGTGCAGGACGAGGCCGGGCATGGCCTGTATTTGTACTCCGCCGCCGAAACTTTGGGCATTGATCGAGATACGATGGTCGAGGAATTGCACTCTGGCAAGGCAAAATATTCGTCCATTTTTAATTATCCGACGATTTCGTGGGCAGACATGGGCGCGATCGGTTGGTTGGTCGACGGGGCGGCGATTTTGAACCAAATCCCCATTTGCCGGAGTTCGTACGGGCCGTACGGCAGGGCGATGGTGC
The DNA here is from genome assembly GCA_031398055.1 of Saprospirales bacterium. GTDB lineage: Bacteria > Bacteroidota > Bacteroidia > Chitinophagales > Saprospiraceae > M3007. The sequence goes on along the minus strand of JANNMS010000263.1, from coordinate 29,309 downwards.
GGGTTTGCAAGGAAGAAAGTTTTCACCAACGGCAAGGTTTTGAGATTTTACTGGTGCTTTCGCAGGGCAGCGAGGCGCAAAAACAGATGGCTCAGGAAGCGATAAATCGTTGGTTTTGGCCGGCAGTGATGATGTTTGGCCCGCCGGATGGTGAATCCACGAACTCGGAAACGAGCATGAAATGGAAAATCAAACTTTTTTCAAACGACGAATTGCGGCAGCGTTTTGTGGATATGATTGCGGAGCAGGTCAAGGTTTTGAACCTCACCTTGCCCGACCCAGATTTGAAATGGAACGCGGAACGTGGCCATTACGATTTTGGGACACCAAATTGGGACGAATTTTGGAACGTCGTGAAAGGCAACGGGCCGTGCAACAAACAACGAATTCGGACGCGGACGAAGGCTTGGGAAGAGGGGGAATGGGTGCGGGATGCGGCGGTGGCGTATTCTGAAAAGCAGAAAATGCGGCAGGCGGAGAGTTTGGCTGCGTGATTTTTTTACAAAAAAATAAACAAAAAAGGCGCGGCAACCGAAGTTGACCGCGCCTTTTTATTTTTTCAAAAGAAATTTTGCCCCAAAAAATCACTCTTTCACACTGGAAACGAGCAACGAAACTTCGTTGTTTATCATTTCGACAAAACCGCCTTCGACGCCAAAAGTCATGCGCGAGTTGTCAGATTTTATAATCCGAACCTCGCCGCGACCCAACGCTGCGACAATGGCCGCGTGATTTTCGAGCATTTCAAATTGTCCGTCCTGCCCCGGAACTTTGACAGATTTTACCTGTCCGGAGAAAATTTCCTTTTCAGGAGAAAGAATCAATAAATTCATATTTCTTTAAACTATGAACTATGAACTATGAACTATAAACCTACAAACCTCAAAAGTTCATAGTTCATAGTTCATAGTTCATAGTTAAGATTAATTATTTGCTTCGGCCATCAATTTTTTACCCTTCGCAATCGCGTCGTCAATCGTGCCGACGAGGTTGAAAGCCGCTTCCGGATATTCGTCCACTTCGCCGTCCATAATCATATTGAAACCGCGGATCGTTTCATCAATCGGCACCAAAACGCCCGGCAAACCGGTGAATTGCTCGGCCACGAAAAACGGTTGCGACAAGAAACGTTGCACACGGCGAGCGCGGTGAACCGCCAATTTGTCATCATCCGAGAGTTCTTCCATGCCCAAAATGGCGATGATATCCTGCAATTCGTTGTAACGTTGGAGAATCATTTTCACCCGTTGCGCGCAGTTGTAATGTTCGTCGCCGATAACTTTTGGATCCAAAATCCGGGAAGTCGAGTCGAGCGGATCCACCGCCGGGTAAATTCCGAGCGATGCGATTTTCCGGCTCAAAACCGTCGTCGCGTCCAAGTGGGCAAAAGTCGTGGCCGGCGCAGGGTCGGTCAAGTCATCCGCAGGCACGTAAACGGCTTGCACCGAAGTGATCGAACCGCGTTTTGTCGAAGTAATTCGCTCCTGCATGATACCCATTTCGGTCGCGAGGGTCGGTTGATAACCCACTGCCGACGGCATCCGACCCAAAAGAGCCGAAACTTCCGAACCCGCTTGCGTGAAACGGAAAATATTGTCCACAAAAAACAAGATATCGCGGCCACCTGCCGGATCGCTCAAATCGCCGTCGCGGAAATATTCAGCGAGTGTCAAACCAGAAAGTGCAACACGCGCACGCGCGCCCGGTGGTTCGTTCATTTGTCCAAAAACGAGGGTTGCTTGCGATTTGGCCAATTCTTTTTTGTCCACTTTCGACAAATCCCAGCCGCCTGCTTCCATCGAATGTTTGAATTCCTCGCCGTATTTAATCACGTTCGATTCAATCATTTCGCGGAGCAAATCATTGCCTTCGCGGGTGCGTTCGCCGACACCTGCAAAAATCGAAGTGCCTTCGTAAGCCTTTGCGATGTTATTGATCAATTCCATGATCAACACCGTTTTGCCCACGCCTGCGCCGCCGAAAAGACCGATTTTGCCGCCTTTTGCATACGGTTCGATCAAATCAATGACTTTGATACCGGTGTACAAAATTTCGCGCTCGGTCGAAAGATCTTCATAGGCCGGTGGTTTGCGGTGGATAACATAGGCGTCTTTGCCTTTTTCGACATGGCCGATGCCATCAATTGCCTCGCCGACCACATTAAATAAACGTCCGCGAATCGCCTCGCCGACTGGCATGGCAATCGGTGAACCGGTGTCCGAGACTTCCATCCCGCGCCGCAACCCATCGGTGGAATCCATCGAGATTGTGCGGACGGAATCTTCGCCGAGGTGGCGTTGACATTCTAAAATCAGTGAAGTGCCATCGGGGCGTTTCACTTCGAGCGCATTCAAAATTTCGGGCAGTTGGCTGCTCTCGCCGGAGAAGTCCACATCGACAACTGCACCAATGATTTGTTTGATACGACCAATATTAGCCATAAAAAATTAGGTATTGAATCTTAAAAAATTGGGGTCGGCAGAATATCCTTTCGGAAACCCCTGTTTTCGTAAAGCCGCGCAAAAGTAAAAATTGCCCACGGAAATTCACCTGCTGGGTTTACTTTTTTCCTAAAATTTTATGTACTGGCGGGTTGGCCGCTGTTGTCTAACCATTGGATAGTTCGAACAACCCGCCTGGCCGGGTTCCCAGAAATCAAAAATGCCTTTTCGACCTTCGTTTTTCAACCATTGCCGACGTTCGGTTCTCTAATACCCAAGTCCACGCCAATAAACGGCTTCGTTAATGTGGTTTCGGGCGCGTTTTGACAGTGGCACGGACCAAGCAAACTCGATGAGCATCCCTGCGAAAATGCCCGTCAAACCCCATTCTATTTGATTTCTGTTGATTTTGTCTTTCGAAAGTTGGTTTTCGATGTGGATAATTCCTGCAATCGTGGCCAACGAACCCACCGTTTCGAGGGCTTTTGACCAGCCTTCTTTCTTTTTTCCTTTGACAAAAAGCGCGTGTGCTTTCGGAAAATCTTTAAATTCCTTGTCCAAATTGGAAAAATTAAAACCCAGCGGATATTTCGTGCCGCTTTTGAGATAATATCCATTTTTGAAAAGCCCACCATAATTGATGAAAATGGGCGTGGTGTCGCGCAGGTTTTGTGCCGAGATTTCTTTTTGAGACACAAAAAACAACACAAATGCTGTGAAAAAAGGGGCAAATTTGATGGTTGGCATTTTGAATGGTGTTTATTTGTTTACGTCTATGTAAAATTTGGCGGTGGCGTTTTCTATCCTGCCGAAATATTTGCCATAGTCAGTACCGTCAGCAGGGTTGGTGGCTTCTCTGTAAAGTTCTCCCTGAAATTCACAGAAAAATGTAAAACGGACACTTGCACCCAAGTCTTCTTTTTGTACTTCTGTAATTTTAAATTTGTTGAATGGTACACTTTGAAAGGCTGCATTTGTAAACATGGGCGCGCCACTTGTATTTGTTTGATTGGCCGAAGTAATTGTTTCTGTTAAATCAAAATATATATTCCATCCAATGCCTTCATCCGTGCCATCATCTACTAATTTTTCTCCGGGTGTCAATAAATTTTCAACAAATTGGATTTGGTTTGCAACAGTATCCTTGTCAAAAAAAGGAGAGCGAAGCCGCAAAAGCCCATACGGTTTTCCAAGAAAATCTTTGGTTTTAAACAATTTGAATCCCATCTGATAAAGATTAAATCTTTTTTCCGTGCCGTTTGGATTGAAAACCGGTGTGGTGGTTCTATAAACATTGTACAATGCAAGGTCATAATACAAACCACCTTCTTCATAACCTGTGCCTACACTTGTAAACCTACCTTCAATATCTGCCTTGTACCAAGCAGCCGGATTGTTACTGATGTCCAATTGAGGATAACTGCGGTGGGCAAAAAGTTCACAATTATTGCCAGAAGAAATAGCAGGTGGGCAATCAGGGTCTTTTTTGCAAGAAGCAAAAATAAGCAAGCCCAAACTGATCAAATATGCTATTGATTTTTTCATTTGCTATATTTTTATGAGTGGGCAATGATTCAAGTATCAATTGCCCACTCTATGGTTTTTGAAAAAAATTAGTTGATGGTGAATATAAAAAAATGTACTTTTTAATCAATTGTTGTTTCATTGAGTACGAGATTTTGGTGATGCGTGAAAAAATGTTTTCAAATTTAATTGCAATTAAATTCTGTCCTTCTTAAAAAGTACTGCAAAAGTCAACGCATTTTCAATTGTCCAACAAAAAAAATCCGTCTGTATTTCTGGACAAAAAAAAATTATTTCCGTGATTTTTGGACAAGAAAAATAAAAACCTCAATTTTGTTCAGCAAACGCGGACAACATTTTTACCCGTCCGTGTTTGCGGGAGATATTTCCAACAAAACTCTTTGCAACCCAAAACCTAACCTGCCATGGGTACAGATTTTCCATTCCAACAAAAACTTTTTGAACACGTCAGCGCCCAATTCAAAAGTAAAAAAGCCGAATTGGACGCACTTTCCTCTTTTTTTCAACTTTCCAGAACGGCAGCCTACGACCGCCGCAGCGGCAAAACGCCGCTAACTTTTGACGAGGGATTGGCACTTTCTAAGGAATTCAAATTCCCTTTGGCCGAAATCCTGCCCGAAATCAAACATCAATTCGTGTTCGATTCGCCCACTTCCCTCGAAAATTCACCCAAAGAATATGTCCAATCCTTGCACCACGACCTCCACAAATTATTGGAACTCGGCAATGGCCATCTTTGGCACAAAACCGACGACACACCCATTTTTTGGTTAAAACATAGCCGCTTGTTGGCCGCTTTTAAATTGTATTATTGGATTAGGGCACTCTCAATCTATAATAATTTGATGCCACCCAATTTTGACGAAAACTGGATAACACAACCCGCCATTCAAGAAATTTTAGATGCTTCCCGCGAAATCAGGCATTGTTTTGAACAAATTCCGAGCACCGAAATCTGGTCATGCACCATGTTTGACAAAACCATGGCGCAGATTCAAAATTGCGTGGAGACTACCAATATCAATGACAAGACAGTCATCCATCAACTCGTGGAAGCCATTCAATCCGTCATAGAAACCATGAAAACCATGGCACGCAGCCAGAAAAAAAACACCCACGACAGTGGTGCAATGCTCAACGTTTTTGAAAATCGGACGTTCGGTGGCAATAATTTATTGCTTGGCAAAACCAATAGATTTTCGTTTGGATATGTTGAAAATGGATATCCCGATTTTAACAGATTCACAGACGCACAAATCGTAGATACACATTTGCTACGCGTCAAAATGATGCTGCCTCACCTCGCTCAATTGGTCGGTTTTTCAAAAAATGCAAACTCCTTTTTTGAACATTTAGATCATCGCTACATTTTTTGGGCAGATAAAATAGAAGGATAGCAATTGGCCGCTGCGTAATTTTTATCAAACAAATATACATTTACTAAGATTTCCTGCGCCCGTGCCATCGAAAAATGCCCAGGCGGCTCTTGCCAAAATGGCTTTGGCACAAAAGTTGGCCGTTCCCAATGCCCGCTCGGCCCTTGGCTTGTCACCCCGGCGGCGGTCGGCGATGCCCAAAATTTGAACCTTTGGCTCACCGTGAACGGCAAAAAAATGCAAGATTCGAACACCAACGACATGGTTTTTAAAATCCCATTTTTGGTCAGTTTCGTCAGCCGTTTCATGACTTTGCTGCGCGGCGACGTGATTTGCACGGGCACGCCGTCGGGCGTTGGTTTGGGGCAAAAACCGCCCGTTTTTCTCCGTCCCGGCGACGTCGTCGAACTCGGCATCGAAAAACTCGGCAGCCAAAAACAGACCGCCATTTCCGACATCCAATCGCAACTTTCGCCCGAAGATTGGACGGATTTTCAGGCATGGACCGCGCTCGGTCTCGGCGGCACCCCCGGAAATTCACCTGCTGGATTTACTTTTTCTCAAAAATTTTCCTTGGTGTACTTTGCCGCCGCAATTTTTGGCCATTGCATTGGTTGAAAATATTGGGTTGCCACTTTTAAAAAATGTTTGTTTCAATGAAAAATTTCAACAAAATACTCCTGCTCAGTTTCTTATTTATAAATATTCAATCTTGCAAAACCCAAACCACGCTGCCGCAGCCCAGCCTCGAATTCATTTTCGAAGCCAAAGTCACCCTCGACCCGCCGCAGGAACTCGGCCAAACGAATTACGGAAAACGCCGAATCATCCCAATCACAGGAGGCACCTTTTCTGGGCCAAATTTGAACGGGACGGTGCTGCCCGGCGGTGCAGATTGGCAAACCGTCCGCGCCGACGGCACTGCCGATTTGGAAGCGAGATATACTTTAAAAACGGACGACGGCGCACTGATTTACATCCAAAACCGGGGAATCCGCCATGCCCCGCCCGAAGTTTTGGCGCGGTTGGCACGCGGCGAAGCGGTTGACCCCTCGGAATATTACATGCGGACGGCTGCCACTTTTGAAGTTGCCGATGGCAAATATTCGTGGCTCACGAAAACGGTTGTCATTTGTACCGGAGCGCGGATGAAAGACCATGTTTTGCTGCGGTTTTTTAAGGTTTTATAATTGAAATTTTGTTAAAAAGTAAATTTATCCAATGCCACAAAACGAATCATCAACCCGCTACTCCTGGTACATCGTCGCCCTTTTGACGCTGGCCAACATCTCGTCGTTCCTCGACCGGCAGATTTTGAGCCTGCTCGTCAAGCCAATAAAACGCGATTTGCACCTCTCCGATACCGAAATGTCCTTGCTGATGGGTTTGAGTTTTGCCCTTTTTTACACCCTTTTTGGGGTCATCATCGGGCGTTTGGCCGACCGAAAAAACAGGCGCAACATCATCATCGTTGGCATTTCGATTTGGTCTTTGATGACCACAATTTGCGCGGGCGTGGCCAATTATTGGCAGTTTTTTCTGGCCAGAATGGGTGTCGGCGTTGGAGAAAGCACCCTTTCTCCGTCGGCTTATTCGATGATTGCCGACCTTTTTCCAAAGAAAAAATTGGCCACCGCGATGTCCATTTTTACCCTCGGCATTTTTCTGGGCAGCGGCGTGGCGATGCTGATCGGTTCGGGCATCGTGGCAAAATTGCCGACGGAAGGCATGGTCAGCGTGCCTGTTTTTGGAGAAATTTTTCCGTGGCAGTTGATATTTTTTTACGTCGGTCTGCCGGGGCTGGTCATCGCGCTTTTGCTTTTCACAATCAAAGAACCCGCCCGCACCAACACGATGAAAAAGGACGGCGCGACCGCCAAATTGTCGCTCGCCGAATCCTTCCGCATCATTTTCCAGCACCGAAAAGCCTACCTATTGATTTGCTTCGCCACCGCTTTTCAAGCCTTGATAAATTACGGTTGCAACGCATGGATCCCCACTTTTGTCGCCCGGACTTATGGTTGGGAAGTGCCCCGGGCAGGTTTTTTTTACGGCTCGGTGCTGGTCGTTGCCTCGATTTCGGGGGTGCTTTTTGGCGGCTGGCTGGCCGACAGATTGGTCAAAAAAGGCATCACCGACGGGCGGTTGCGGGTCAGTTTGCTGGCCGGAATCCTCTGTGTTTTGGCCTGCGGATTGCCACTTTTGCCAAAAGCAGAATGGGCGTTGCTGGCGGTTTTTGTCCCCGGTTTTGCGCTGGCGATGCCTTTTGGCGCGGCGGTCGCGGCGGTGCAGGAAATCATGCCGAACCAAGTTCGGGCCTTGGCATCCGCGATTTTGCTTTTTATTTTAAACTTGATTGGCCTCGGTTTTGGCCCCACGTCGGTCGCGCTGCTCACCGATTTTGTTTTTAAAGATGAAAACGCGATTCGATATTCGTTGGTCGTGCTGTTTTTGGTCGGTGGATTGTTGATTACTTTGTTTAGTTTTTTGGTTTTGAAACCGTACCGGGCAGTGATTGAAAACCAGAAATTTGCATCCCAAAACTGAAACTTTTTTATGGAAAATTTATCCAAAACCCTCAAAACGGAAATCCGCGAAAACATCCTCGTCGTCTCGCTCGACCGCCCCGAAAAACGAAACGCCATCAACGACGGGACCATTTTGGCCCTCGAAAACGTGTTTTCCAACATCCCCGACGGCGTGAAATGCGCCATCATTTTTGGCGAAGGAAAACATTTCAGCGCGGGCCTCGACCTCTCGGAACTCACCGAACGCGATGCCGTCGCGGGCGTTTTTCATTCAAGGATGTGGCACCGGTGTTTGGAAAAAATTCAATTTGGAGCCGTGCCGGTCGTCGCAGTTTTGCATGGTGCCTGCGTCGGCGGCGGGCTGGAACTGGCGGCGGCCTGCCACATTCGGGTGGCTGAAAATTCTACTTTTTATGCTTTGCCCGAAGGTCAGCGCGGGATTTTTGTGGGCGGTGGGGCATCGGTTCGCGTCCCAAAACTGATTGGATTGGCCCGGATGACGGATATGATGTTGACCGGGCGCGTTTTTTCGGCAGCGGAAGGCGTTGAAATTGGCCTTTCCCAATATTTGACAGCCGACGGCGCGGGTTTTGAAAAGGCAATGGAACTGGCAAAAAAAATCAGCGGAAACGCCGGGATGACCAATTTTGCCTTGATGCACGTCCTGCCAAAAATCGTGGATGCAGGCCAAGATGTTGGTTTGATGCTCGAATCGCTCACCGCCGCGATTGCCCAAAATGCGCCGGAGGCCAAACAGCGGCTGCGTGATTTTTTGGAAGGAAAATCTAAAAAAGTAGGCGAATGATGGATTTAAAAAAAACACCTTTTCTAAAAATCCCAACCATCAAAATTGACCTCGAAAAAAAGGTCATCGACGATGGGATTGTCATTTTAAAATCTGCCGTCGAACTCAAAAAACGCCCGCACCGGATGACGGCGCGGCTCGTGCATTTTGCAAAAAAAACGCCCGACCGGGTTTTTATCGGCCAGAAAAAAAACGGCTTCTGGCAAAATTTGACCTACTCGGAAACTTTTGACGCAGTAAAAAACCTCGCCCAATTCTTGCTCGAAAGTCAAGTTTCGCCTGAAAAACCCCTCGTCATTTTGTCCGAAAACAGCGTCGAGCACGGTTTGATTTCGCTTGCCGCTTTGCACGTTGGTTTGCCGTTTTCGCCGATTGCCCCAGCGTATTCTTTGCGGTCAACCGATTTTGAAAAACTTCGGCACGTCATCGAAATGCTTTCGCCGGGGCTGATTTTTGTCCAAAATGGCCAGGCATTTGAAAACGCAATTCGAGCCGTTGCGCGGGAGATTCAAGTGGTTGCGGTGGAAAATGCGCTGCCGGGGCAGATTTTATTTGAAGAAATTTTAAAAACAAAACCGACCCGCGCCGTCGAAAAGGCATTTCAAAAAATCCAACCGACGACGGTCGCCAAAATCCTGTTCACTTCCGGTTCGACCGGCCTGCCAAAAGGCGTGATAAATACGCACGGAAACATCACGGCGAACTGGCAGCAAATCACCCAAACTTTTCCTTTTTTCAAAAACGGCGGCCTGACGCTGGTCGATTGGCTGCCGTGGAACCATACTTTTGGCGGCAACCACAACTTCGGTTTGACGGTTTTCAACGGCGGTTCGTTGTTCATCGACGGCGGAAACCCGACCCCGAAAGGCATCGAAACGACGCTCGAAAACCTCCGCGAAATCGCACCGACCGTTTATTTCAACGTGCCAAAAGGTTTTGAGGATTTGATTCCGCAACTCAGAAAAGACGACGATTTGCGGAAGCATTTTTTCAGTAATTTAAAAATGTTTTTTTACGCCGGGGCGGGCATGCCGCAGCACGTTTGGGACGATTTGGAAAAATTGGCGCACGAAACGACCGGCAAACGGCTGTTGATCGGCACCGGTTTGGGCATGACCGAGGCGAGTCCGTCCTGCCTTTTTAATGTTCATTTTGGAAGTTTTGCGGGGATGATTGGCGTGCCAGTGCCCGGTTTGGAAGTGAAATTGGTGCCGGACGGTGGCAAATTGGAAGCCCGTTTTCGCGGCGAAAACATCACGCCGGGCTACTGGAAAAACCCGGAAGCCACCCAAAAAGCATTCGACGAGGAAGGTTTTTTCTGCACGGGCGATGCCCTGAAATTTGTTGATTTTGAAAACCCGAACGCAGGAATGGTTTTCGACGGGCGCATCGCCGAAGATTTTAAATTGGACACGGGAACGTGGGTAAACGTCGGAATTTTAAAATCAAAACTCATCGCAGCGGGCAACGGTTTGATTCAGGATGCAGTGATAACAGGACACGACCGCGCATTTTTGGGGGCAATCGTTTTTCCAGAGTTGAATTTTTGCAAAAAATTGGCCGGGCTGGAAAACGAGTTTGATTTGAAAAAAATCGTCAATTCGCCCGCAGTTTTGGCTGCTTTGAAAAACGTGCTGGACGGTTTTTCGAAAAAAAACACGGGCAGTTCGACGCTGGTTCGCCGGGCGGTTTTTGCCGATTTTCAACTTTCGATGGAACGCGGCGAAATCACGGACAAAGGCTCCATCAATCAGCGGGCGATTTTGGCGAACCGGGCGGAGTGGGTGGCGATGATTTATGAAATAGCACTTTTGCCGCAGGTTTTGGAGATTAAACACATAGGAACATAGGCGTTTTCACATAGAGACACATAGATTTTTAAAAACACCTAAAACCTATGTGTCTCTAGGTGAAAACTCCTATGTTCCTATGTGTCAAAAAAAATCAAGAAAATGGAAATCAAAAACAAGGTCTTTTTTGTAGCCGGCGCCGCATCGGGTTTGGGTTTGGCGACCGCCGAAATAATTGTCAAAAATGAAGGTTTCGCGCTGCTCGCCGACATCAACGCCGATGCCGGGAAAATTGCCGAAAAATCGCTCGGCAGCCGCGCAAAATTTGTCCAAACCGACATCACCGACGAGGCGAGCGTCCGGGCGGCAATTGATGTGGCGGTCCGAAAATTTGGCGGCCTGCACGGTGCGATAAATTGCGCTGGCATCGGTCCAGCCGAACGGGTTTTGGGAAAAAACGGGCCACATTCCTTGGCCAATTTTTCAAAAACCGTTCAAATAAATTTGATTGGGACTTTCAACGTCATCCGTTTGGTGGCCGAAATTTTGCAAAAAAACGAGCCGGGCGCGAGCGGCGAACGCGGCATTTTGATTGCAACGGCATCGGCGGCGGCGTTCGAAGGGCAAATCGGACAGGCGGCATATTCGGCCTCGAAAGGTGGGATTGTGGCCATGATTTTGCCGATTGCCCGCGAACTGGCGCGTTTTGGGATCCGGGTGATGTGCATCGCGCCCGGCATTTTTGAAACGCCGATGATGAAAAATTTGTCCGACGAAGCCAAAATTTCGCTCGGCCTGCAAGTGCCTTTTCCCGCGCGGCTCGGGCAGCCGAGCGAATTTGCGGCACTCGCAAAGCACATCATCGAAAACCAAATGTTGAACGGCGAAACGATTCGGCTGGACGGCGCAATTCGGATGGCCGCGAAATAATGATGAATGATGAATTATTAGACCTAAAAAAGATGGGAATAAACCTCGGCGACATCCTCGCCATCGATGTCCACACCCACGCCGAAGTTTCGTGCTGCCAACCGCACGACGATTTCCGCCCGGAATTCGATGTGGCCTTCGCCAAATATTTCAAATCTGCGCACCGCCCGACGATTCAGGAAACGGCAGATTATTACCGCGAGCGGAAAATTGCGTTCGTCATGTTTTGCATCGATGCCGAATTCGAACTTGGCCGGCGGCGCATCCCAAATGAAGAAATCGCTGAAACTGCGGCGAAAAACGCGGATATCATGATTCCGTTTGCCAGCATCGACCCGCACAAAGGCCGGATGGGCGCGCGCGAGGCTCGGCGATTGATTGAAGATTTTGGGGTGCGGGGCTTCAAATTTCACCCGACGGTTCAAGGTTTTTACCCGAACGACCGTCGGTTGGCCTACCATTTATATGAAGAAATTGCGGCGGCGGGTTTGCCGATGCTGTTCCATTCGGGACATTCTGGTTTTGGGAGTGGGGTTCGGGGCGGCGGGAAATTGCGGCTCGAATATTCCAACCCGATGCACCTCGACGATGTGGCCATCGATTTTCCGGACTTACCTATTATTATAGCACATCCGAGTTGGCCGTGGCAGGACGAGGCGCTGTCGGTGGCGATGCACAAACCGAACGTTTTTATTGATCTGTCGGGCTGGTCGCCGAAGTATTTTCCGCCACAATTGGTGCAATATGCCAACACGCAACTGAAAGAACGGGTGCTTTTCGGCACCGATTTCCCATTGATTACGCCCGAAAGATGGCTGAAAGATTTTGAAACGGCCGGTTTTAAGGACGAGGTGAAACCTTTGATTTTGAAGGAAAATGCCGCAAAAATGTTAAAGTTATCGCCCATCGTTTGACGTTTTTGCTTGTCCTGCGAACCAAACGGAACATATTTTACCACATTTCACGATGCTTTGCCGCCTTGCCGTTTTGGTTAAAAAGTTCTTTGGCACAAATCTTGGCGGCTTCTCAAACCCACGTTCCCGAAACCTTTGAAGATTCGAAAACGATGCCCACTTTCAAAAAAAAGCAATAACCTGACAAAAATTTTTGATTTAAAAAGTACCTCGGATGACCAGTTTTTCTGACTTTTGCCAATACACCCGTGAAATACTTGTTTCAAGAAACTTCATTGAACCCTACTTTTAATCGAAAATAATTCTTTTCCAAAGCCGTTTTTTCATCTCAAAAGCCAAGATCACCCATCTACCTCCTACCAAATTGGCTTGTTTTTTTAATTTTTAATAAAGATTTTTACTGATGCAGCGATTGACAAAAATGCCAAGGTGGATTTTCACTTGCCTAATTTTAGTTTTTTTTCCGGGTGCTTTTTTTGCCCAAAATGGAGAATCTGATTTGTTGGGCGAACCGGACACCCTCGAAAATTTCACCCCCGAAACCCAAAATCTCGGCGTCCTGCCATTTTATGATGGCGAAGTCAAGGAGCGGTTGGGCTATTTGAGCAGTTGCTTGCCCTTGAATTACACGGCTGCCGTGCGCAGTTATTTGTCCACTTATTTTTACAGAAAAAGGGACAAAGCAGAAATTTTGCTCGGAAAACGCCTCGTTTACTTTCCACTTTTTGAGCAAAAATTGAAGGAGCACAACCTTCCAAATGATTTGAAATATTTGTCCGTCGTCGAATCGGCTTTGAATGCGGAGGCAACTTCGAGGGTCGGGGCGGCTGGACTTTGGCAATTCATGCCCCAAACTGGTTCGCAATATGGCCTTCGCCAAAATAATCAGGTGGACGAGCGCAATGACCCAGTTGCCTCGACCGATGCCGCGATGCGATATTTGAAAGATTTGCACCGGCAATTTGGCGATTGGGCTCTGGCTTTGGCGGCTTACAATTCTGGGCCGGGTCGGGTGAGCAGTGCCATAAAACGGGCGCACAGCCGCAATTTTTGGCATTTGCAACGCTATTTGCCAAAAGAAACGGCCAATTATGTCCCTGCATTCATCGCCGCAACTTATTTGTGCAACTATTTTCAATTGCACAATTTGATGACCACCGACCCGGAATTGGATTTGCAATTGACATCTTACCTGAAAACTTGGGAAGGGATGTCGTTCAATTCGATTGCCGATGCGACCGGTTTGGAATATCAAGTCGTGAAAAAATTGAATCCCGGTTACAAAAAAGATTACATCCCGGCCACGATGGAAGGCCATTACATTGTTCTTCCGACGCGCACGATGACTGCTTTTGTCAATTATTTGAACGGTTTGAGTTCCCAGCGGAATTACGTAGCCGATTTGGCTTCCACATTTATCATCGGCACCGAAAATGATGGAAAATATGCCACAACCAATTTCAGAATTGAGCAAGCCGACCACATCGACCGCATCGGCGCAGCCATCGGCGCGAACGGCGAACAGATAAAATCTTGGAATAATTTGAAAAGCAATTGGGTTTCGGCAGGCACTTCTTTGAAATTGTGGCGGCCAGTCGTGATTCAAAAACACGAAGTTTTGAAAATTGAAACGCCGGCTCCGCTCTCGCCTGAGGCGAGACCGACCGCTCCGAAACCACAGAAAAAAACAAAAACTTCCGTGCCGATTCTTGCCAAAAACTCGGAACAGGATTTCACGGCAAAACCAGCAGAAACCCAAAAACCAAAGCCGCCGACTGTTCAAAATTTTCAATATCACACCGTCCGGCGGAACGAAACCTTGGATGAAATTGCCAAAAAATACGAAGTCCCGACGGCAGAAATTTTGAAATTGAACGGCTACGGAAATTTGAAAATCGGGTCGAGGTTGAAGATAAAATTGATTGTGGAGTAATCGAATTGTTGAAAATTTTGGTGGGATTAATTTTTCGAGTAAGTTTGAAACTCTTTACAACTCAAATTTTTCTCACCAAAATTTTTTCAACATGAAAAAAACAATTCTTTTTCAGGGGGGGGTAATCATGATCCTTCTCCATTTTTTTTTCCTGCCTCTTTTTTCCCAAAGTTTCACGGGGCCCTATGATCAAGTAACCGGGAAGTTTTATATCCGAACCTACTTTGTTTTTGTTGAGAACGCCAGTACTGGAACATGGACAGCCAATTTGGGCAACGCAGAGCTTACCCGCCGGACTACAATTGCCCTGAACAATTTGAACAAGGCATACAACCCTGAACCATCCCACATTTATTTCATTCTGGCAGCAGCTCCCGATGGGAAATGCTTTCAAGTAGCAAATGTCGAGCAGAATTTTATAGGCGGATTGACTGTTAATATTCGTCCAGACAACGGAGTGGCGCAAGGATCAGTAGGTACAGTCCCTGATAATAGACTTTGGGTAGAAGGCTCTGAAAATGGCGTTCCCGCCTCAAGTTTACCTGTTCTTATTCACGAAGTCGGGCACTGTTTGGGTTTATATCACACATTTGCGACCACTTGCGATGAACAAACTACGGTTTGCCCAGATGGCTCAGGAGTTTTTTATCCGGGCTGTAATTGTTGTGGGGATTTAGTTTGTGGAACTGTAATAAACCCAGTAACCAATGATGATTTCATAATCGTAAATGATGATTGTTCCGTTTCTACTTCTCACCCTAGCATCAGTTCCACTATTTTTAAAAATTTTATGGCATACACTACGCCGAAAAGGTGTCAAGACAGGTTTGAGCCTGAGCAAGTTCTACGGATGCGCTACTTTTTAAAATACCATCCTGAAGTTCAAAATTTTCAAATAAACCAGCAGTTTGTTGTGCCACCAGGAACGACAACTTGGAACAGTGCTTCCACTTTTGAACAGAACATTGAAGTGCCTGCAGGGGCGACATTGATTTTGAACGCAGTAGTGAACATGGCATCTGGTACTTATATTTTTGTAAAAAAAAGCGGGAAATTGGTCATCAACTCAACAATTACCGCTTCGTGTGGAATGTGGGGCGGGATCGAAGTGGAAGGCACCCAAAATGCAGACCAGACTACCACAAATGCAGGTCTTGTTCAATTGAACGGAAGTGGAAAAGTTGAACATGCCGTTCATGGGATTGGCGCGGTCGAGTTTGATGCCGAGGACAACAAAGGTGGTGGGATAATTGAGGCAAGAGGAAGGCTTGAAAACTGTTCGATTGGGCTGGAGTTTGGCAGCCATACCTTTGTCAATAATGGTGTTTTACAGCCAAACAAGAGTTTTGTAAACGCTTCCATTTTTATCGTGAACGACAATTATCGGGGCAGTTCCAAGCCGACCTTGATAAAAATGGAGGGCATTTCTGGTCTAAAAATCTCCTCGAGTTTTTTGTTCGACAACCGGATCCAAGGTTGCGGCGGGCGGGCGGACCGCGCCAACGGGATAGTTGCCAAAGATGCAGGGTTCATTTTGCAAGGGACAGTTTGGTTGAGGTACTTCGATTTTGGTGTCCGTTCCTCGTCGTTGAAGATTTTGAACGGCGGGTATTCTATCACTGGTTCGTCGTTCGCACGATGTTATACCGGGGTACATTCTGCATTTCCAGAGGCATTTAGGATTACAGGTTCAACCTTTAACATTGACCGGAAAAATGAATGCCCGGCGCAACCGAATGAACCTTTTATTGGACTGGAATTATTGGGTCAACAATCCAATTTCGATGTTTCCAACAACACCTTCCAATCCATTGACAACGAAGAAGAAGAAATCCTTGTCGGGACGCTTGCCCGCAACTTAGGTGAGGCCGAAAACCTGATCCACCTTAATAAATACTTCGATTTGGATATCGGGGATCTCGCACAAGGTATAAATGCAGCAAGCTCGACCCGTGGACTGATGTACGAGTGCAACGAATATTCCGGAAGTATAAATTCGCATATTTACATCTCTGGGACTGGGATTAGGAACCCGCAGGGCAGGTTTGACCAATTTCTTCCGGGAAATGTAGCAACAGGTAACACTTTTGAAAACGCAAATTTTGATATCTGGAACACTGGCAATCAATTTACCTATTACCACTTAAACGTTCCAATCCAAACCCCACAAGTTGCGGTTAATGTAGATGTGGAGCCGACACCTTTTGCAAACGGAGATTGTCCTGTTCCCAATGACGATGGTTGTGTTGAATGTCCAGAATCTGTAAAAACTGATTTTGGAGAAGCGAAGTCATCCTGGTTGGCAAAAAAAATAACTTTGTCCACAACAACCGACCCGGCACAAAAAACAATTTTAGAAGGAGAAATTGCTGTCCATCGCGCTGAAATGGATAGAATTGGGTCAAAAATTGTCCAATTTTACGCGCTGGACACTTTGGGGATCAAAATTGATTCCTTGTTCGAGTGGTACAAAAACCTGCAATCCTATGAATCTGACCAAAGCATTGCACGGCATTATTTTTTCAAAAAAGGATTCCAATCTTATGACAATTGGTTGCTCCAAATTCCAATCCGAAATCAATTGACAGCACAACAAGCCGACGAACTTGATAAAATCAAACAGGTTTTGGCAATCATCCGGCCATCATTGGAAAACGGGGAATCATTGAACCATTTACCGGAAACGGTTTTGGACAGTTTGAATTTGTGGGTTTCGGACTGTTCCGAACCCGGTTATTTGGCAAAAGAGGTCTTGTTCAGAAATGACCGGGAAACTTGGTCATATTGTGATGATTTGGAATTGGGCGAAAAACCTGCTAAATCAGGCTCGGTTTCTCCAAACAAGCCGGGTTTTGAAATTTTTCCAAATCCAAGCCGTGGCTTGCTTGAAATTCGTTGTCCAGATGGTCTTGCCCCGCACCAATTTTGTCTGTTTGATTTGACTGGCAAAATGATGGTCAACCAAAAAATTGCCCAATCTGCAACTGTTGATTTAAAAGGAATTCCTTCTGGATTTTATACTGTTGTTATTCAATCGAATAATCGAATTCACTTCCGAAGTAAACTTGTTGTTGCTCACTGATCAATTATGCCAGTATTGTTGCATTTGGCAACAATACTGGCTTTTGTTTTTCATCAAAAATAAAAGAAGCAATGAAAAAGTTTATCTTCATTCTATTGTTTTTGCCAATAGCCTCAACTATTTCGATATGCCAACCCGGATTTAATAATAAATATGATGAAGGTTTTCCTCGCAACCAATTTCGCAGGGTTTTGGTAATAAATGATACGATAATTGGCTACGGAATGGCACGACCAAAAGACCCACCTTTCTACCAATGTTTGTATTTTGCACGATATGATTCATCCGGCTTGTTTATTGACAATCAATTGATTTGTGATAGTTTGGGATGGGCACTTTCCACGGGCGAGCTGTGGGCAGATATCGAACAGACCAATGATGGCGGTTTTTTGGCCACCGCATTTACTTTTGCTTCCAATGATGCAATGGCCATCAAATTTGACAGGCATTTTCAAACCGAGTTTGTAAAAGTTTATCCTGACATGACCAGTCTGGTTAAATTTCCTCGGTCAATTGTTGAATTAGATGATGGTTACATTGTTGGTGGCGATGCCCAAAGGAATGATTATTACATTGATGCCTTTATCCGAAAAATAGACAAACAGGGCAATACCCAATGGATGGCCTATTACGGCGAACCAAAAGTTGACGAATATTTGAAGGAATTTATCCTGATAAACGACTCTACTATTTTGGCTGTGGGCGGATACGTATTAAACAAAGGCAATACAGAGGCAGATTATAGTTCATGGATGGTACAGTTTGATTTCGATGGCAATATTATCAAAGAATTCAAACCCGATCCCAATGGGCCGATTGATATTTGTTCCTATGTTTTAAAAAAACCTTCTAACGATGGTTACTTGGTTTTTGGAAGGAATGCGTTGAAAAAAAGCCCTTCCTTGGAAGAAGTCGCAAATTTCGCTGCTGTTATGGATACTGCATTTAAAGTTACGAAAGTCAATAACTATGAAGTGTCAAAAGATGGCCTGATCAATGTGATTTACAATATTTTTCCAACCAAGGACGGCAATTACATGGGTGTCGGGCAACGTTTGGTCGGGAGCCTCAATTTTGGCAGGTACCAAGGTTGGTTTGTCAAGTTCAATTCGGAAGGCGACACGGTCTGGACAAAAAACATCGAGCCAGTTTTTGAAAACACCGTTCCAAGTAGGAGTTTTTTGGGAGGCGGTGGCGAACTTTCGAGCGGCAACATCATCGCGGGCGGAATGACCGAAACTGGCAACTTGGCCTATTGTTGGTTGGTGAAAATAACGCCCGATGGTTGTGTGGACAGTATTTTTTGCAGCCCGGTTCCGGTTGGTGAAATTGATGGAAATGCTGAAAAACCAACTGTTTTTCCAAATCCGAGCAATGGAATCGTCAATATTTGGCTGCCCGAAAGTGTCGGGACGCAGGAAATGTCCATTTTTGACCTGACCGGAAGGCTGGTTTTTCAGCAAGAAATCATCAATGCGGCTTCGGTTGACCTGCATTTTTTGCCACCAGGAATCTATTCAACCCTTTTTCGGGACAGCAAACGCATTCATTTTCAAAGCAAAAT
The DNA here is from genome assembly GCA_031398055.1 of Saprospirales bacterium. GTDB lineage: Bacteria > Bacteroidota > Bacteroidia > Chitinophagales > Saprospiraceae > M3007. Next base: position 10,401 of record JANNMS010000263.1, on the reverse strand, counting down.
TGTTTTGACAAATTGAAAGAAATTTTGGCCTCTTTTTCAAATGTGCCATTCCTCGCAACTGTCTGGAATGGCACATTTTTTTAATGAAAAACCGCCAATCCGTCAACCAATCCACCAATCCAACTACATTTGGGGCTCGAATTCAACAAGCATCTTTCACCAAAAAATAGAGAAAACGATGACACGCGCCATCATTATCGAAGACGAGGAAACCAGTCTCCTCAACCTCCAAAATATGTTGGAGAAATATTGCCCGGAGGTTGAAATCATCGCGACCGGGGCGTCAAACGCCGATTTGCAAAAAATCGTGGATGCCAAAGAAAGCCAAATCGACGTGGCTTTTTTGGACATCAAAGTGCTTGACGGATTGATTTTTCAAGGTTTGCAAGCCCTCGAAGACATTCCGTTCGACATCATTTTCGTCACCGCTTTTGACAAATATGCTTTGAAAGCATTTGATTTTTCGGCCATCGATTATGTTTTGAAACCCATCGAAGGCGAGGATTTGCGGCGTGCCGTCAGCCGGGTTCGCGCCGGGAAAAAATCGGTCAAAACCAAACAACGGCTGGACGTTTTGCAACAAAATTACAATCCGGGCATGCCCAATGCTTTTGAAAAAATAGGCATTTCAGGTTTGGACGGCATCTTTTTTGTCAAATTGCGCGACATCGTTCGCCTCGAAGCCGAGGACAATTACACGCATTTTTTCCTGCGCGGCGGCGAAAAAATCACGGCTTCGAAAACCATCAAAGCTTACGAAGACACCCTGGTCCGCCTGAGTTTTGTGCGCGTCCACAAAAAACACATCGTCAACATGAATTTTATGAAAAGTTATGTGAAAGGCGAGGGCGGCTATTTGATTTTGGAAAACGGCGACAACGTCGAGGTCTCGCGCCGCAAAAAAACAGACTTGTTGAATACGCTCAGAAATATGCACGGCGAGTTATAATTGGTTGTTGGTTATTGGTTAATAGTTATTGGTCGTCTGACCGTGCTTGAAAATTCAATAACCGATAACTGATAACTAATAACCAATAACTAATAACTGAACATGGGATTTTTTGACAGATTTTTTTCAAAAGAAAAAAAAGAAGATTTAGACAAAGGTTTAGAAAAAACGAAAGAGGGTTTTTTCGGCAAAATCTCGCGGGCGGTCGCGGGGAAAAGCACGGTGGACGAGGAAGTTTTGGACGAATTGGAGACGATTTTGATTTCGTCGGATGTCGGTTTGGAGACCACCGTGAAAATCATCAAACGCATCGAAGACCGCGTTTCGAAAGATAAATATTTGGATGCCAACGAGTTGAACGGCATTCTGCGTGACGAAATCGTTCAAATGTTGGGCGAAAACAACACCGAGGATTTTGATGATTTCGATTTTCCGACGGGCAAAAAACCGTATATTTTGATGGTCGTCGGCGTGAACGGCGTTGGAAAAACCACGACCATCGGCAAATTGGCCTACCAATTTAAACAAAAAGGATACAAAGTCGTGCTCGGTGCGGCCGATACTTTTCGCGCAGCGGCGGTTGACCAATTGAAAATCTGGGCGAACCGCGTCGGCTGCGAGTTTTTTTCAAAAGGCATGAACACCGACCCCGGCGCGGTGGCCTACGAAGCCACGCAATTTGCCCTGAAAAACGACTGCGATATTTGCATCATCGACACCGCCGGACGGCTGCACACGAAAACACATTTGATGGCTGAATTGGGGAAAATTCGTCGGTCGGTGGAAAAAAGTTTGCCGGGTGCGCCGCACGAAATTTTACTGGTTTTGGATGCCTCGACCGGACAAAATGCTATCGAACAGGCCAAACAATTCACGGAAGTTGCCCCGGTCACGGCTTTAGCTTTGACAAAATTGGACGGCACGGCGAAGGGTGGGGTGGCGATTGGAATCAGCGACCAATTCAAAATTCCGATAAAATATATCGGGGTGGGCGAGTCCATCACGCAACTTCAAATTTTTAATAAAAAGGCGTTCGTGGAGTCGCTTTTCCAAAAATGAACTTTGGGTTTGTTTTTGAGTAACTACTCAAGTTCTTTTTTCAATAAAAACCACAGTTTCCACCTTTCCACTGTGTCATTCCGTAGAAATCTGCCCAAAATTCACCTCGATTTTTATTAAAATTGTGGAAAAACTTGGGCAGATTCCTACGGAATGACACTCGAAGTAGGGATAAATGGTGGTTTTTATTGAAAAAAGAACCTGAGTAGTTATGTTTTTGAGATTGAATTTTCAATACTTTTGAACAAAAAATTTAAGAAATGACTGCAAATTCAATTTCTATCGAACAAGTCTTGGGTCAACTCGAACCAAAATATTTGTCCCAACTTCAAGCATATTTGGATTACTTGATGTTTTTGCAACAACGTGAAATGGGGCAAAAACCGACCAAAATAATTACAAAAAAAGCCAAAAACCCTCGATTGCTTGCTGTTCAAAAATTTAAAGGGGATGCACCATTCCCAACCGTAACTGTTTCAAAATTTGATTTTTATGAACAGTAAGATTTTCAGGTTGAACGCACCAAAATTTAAGCGTTGCCGAAAACAGGTGCAGCGCACCAAAATATTTGTAGAAACCCGTTCGGGCAATTAATTTGTTAAGGTGCAGCGCACCGAGATATTTCGGTGCGCTGCACCTTCAATTCTCCCTTTTTTTGCCAAATGCTACAAAGATTCCGCCGCTCTGCGGCTTGGTATATTTAGATGCAAGATTTTGTGGACAGTTCAAGGTTAGTTGAATTTCGCAAAGGCACAAAAGCCGACCTGCCTAAAATTTGATTTCATTTTTCGACGAACTCCCCGAAAACGCCCTGTTTTGGCCACCGCCCGACAGGGCGTTTTTATTTTTTGTCAGCCAACTTTCATTAGGCATTTTTCAAAGAATGGTAAGCAAGTGACGCATGGATATTTGTGGAAAATAAAAATATGTAGGTCGTTCAAAATCTACATGGTTAGGGAAAAAATCTAATTTTTTGAAAATATGAAAATCAAAGTTATCCTGATTGGCCTGCTCCCATTTGTTCTGCTTTTTTCGTGCTCGGCGCAACAGCCGCTGGCCGAAGTTCAACTAAGCCCGAACACCCGTTTGATGCTTTTGGACAGCACCGAAGCTGCCGATGCGATTACCATCGATCGGTTCGATGGTTTTTTTGAAAAAGTAACGGCTTCCGAAATTTCAATCCAAATGAAACGCCCGCTCCGCGACGGCGAAACCCGCGAAAATTTGAAAGATGAATACCTGCAATTTTTGAAATCTGATGTCGAAAATTTTACCGGAAAAGAAACTGAATTTGTGGCCTCGGTGATGGAACACGTTTTCAAAACCTGCGAATCGGTCTCGAAAGATTTGTTTCCCCGCGACCTGAAATTGATAAAAACAAAAGGAAAACATTACGGTGACGGCGTTTATTATACCCGCGAAAACTGCATCGTCATCCCAGAAAATGAATTGGAAAATCGAGACAAGACTGCTTTCACGACCACCATGTTTCACGAATTGTTTCATGTTTACAGTCGTTTGAACGAGAAAAAACGCAACCAACTTTACGGCTTGATTGGCTTCGAAAACATTGATTTTCAAAAACTTATCTTGCCGGAAGGTTTGGCGGCTCGCACACTTTTCAACCCGGACGGTGTGAATTTTGCCCAAAAGATCTCGCTCCAAACCAAATCCGGGCAGGCAATCGAAGCCATTCCGATAATTTATGCGAACGAAGTGGGTTTCAAAACCGAAAAATCTGAGTTTTTCAGTTATCTCGAATTCAATTTGTTTGAAATCAAACCGGAAGGAAATCGCTGGAAAGTGGTGACGGCAGCCGACGGTTTTTCGAGCACGTTGAATTTGCGCGAATTGCCCGATTTTTTCCGCCAAATCAAGGACAACACGCACTACATTATCCACCCGGACGAGGTGCTGGCCGATAATTTTGCTTTTTTGATGCAATCGAAACATGACGCGTCGGTCATCGCAAAATTTTCTGAGCCGGGCAAAAACTTGATAAATGAGATTGAAAAAATACTAATCTCAGGTGAAGGCCACACGCCGTCAACTGGTTCAAACCGTTGATTCTGTGGCTGTAATCTCCTGAACTGCTTGCACACTGGATGCCTTTGACAAAGGGCATCCTTTTTTGTTACTGGTTATTGGGAAATTGGTTATTGGGGAATTGGTTATCCGGCTGCGCACACCAATAACCAATTCCCCAATAACCAATAACTATTACTCAAATCTGCGTTTGTAAAACCACGAATTATCGTTCAAAGTGAAACCCAAATTTATCCGAAAATAGGCCTCCTCGACACTCGTTCCGCCGCCAATTTTCCCCAATTCAAAAGACGTGTTGACAAACGAAGTGCCTTGCCGGGGCAAAATCACGGGCAATCCAAAACCAAAAGAAATACCGAGGTCGTCCACATTTTCATTGTTGATGATGCGCGAATCTTGCCGATAATATGCGCCAACACGATACCGGACGCGCGCCAACGCTTTGTTGTATGAACTAAAATTAGGAATATATTCCAGTCCCGCCGCGATGCTCGAAGTGTTCCGCATTTTGAATGGGCGGATGTTGTTTTCGTAATTTGACCAAGCGGCGTAGTCATATTGTACGCCGAGTTTCAATTTATTTGCTTTTACGTAAGTCAAACCCAAACTGACCGTCGCGGGCAAAGTGACGTCTGCATTTTGGTCCGGCAGGTAAACCAAAGTGTCTGGGCTGGCATAAGTGCCGTTGGAATTTCGGCCTCTGCTCCTGATTTTCAAGGTATTTCCAGTGCCGTTCAATTTGTGGTTGGCATTAAATGTCAAACCTGCGGTAATCCACTCGGTTGCCAATTCTTTGTTGTTTGGGTCAAATTTTAAATTAAAATCGTGCATCACGCCCAATTTCCAAGTCAAACCATTGATTAAAAGTTCTTCTCTGAAATTATTTTGATAATGGATGGATGACGCTTGAATGCTGTCACGGAAAGTCGTCGTGTTTTCGTAGGCCGATTTTCCGAAAACCCAGCCCAGTTTTCCGCCAAAACTGGTGTTTTTGTACTTCGCCGCCGCGCCCCAAGTCAGTTGATAAATCCCGCCTTTTCCCTCAAATTCATTGGAAACGATGCCCAAATCGGGCGGATTTGCCAAAGTTGCGATGTTATAACCCACCAAACTGTACGGCGTGATGCCAAAACCCATCCCATATTTCCACGGTGATTTTTTGCGGTCGAGTGCTTCATTGACCGGGCTTTTCAACGTGAAACCGAGCGCAAAATGGGTCAAATTGCCGCTCCACGAATTCAAATTGGAAGTGTTGGATTTGAAACTGCTGTTTTTTGCGTACAAACCCGTTTCAAAAGCAGTCGCCCGGAGATATCCAAACGAGGCGGGGTTGGTCAAATTCAAATGGAACGGGTCGTGATTGGCCGTCGTCAAACCGCCCATCGCCGCCTGCTGCGCAAAATATTGTGGAAACGGGTCGCCCAAACCGTATCTCGAATAGGGTGAATTTTGTTTGGGTTGGGCAAAAATTGCCAATGTTGAAAGGCAAAAGAGTACTGTGATGAATAATTTCATTAAATTTTTAGATTTATTTTCCAAACTCCAAAATCGCGTTCAAACCAATCAAAACCAAATCTGGCTGGACGCAAATCTGTTTTTTAGGCCGCAAAGATGGTTCAAAAAATTGGGCATCCCCACCTGTCAAAATGGTTTGCAGGATGCCGTATTTTTTTTTAAAAAGCCGGATGACACCTTCCGTTTCGAAAATCACGCCGCGCAGCCCGCCATTTTGCAAAGCCGTTTCGGTCGAATTTCCCACCGGGTTTTCGGGCAGGAAAAACGGCGGTTTCGGCAGTCGGGCAGTGAAATGTTGCATCGCTTTCAACCGCATTTCCGCGCCGGGGGCAATGTTTCCGCCGAGATATTCGCCTGCGGCGGTCAATAATTCATATTTGATGCAAGTACCAAAATCAATGACCAAAACATTTTTTTCTGGAAACAAAATCTGCGCGCCGGCCACCGCCGCCAATCTGTCTTTTCCCAAAGTTTCGGGCGTGGCGTACTGATTTTGGAAGGGCAGGGGAGTCGTGCTGTCCAATTCCCGGACGTCAAATTTTGATTTTAAAAACTTGAAAAGTGCTTCGTTTGGCTCAGCGACCGAGGAAATCAGGCATTTTTCGATGCGTTTTTCGGCCACTAATTTTTCCAAAACCTCAAACGTGCGGCCTGCCCAAACCGCTTGCTCCACCAATTTATTTTGTTGAAAAATGGCAGATTTGGCTCGCGTGTTGCCGATGTCGAGGACTAAATTGAAGGAATGAGGAATGAGGAATGAGGAATGAGGCATACCATTACTTCATTTTTTTTGCCATGCCTTTCGGGAACAAGCCCGATTTGTGCTTTTTGTTGCCGATAATTTCGCCTTTTTTATTGGTTTTGGGTTTCAAACTTTCGTTGGCGGGGCAACCCGATTTTCTGGAACATGAAGGCAAAATGACTACCGAAAAAAGGGAAAAAAGGAGGGTGAAAAACAGGTATTTTTTCATTGTAAAAATTTAAAGTGATTGAAAAATTTTCCAAAATCCATTGTCAAACGCAAAATGTGCCTTGAAAATATTTCGCACAAAACTACAATCAAAGCCGGGATTGAAAACAAAAAACCCAGCCAACTTGCAGTTGACCGGGTTTTTACGGTAGGTTTATTTTGAAGAAATGTTAGGCCGTTGAAGCGTTTGTTTGTAATTTTTTCAGGGAAATAAACAGGTTTTGTTGAATTACAGATGTTTGTGGGTAAAAAACTGACGGTACGTTAGATTGAAGAAATACAAGTCATTTTGTAATTTGAAAAAGAAATTTGGGGTCATCTTTCATTGGGTTCATGGACGGGTCAAAGGGATGGCGATTTTTGGGGCTGCAAGCACGGCTTGCATTTGGGATTTTGGAAAAAAGATGAAACAGAATTGCCGTGTGCTTTTTGCGATGCAACAAAAGTATTGTGATAAATTTTTTTGGCAACCCGAGTTTTGTCGGATATTTACAATTTCAGACAGAAATTACCGACCTGTAACTATTTGATTTTCAATTAAATAAGATGAATTTGAACGAAAAATCAGAGCCCAGAAACTTGCCTTATTTGACCAAAGTTTGGCGGCTAATCCATGCGCTTTCTTCAAAACAAAAACAGGATTTTAAAAAATCTGCGGCATTTCACGGCAGCAAAACCGACGATTTGACCTACGTCGTCCTTTTCGATTTGGTAAATATTTGTTTGGATGCGGCACAAAAAAAATTGAAACACTCCGACCCGCATGACGAATCGGCGTCGAACCAGATTGACTACCTTTTTTATGAAATTTTTTGGCAAAAATTTTCGAAGCAGACAAAAATTAAAACGGGCGATTTGAGCCGGATTTGCAATTACCTGTACCCTCGGATTTTGGAAAGTGCCCGATATCAAAACGAGCAAAAAAGCCAATTGCATGACCTGCTGACGATGTTTAAAGACATCCAATTTTTGATGGAAAAAGATTTGCTCGTTGAATGTAAAGAATTGATTGTCAAAGCCAAAGAGATTTCAGAACATTTGGGTCTGTTTGAATTGCAATCCTATTTGCTTCGTGCCGAACGGCAGGTTTTTATGAAAACGCAGGACGAAAACGAACGAAAATCGATGCACGAAAAACTCCGGGAAATTGAAAAATCGGAGTTGGCTGCCATCGAGAATTTGAAAGAAATGACCATTTTGCGGGCCATCAACCAAGAATCTTTTACTGGGATTGGGACGCAAAAACAACTTAAAAACGATGCAGTTTTTGCCCGCTGCGTCGAACTTTTTATCCAAAAATTTCCGGAAGAGCCGCAGCATTTGACAAAGGATGGGAAAATTCTTTGGCAAAATACGATGGCCAATTTTTCGGTGCTTGCCCGGCGGCATCCCGACGATGGCTACAAATTTTTGGGCACTTCGGATTGGGAAAAAACGCATTTCCACCAGCGGAAAATCGTTGAAATTATCATGTCCGATCCCATTTTTTTAAGCGAAAACCCCAATCGAACACTGTCGAATTTGATGAATTACATTTTGATGGCGATTTATTTGAACAAGCAGGACGAGGAAGTTTTTCAGTTTTTTGAAAAAATCGCCGCCAAAAAAATGTCGGAGGTGATGTTTATGAAAACGGTGGCTTACCTGAAAATCTCGATGTTTATGGCCGACGAAAAAAGGTTTGACAAGGCGATTGGTTGGTTGGAGGAAAAACGGATCTGGATTTTATTGAAAACTTATCATCATGAAATTCCCAAACCACATTTGCAGGCCATATTTTTTCTTGGCGGCCTGTTTTACGCAACCAAAAACCGATGGGAAGAGGCTGAAAAATGGTTTTTGGAAAATGAAAATGACCAGTTGAAAGTGGTGAACGCGGCGAGTTTGGTCTCGTCATCCTATTTTTTGTTGGTGACAAAATATGAAATGGGGCAATTTAACGGGCATCTTTACCCGGAGCACATTATCCAAAGTTTTCAGAACCGATTGACCAAAATTAAGGGAAGTCTGGACGAATTTGACAAATCATTTTGCAAGATGTTTCAGGTTTTGATGGCACATCTTCCAAAATCTTCGGCGGCAAAAAACGTGGTGGCACAGCATTTTTTGATACTCCAAAAATTGCACAACGACCTGAAGAAGCCCAAATCCTTTCAAATTATTTTGGGTTGGATGGAAGCAAAATCGGAAAATCAGGCTTTGGACAAAACGATTTTGCGCCGCTTGCTGACTGAAAAAGTTTTGTAAAGATTGGTGCGGATTTTTTTCGGTTTCTTCTCGTAATTTTGCCTCAAATTAATCACGCCCGAACTGCAATGCTTGGGCATAAAATGATTCAAAAAATGTCGGAAGAAAAAGAAAATCCTACCCCGGAAGAAAAACCGGTTGACCCGAAACCTGCTAAACCAGTCGCGCCGAAAAAACCGCCGTTCAATCCTTTTGCCAAAAAATTCAACAATTTCAACTCTCCAAAATCGGGAAATCCCGGCAACAAAGGCAAAAGTTTTAAAGGCGGGTCGAAAAAAGGGATGTAAAATGTATTCAAATTGGCTTAAAAAAGAGCGCAGTCAAAAAACTGCGCTCTTTTTTTCTTTGTGGATGGGAAAATAGGGTAGAGGTGGTTGTGTTTTTTTCAGAATTAACCTTGGCATAAAAATGCCCCGTATCAAAAAATCGAGATGGTATCTACCTCGAAAACCGCTCGTACCGCAGTGCCGAACCTTTTGGCTTTTCATTGGGCGGAAGGATATTTTTAGAAAATTCAAGCATTGCCCCCAAAAGATGGCAGTTAGAGTGAATTTTATTTGATGTGAAACTTCCCTTTTTTTCGAACAAGAAAATTGATTAAGGAATTGAAAGTCAATGGATTAGGGAATTTTTTTTAAAATATAAATTTTAAAAAATTTCAAATGAAGGTGTAGTGAAAAAAGGGATGTTTTGTAAATTTGTTTTGAAATAAGCATTATTTGCCAAACATCAAACCAAACATGAGGAAATTTGACGCATTTGCCATTTCCGACAAGGCCTTGTTTTCGAAGGTACTTTATGCAAGTCTAAACGAGATTTCCAGGAAATGCCTGGGTTTTACGGCAGTTCAATTCTCGCGACAACTGGCACTGAGTTCGAGCGAGCTGACCCGGATGAAATTGTTTTTCAGGAATCAAAAGGCAACGGACGCCTCCTCGGTATGCCTGCTCAAAATGCGGGAAGTACTGTTTGAGCTTTTCAAATTGTTCCCGGAATTGAGAATCTGGAAAAAAGAAAGCGGGGATTTTAAAGCGGTGCTTCGTTTGGACAAAATGCGGGGGAAGAAAAAGCAGCCGTTCAAATATGCGGATGGAAAAATCGTGTACCCTCCGTTGGGCCGGCCAAGAAAACAAGCAAAAATGGAAGCCTCAGGAACCCGGGGATGCAGCCGGATATAAAAAAGCCCCGTCTCGAAAAATCGAGCGGGGCTAATTTTTATTGAGTTGGCACCGACTTACTCTCCCTGGGCATCTGCCCAAGTACCATCAGCGCAGGCGGGCTTAACGGCTCTGTTCGGAAAGGGAAGAGGTGGATCCCCGCCGCCAAAGGCACCAACAATTCTTGTATGATTGGATGATTGGTTACTGGAGATTGGTATCTGGCCAGGAATTTATCAACCTGTCAACATTTTTTTTAACATAGACAAGGGGGAGGGTAGATGTTTCAAGAAGAAATTTTTTAGAAATCAAACAAATAAAAAGAGTAAAAAAAAGGAAGCTTACGGGTAATTAGTACGACTCGGCTGAACATGTTGCCATGCGTACACCTGTCGCCTATCAACGTGGTAGTCTCCCACGACCCTTAAAACGGAAGATTCATCTCAGAGTAGGCTTCG
>JANNMS010000313.1:0-12552 GCA_031398055.1 Saprospirales bacterium | reverse complement strand
GTTCTTAATTTATACCCACACAAACTGCTCGAAATAAATCCCCACCTCCAATAAACAAATGAAAATCAACGATTTAAAACCTATTTTTAAAGAAAAAAAACACCTCGTCTGGTGGGTTTATGGCTTGGCGACGGTCGGTTTTTCGATTCAAAAATATGGGTTGGGTCGCGGCACGAACGGCTACACGACTTACGAAAATTACCTGATTTTTAAAAATTCCTTCTCGCACCTGCTTGACGGCTTGAATATTTACGCCAGTTTTCCAGCCGAACAATGGGATTTGTTCAAATACAGCCCGGCTTTCGCGGTCGGGATGATGCCGTTTTCCGCGCTGCCCGATTGTCTCGGTTTGCCGATTTGGAACTTGCTGAATGCCCTTGTTTTGCTCTCCGCAATCTTGAATTTACCGATGCGAAACACCCAAATTTTGGCGTGGTTGATTCTTCCTGAACTCACGATTTCACTTCAAAACAGCCAATCAAACGGCTTGCTCGCCGGGTTGATGATTTGGGTTTTCATTTTTTTGGAAAAAGGAAAATTTGGGCGTGCGGGTGTTTTTGCGGCGGCGGGCGGGTTCATCAAAATCTTCGGTATTTTCGCCGCCGTTTTTTGGCTGTTTTTCTGGAAGGAATTTTTGGGCAACAAAAAATCGTGGCGATTTTTCACGGCTTTCATTTTGTCAAGTTTGATTTTCACGGTTTTGCCACTCGTTTTTTTGAGTTTTGAAAATTTTGCAAAAATCTACAAAAACTGGTTTCAAATGTTGGCAAATGACCATTCCACCTCACTTGGTTTTTCAGTGATGGGTTTATTAAAAACTTGGTTTGGTCTGGAAATTCGGAAATTATGGGTTTTGCTGGCAGGTTTGGCGGTTTTGGGTTTTTCATTTTTGGCAGTTTGGCATCGTCGTTCCGAAAATTGGGTTCGGTTAAATGTGCTGGCGTCCGTCTTGATTTGGGTTGTGATTTTCAACCACAAAGCCGAGTCGCCCACCTTTATTATCGCATTTTGCGGGGTCGGGATTTGGTTTTTGACAGGAAAAAAAACGTATTGGGAAAAAATTTTACTGGCATTGGCTTTCATTTTAGCCTCGCTTTCGCCAACCGATATTTTTCCCCGAAACATCCGCGAAACGATTGTCGAACCCTACGTTTTAAAAACCTTGCCATTCATTTTAATCTGGTTTTCAATTAGTTATCAACTTTTTGCGGCTGGGGTTTCGTCTCGGCAAAAATTAAAAACAACAGATGGAGTTTCTGAAAAGTGATCTTTTGATAAAATTTATGAAGTTCGGGTTGGTCGGCATTTCCGGGACGCTGGTTGATTTTGGCATCACTTATTTTTTGAAAGAGGTGGTGAAAATCAACAAGTTCGCGGCCAATTCGACGGGGTTTTTGTGCGCCGTTTTGAGCAATTATTACCTCAACCGGATTTGGACTTTTCACTCGTCCGACCCGGCAGTGGCCGTTCAATTTTCCAAATTTTTCGTGATTTCGATGGTCGGTTTGGGCATCAACAACGGCATCATTTATTGGCTGAACGAAAAACGGAACACCAATTTTTACGTGGCAAAAATCGCGGCGACGGGCGTGGTGATGATTTGGAATTTTTGGGCGAACTTGCTTTTCACATTTGCAAGAACATGAATTACCTCGCCCATTTTTACCTTTCTTTTGAAAACGAAGACTTGATTCTCGGCAATTTGGCCGGCGATGTGGTGAAAGGTGATGATTGGAAAAATTTTCCACCGGGCATCGCGAAGGGCATTTTGTTGCACCGCGAAATTGATTTTTTCACCGACACGCATCCCACCACTTTTTTGTTGAAAAAACAGATCGTCCCGTTTGCCGGGCGGTTTTCCGGGCCGGTTTCCGACATCGTTCGTGATCATTTTTTGTCGGTGTGCTGGCCAGAGTTTTCCGAAAAATCCATCCCAGAATTTTCAGACAATATTTATGGTGTACTGTCGCGGCGTTGGCCGGAATTGCCCGAAAAACTGCACGACCGCACCCAAAAAATGGTCGAGCACCGCTGGCTGACGACTTATCAAACTTTGGAAGGGCTGGCGTTTGTTTTGGAAAAATTTCAAATTCGGCTCGCGCCGCACCGTTTGGAAATCCCTGGTTTGATTGGTTTTTTGAAAAAAGAAAAGCCTGTTTTACTGGAAAGTTTCCGGGGTTTTTTTGGAGAATTGATTCGACATTGTGAAAATTTTTTGACAGATAAAAACTCAATCAAACCGGAATAATTTTCGTTTGCCATGAAAAGTTGTTTTCTGAAATTTAATATAAAAAAGTTGCCAAACATACGTCAAATTTACTACTCCTTTCCAGTCCGGCTGCTCTTGCTCCACTGGCGCAACCACTTGATTCTGATACTTTTATGGCTGTTTTTGGCCTTGTTGATGACAGGAGTTTTGGGGCATTTTTTTGGGATGTACTATCTTTTGTTGACCCCAGAATATCGTGGCGAGGTCGGTTTTGCCAGTTTCTTTTTGGAAGGCGCGGCGTTCGGCACTTTTTTTATGATTTGGAATTTGACGACCTACCTTTTGTGCGCCAGCCGCTTCCCGTTTTTGGCAACTTTGGAAGCACCTTTCACCAAATTTTGCCTCAATAATTCACTGATTCCGCTCGGTTTTTTTGCCACATGGTTGGCCGCTTCGATTTGGTTTCAGTGGCACGACGAATACACACATTCCGCCGAGATTTTTTGGAACATCGTTGGTTTTTTGGCGGGCATGGCGGCCCTGATTTTTTTGCTTTCCATTTATTTTTACCTGACCAACCACGACATCATTTCGCTTTCAAAAGTCGGAAAATTGATACCACGCGAGGGTGGAAAAATCCTCGCGCCGGGTTATCGTTTGCCGACGGTGCGCGAAATCGGTAGCGGTTTGACGATGTGGCGGGTGGATACTTATTTAAATGAACGATTGCACCCGCGACCCGTCCGCAGTGTGGCGCATTATCACCCTTCGATTTTGCAACGGGTTTTTCGGCAAAACCATTTTAACGCAGTCATCGTGATGGCTGGAATGTTGATTTTGTTGATGATTTTGGGGATTTTTATGGAAAATGAATATTGCCGAATCCCGACCGGGGCAACCATTTTTTTGCTTTCGAGCATGGTCATGTCAATGTTCGGGGCAACCGTTTTTTGGTTTAGAAATTGGGGGACGCTGGTTTTTCTCGGCGTGCTTTTGGTCATGAATTGGGCTTCCGAAAATGGCTGGTTTACCTTCCGAAATCAGGCCTACGGTCTTGATTATCAATTGGATAAACGTGCCGAATACTCGCTCCCGGTTTTGGAAAAAATGGCCTCGCCCGAAAATATTTCGGATGACAAACAGGCGACCTTGAAAATTTTGAACAATTGGTTGGCCAAAAATCGCAACTCCAAAAACCTGAAACCCAAAATCGTTTTTCTGAGCGTTTCGGGCGGCGGCTTTCGTTCGGCATATTGGACGATGCAGGTTTTGCAACAATCCGATTTGGCGACCGATGGGAAATTATTCAAACAAACTTCTTTGATTTCCGGGGCGTCGGGCGGGATGCTCGGCGCGGGGTATTTTCGGGAAATTTACCTGCGAAATTTGCAGGGCGAAAACCGGAATCCGCACGACCCGACGGCCATTCAAAACCTCAGCCGCGACCTTTTGAACCCGGTTTGTTTTGGCATCATCGCCAACGATTTGCTCGTGCCGCTGACCACTTTTAAATCTGGAAATTTCGATTTTCGAAAAGACCGAGGCTACCTTTTTGAACGGCAATTGAACGAAAATTGCGAAAATCTTTTGGGCAAAAAACTGGCAGATTACCGCCAGCCCGAGGCCGCCGGGCAAATTCCGATGATGTTTGTCACGCCATATATATTGAACGATGCGCGGCGGATGGTCATTTCGTCACAGCCGGTTCGGTACATGATGCGCCCGCCGGGCGACCTCGAAAATTCGCTCGGCCTCGAAGTAGATGGCGTGGATTTTGGGCAACTTTTTAAAAAACAGGACGCGGATTCGTTGGCTTTTACCTCGGCATTGCGGATGAATTGCACGTATCCGTACATTTTGCCGAACGCTTGGCTGCCCGCGCGACCGATGATGGAGGTTTTGGATGCCGGTTTTCGGGACAATTATGGTTTGACGACGGCGGTTCGGTTTGTCCATAATTTCAAAAAATGGATTTCCGAAAACACGGGGGGCGTTGTTTTTGTCCAAATCCGGTGCTGGGAAAAATACGACGGCATTGACGAGGCCGACCGGAAAGGTTTTCTTGGAAATTTGTTCGCGCCCGCGACGGTGATGGGAAATATGACGGCTTCGCAAGATTTTGAGCAGGACGAATCGCTTTCTCTTTTGGAAAATGCCTTGGGCGAGGGCAATTTGGAAATCGTACGTTTCATTTATCGCCCGGTGAAAAAATCGCACGAGGCTTCGATGAATCTGCATTTGAGCAAACGCGAAAAACTAGACCTCGGCGCGGCGTATTTTTCGGTGGACAACAAAAAGGCACTCGAAAAATTGAAAGAAATTTTAAAATGATTTTTGAAATATTGTTGGCTGGACGCCAACAACGGCAGAAATAACCGAATCTAAAAAATCAACTTTCTCAACCTTTTCAACTCTTAAACTACAAAATGATTGACACCATCATTTTCGATTTCGGCGGCGTGCTGATTGACTGGAATCCAGATTACGTTTTTGCCAAAACCATCCCGGATGACGCTCGCCGCAACTTTTTTTACGAAAATATCTGCACCCACGATTGGAATATCCAGCAAGATGCTGGGCGGAGATTGCAAAAAGCGACCGAAGATTTGGTGGCCGAGCACCCGGATTGGGAGGCTGAAATCCGCGATTTTTATGGTCGCTGGGAAGAAATGCTCGGCGGGCCAATTCACGAAACGGTCGCAGTTTTGAAAAATTTAAAGGAAAATGGCAAATACCGCTTGCTCGGTTTGACCAATTGGTCGCATGAAACTTTTCCAGTGGCTTTGGAGCGGTACGAATTTTTGCATTGGCTGGAAGGCATCGTCGTTTCCGGGACTGAAAAAACAATCAAACCGCGACCAGATATTTATCAAATATTAATTGACCGCTACCAAATCACACCCGCCCGCTCGGTTTTTATTGATGATAATTTGAAAAATATCGAGGCGGCACGGGCGATGGGTTTGCACGGAATCCATTTTCAATCGGCGGAAAAATTGGTTTTGGAATTGGAAAAATTGGGCGTTTAATTGGAGGTCGGAATTTATTTCGACCATTTTTAAAATAGTCGAAATAAATTTCGACCTCCAAAATTTTACAAAATGAACACACCATTCGACACCGGACGGCTCGGCGAAACCGCTGCCATCGAATTTTTAGAAAAACTTGGTTGGCGAATCGCAGCCAGAAATTTCCACGCTGGAAAAGGTGAAATTGACATCATCGCCTGGCGGAACGAGCGCGTTTTGGTTTTTGTCGAAGTCAAAACACGCGGTGATAATTTGTTTTCCGCGCCGCAGGACGCCGTGGACAGCAAGAAAAAAGAGCACGTTGCCCGCACCGCCGGGGCATTTATGGAAAAAATAAAACACGAGGGAGCCATCCGTTTTGACATTATTTCGGTGCTGTTGCGGAACGGCGAGGTGCGCGAAATCAAACATTTTGAGGATGCATTTTTTCCAGGTACTTTTTAAAAGATGAACGCAACGCGGGAAAAATTTAAAGGTTCATCGTTCATAGTTCATCGTTCATAGTTCTATTTTTGCGCCATGACTTTCGAGGAAATCATCCAAAATATCAAGGCGAAAAAATTTGCGCCCATCTATTTTTTGCACGGCGAAGAGCCTTTTTTCATTGATAAAATTGAAGAGGCCGTGGACGCTGCCGTGCTTTCCGAGGCAGAAAAAGGGTTCAACCAGACACTTTTGTACGGAAAAGATGTGGACGCCATCCAACTTTTGGATTATTTGCGCCGCTATCCGATGATGTCGCAGTACCAAGTCGTGATTTTGCGGGAAGCGCAGGAAATGAAAAACCTCGCCGATTTGACATCCTACGCCGAAAATCCGATGCCGACCACCGTTTTTGTGGTCTGCCACAAATACAAAAAAATAGACGGTCGGACAAAATTTGCGGTGGCTCTCGGCAAATCAAAATCTGTCGTTTTTGAATCCAAAAAACTGTACGACAATCAGGTAGCCGACTGGATTTCAAAGTATTGTAAATCGAAAAAACGACAAATTGAACCCGCCGCCGCCGCCCTGCTTTCCGAATATTTGGGGGCGGATTTGGCAAAAGTTTCGAACGAGTTGGACAAAATATTTTTGAATTTGCCGGAAGGCAAAACCATCTCGCCCGACCACGTTCAACAGTTTGTGGGCATTTCAAAAGACTACAATATTTTTGAATTGCAAAAGGCGTTTGCCACCCGCGACTTGCCCAAAATCGCCCAGATTTCTAAATATTTTGAAGCCAACATCAAAAAAAACCCACTGATTGTTACGATTTCTGGCCTGTTCAATTTCTTTTCAAAAACTTTTCAATTGCAAGAATTGCAGGCGCAGCGAAAATCGGAAACCGAAATTTTGAAAGCCCTCGAACTCCGCAGCGAATGGTTTTTACGGGATTACCGCGCCGCGACCTCGAATTTTTCAAAACCACAACTCGAAAATATCATTTCCCAACTCCGTCGCTACGATTTGCGGTCAAAAGGCGTCGAAACGGACACGACCAACAACGGCGACGAACAATTGATGAAAGAACTTTTTTTTAAAATCTTAAATTAGTTATTGGGGAATTGGTTACTGGGGAATTGGTTATTTGGGAATTGGTTATTATAAAATTAGTCATTTAGGCCAATTTTCAAATAACCAATTGCCCAATAACCAATTTCCCAGTAACCAATTTCCCAATAACCAATTTTCAAATAACTAAAAATGCACTTAATTGCTCCATCCGTTTTGGCCGCCGATTTCACCCGGCTGCGCGAAGAATTTGAAATGGTGAATGAAAGCGAGGCAGATTGGTTTCACATCGATGTGATGGACGGGCGGTTCGTTCCGAACATCACTTTTGGGATGTTCATCGTCGAGGCGATGCACAAAATGGCGCGAAAACCTCTCGACGTGCATTTGATGATTCTCGAACCTGAAAAATACATTTCCGATTTTCGGGCCGCCGGGGCGGAAACCATCACCGTGCATTTTGAGGCCTGCCCACATTTGCACCGGACGGTGCACCAAATCAAAGAAACCGGCGCAAAAGCAGGCGTCGCTTTGAACCCACACACCCCCGTCAGTTTGCTCGCCGATTTGATCGAAGACATTGATTTAGTGTGCATTATGTCGGTCAATCCGGGTTTTGGCGGACAAAAATTTATTTACAACACCTTGCCAAAAACCCGCGAACTCCGCGACCTGATTATTTCAAAAAACGCTTCGACTTTGATTGAAATTGACGGCGGCGTTGGTTTGCACAATGCCGAATCGTTGTTACAAGCCGGTGCAAATGTTTTGGTGGCGGGCAATTCAGTTTTTAAGGCAAATGACCCAAAAGCCGTGATTTCAGCGATGAAATCATTTGGAAAAGCACAGAAATTTTAAGTCAAAACCAATCGTGAATCGAATTTCGAGATTTTTTGACCAGGACCACCTCGGCAATCTCAGCCGATATTTTGCCCAACTTCCGATTTGGATACAGTTGGTCGAATGGTCGCGCACGCATTCTTTGCCCGGTTTAAAAAAAATCCCGCTGTACAATTTGATCGGGTTCATTTTGGAAGAAACCAAAGAAGATGTCATCGTCACCCGCGCAAACAGCATGGCTTTTAGTTTCTTTTTGTCCATTTTTCCGGGGATGATTGTGCTGGTTTCGCTGCTGCCGTACTTGCCGATTTCGATGGATTTTTTCGGGACGATCGAAAAATCGATCACCGAAATCATGCCCGGAAATGCCGGAAAATTGGTGTTTGAAACCCTCGAAGACTTGCTCAAAAACACCCGGAGCGGCGTGCTTTCTTTTGGTTTTTTTCTCGCAATTTGGTTTTCATCGAACGGCATGGTTTCGATGATGGATGGTTTGGACAAAGACCACGCCACCGTTTTCCGCCGCCGAAATGCCTTTGAAAAACGCCTCATCGCCATCCAATTGACCTTTTTGATGTCGTTTATTTTATTCGCCTCGGTCATTTTGGTCATCCTCGGCAACACGATTTTGAACTTCGTTTTCCACTACATCAAAGCCGATTGGCTCACGCGGTTCACCTTTTTTGCCTTTCGATGGGTGGTGGTTTTTGCACTTTTTTACGCTGGCATTTCCACTATTTACCGGTTTGGGTCTTCTGCCCGAAAAAGAATTCCATTTATCAATTCGGGCGCGACGCTCGCCACTTTGCTGTCCATTTTAACATCGTGGGTTTTTTCGTTTTATGTAGATAATTTTGGAAATTTTAATAAAATATACGGCTCAATCGGCACTTTGATAGTTTTAATGATTTGGATTCAACTAAACTGCACTATTTTATTAATCGGTTTTGAACTGAACGCTGGCATCGCCGTCATCCGCGACGTCCACAAAAGACAACATGAAACTGAAATGGATCAGGTTGTAAAAACTCCAAACCAAACCTTTTAAACCTCGCCAAACCACCAAAATTCCCAAAAAACTTGTCACACAAATTTTGAAAACCCGGTTGGTAAAAATTTTGCGAAATTCTACTTTTGGTAGCACCATTTAATCGTTGACCATTTTACTATCAAAATTCGAATTTCCAATGTCATTTTCCGAAAACGGGCAGCCGCTTTTCATCGCCGTTGTTCTTGGCAATCACTTGAACCGTTCCTCAGTCGAAACCTCAATTCGTTCATTTTCAAGGTTTTATCACAGCCTGACACCAAAACATCATGGTCGGGTAAAATTTTTATTGCTTGATGCGCCGCCTGAAATCCAACCCATTTTGGCGCAAAAAAATAAAGAAACCGGGTTCGCCCACCCCGTTTTTTTGTTTGAAAAATCATCGGCAAATCAATTGCCCAAAAAATTTGCGGAACAAAACAACCTGCTTTTTCATCCCGAAAAACGCGATGCCGAACAAACCCGGATTGCCTTGCTTTCGATGCGTTTGCCCATTCTTACCTTTGGTTCGTGGGAACAAGCACATTCTTTCGATTCGGCGGCGGCTGTTTTTCTAAATTCAGATTTTGAAGAACAGGCCGTCCGCGAATTCAGTGCCTTGATTCGCAATTTGTATTTCGACCCCGGCGCGTTTAATATGTTGAAAAACAAGGCATTACGTCAACGCAGATCGGCCGGACAACTCCAAACAGTTTAAAAAAAATTACTGCGTGAAATCCGCAAATTGTCCGCCACCTGGTCATTCGATTTGGGTAAAAAAATCCCACCGATTACCTTTGACCCGTTGATTTTTTCGACATCCTTCCAACCGTTTTTGCCACTTTTTCGGCAAATTTTTATTCTTCGCTTCCAATTTCCTTCCGCATTTCATGTTTTGAGAAACCCTCGTTTCTGGAGGTCGGAATTTATTCCGACCCTTCACAGTGCAAGCGTCGAAATAAATTTCGACCTCCAATTGCGCTGTCCACCTTTTGAAATCCGCCTTCCCCTTTTCCCCATTTTTTTTACCCCCCATTTTTTTCTTTTTAATCCCGTTTCTTTGGCCGTTCAAAAAAGAACGCGCGATGCCAAAAATTTGCACTTTCCTGATTTTTTGCCTGCTGGCAAACCCCGTTTTTTCCCAAAAACAAAAATTTTACA
Organism: Saprospirales bacterium; assembly: GCA_031398055.1. Classification (GTDB taxonomy): domain Bacteria; phylum Bacteroidota; class Bacteroidia; order Chitinophagales; family Saprospiraceae; genus M3007. Next base: position 2,792 of record JANNMS010000313.1, on the reverse strand, counting down.
AGTACTGGATTGAATTTTCCGACAAAAACGACTCCCCGTTTTGCACCTGCCGGCCTGCCGAATTTCTGTCCGCAAATGCACTCGAACGACGCGCGCAGGCCGGGATTTCGGTCGTGGAAAATGATTTGCCAGTCAATCCAAATTATGTGAAAGCCCTAAAATTGACGGGCGCGGAAATTCACGGCACGTCTCGTTGGCTGAATGCCGTTGCCGTCAAAATCGCCGGGCGCGACACGTTGGACAAAATTTCGAACCTGCCTTTTGTCAAAAAAACAACCTACCTCGGCCCGCACCTCGCCGCTCGGAACCCGCCAAATCGAAAATTAAAACGCCGAAAACCGTTGCAAAATCAACCAAAAATTGATGGAAACACTTCCATTTTTGGTTATTCAACTTTGCAAAACAGTTTGCTCGGCACCCAATTTTTGTACGATTTGAACGCGCGCGGCCAAGAAATCGGCATCGCCGTGATGGATGGCGGTTTTACAAACGTGGACACTTTGCCTTTTTTCGACAGCGCGGCGGTGAAAAACCACCTTTTTTCGGCTTGGGATTTTGTCGAAAAAGACAATTATGTTTTCGAAAGTGCGGCGCACGGCACGTCCGTTTTGTCGGTGATGGCCGCCGATTTGCCCGGTTATTTTGTCGGCACGGCTCCGGCGGCCACCTATTTTTGCATCAAAACCGAGGACACCGGCGGCGAATTTCCAATCGAAGAAGTGAACTGGATTTTGGGAGCAGAATTTGCCGACAGCCTCGGCGCGCACATCGTCAATGCCTCGCTCGGCTACACCGCTTTTAACGATACTTCGTTGAGCCACAACTATTTAGACCTCGACGGACGCACCGCAATCGGTTCGCGCGGCGCAACCATCGCTGCCCAAAAAGGCATGATAATTTGCAATTCTGCCGGAAATTCGGGCGACGAGCCGTGGCATTTTGTGGGCGTTCCAGCCGACGCGCCGGGCATAATTTCCGTCGGGGCAGTCGACAAAAATGAAAAAAGAGCGAATTTCAGCTCCTTCGGCCCGACCGCCGACGGACGCATCAAACCCGACCTCGTCGCGCCCGGCGAAATGATAATTACCGCTTCGACCAACGGCGCAGATTTGGGTTTTTCGAGCGGAACTTCGGTCGCTTCGCCCATGCTGGCCGGCGGTTTGGCTTCACTTTGGAGTGCATTTCCCGAAAAAACTGCGGCTGAAATTTTGGATGCTGCCTTCGAATCGGCCAACCAAACTCGAAAACCAGACAATTCGCTCGGCTGGGGACTCCCAAATTTGGGCATCGCGTGGCTGCATTTGGCCGGGTTTTTGACTGAAAACCACGACAATTTTTCCCGGTTTTCAGCATTTCCAAAATCAAAAAAAGTTGAAAGTGGTTTGTTTTCTTTCAAAAGGCCGGCGGGCGAATTGTCCGTTTTGGTGCTTTCTGATTTTTTTGAAACAGCCCCGCAAGTCGTTTTGAAAAGTGTTTTTGGAAAAAAATATTACCCAAAAAAAGTCAGGTTGACGGGCGGTGAATACCAAAAAATCACTTTGTCCGGCCTCGAAAACCTGCCGCCGGGCAGTTTTGAAATTCAGTTTTTTGAAAAAGAAAAAATGCTGCGGACGAGCGTCCAAGTTTTTTAAAAAATGAAAATCCTCTTCGACCATCAAGTTTTTTCGTGGCAAAAAATGGGCGGCATTTCCCGATATTTTGCTGAAATCATTCGCGGCGCAACGGCTGCCGGGCACGATGCTTTTTTGCCCGAAAATTTCTACTCGTCCAACACCCACCTCGAAGAAATTTTAGGAAAAAAACCGCACGAAATCAGCCCACGAAATTTCAAAGGCAAAACTTTTATCCAAAATATGCTGGGTCGTGCAGCCAGCCGTCGTGCGATTTTAGAACAAAAACCGGATGTTTTTCACCCCACTTATTTCGATGATTATTTTTTACAAACGGTTGAAAAACAGCGCGTTCCGTTCGTTTTAACGGTGCACGATATGATTCACGAAAAATTCCGGCACGGCAACGCTGGCTATTTTTCGATCGACAAATTTGTCGTTCCCGGAAAAAAATTGCTTGCCGAACGCGCCGCAGCAATCATTGCCGTTTCAGAAAATACGCGGGCGGATTTGCTGGAAATTTACCCAAAAATTGACCCGAAAAAAGTCCACGTCGTCTGGCACGGCAACTCGTTGCACCCCGATTTTGGGGCGAAAAACCGATTGAATTTGCCCGACGAATACATTTTGTTCGTCGGTTCGCGGGGTGGCTACAAAAATTTTGACGGATTTTTGGCAGGCGTGGAACCCGTTTTGAAAAATCACCCCAACCTAAAAGTTGTCTTCGCCGGGGGCAAATTTTTTACAAAACCCGAGCGGAAAATTTTGGCTGAGTTTGGAATTTTTGAAAAAACCATCCTTTTTCCGTGGCTGTCCGATGCCGATTTGACCGAAATTTACCGACGTGCTTTGTGTTTTGTTTTTCCCTCGAAATATGAAGGTTTTGGCATCCCGGTTTTGGAAAGTTGGGCTTGCGGTTGCCCTTGCATTTTGAACCGGGCGAGTTCACTGCCGGAAGTTGGTGGCGATGCTGCGGTTTATTTTTCGGAAAGCGAACGCGGCAGTTTGACTGAAAAAATCGAGTTTTTGGTCAATTCAAAATCTGCGCGGCTCGATTTTCGGCGGCGTGGTTTTGAAAGATTGAAAAATTTTGATTGGAATATTTCAGTGAAAAAACATTTAGAAATTTACAAAAATGCCCTTTTTGTCATTCAGTAGGAATCCGTCCCAACCCAGTTTTTG
>JANNMS010000257.1:0-19302 GCA_031398055.1 Saprospirales bacterium | reverse complement strand
AAAAACTATGTGGTTCTATGTGAAAACTCCTCTGTTTTCTATGTGTCATAAACAATTTTCAAAACGCAAATATCATCACTTTCGAAGCCACCAAAACCCCATCCACCACCAAAGAATACGGAAACGCCCCGACCATCCCATGTCCATGTTCGTACAAAATCTCGTGCAGACCCTCGCCTAAATCCACTTCCGTTTGCCACAAAACCTGCCCAGAATTTGGGTCAAAAACCCGCAAAAAACCCGTCCGCCCGGCCATCGGTTTTTTTACAAAATAAGAAATGTACGTCGCCGCATCGAACGGGTTGGGGCGGTTTTGGAAAAGTTCGATGGGTTCAGAATTTTCCAAAACCGGTTCGTCGGTCGCCGAAATCAGCGTCGCATTTTTTTCCAAAGTAAAAATACTTTCCGTCCCGTCCGCATCCACCGAGGCAACGGAGACAAATCGAAAATTGCCGGTCAAACCCGTTGGCATCGTGAATTGCCCTGCTTTTGCACCCGAAATGTTGTAAATCGTATCAAAAAGATTGGTTGACGAGCGCAAAAACACGCGGTATTTTCCATAATCCAACGGATCAGTGATGGTCACGAAAAGTTGATCCCCGTTTTTTTGCGCCGTAAAATCCGTCGGCGTGCGCACCGCCCGCGCCGCGACCGCCGCCGAAGCCGCATTGATGGCCGCGTTTCTCGCCAAATAATTGAAATCCACAAAAAAGGAATCCACCACGCCGTCGGAATTTTTGTCCACGCCCAAAACATCGTTGCTCGTGTGTTGCCGGTCGGTGTAATTCGCGCCGTTCGAGGCATCGCCGTGCTCGTTCGCGGCGGTAAAACGGATGGCCGTGAACCCTTTTTCGCGGAACGGAATGTGGTCGCCGCCACGCCCGCTTCGGTCTTCGGGAGACATGATTTTGACAGACATTTTGACCGGGGCGATGGGAAAAAGCATTTCTTCGTACTCCAATTTCGTGAAACGCGCGAACTGTTTATTGGCCGAAGTCGAAAAAATCGCGCCCTGCGAAAACAGTCGGACGTTCAAACTGTCGATTGAATTTTGGGTCATGCAGCCCGGCGGACTTGCCGTTTTTCCACAAATGATGCCACCGATCACGTCATTATTTAGCACGGCACGCAGCGGCAATTGATTGCTTTTCAAATATTCTGCAAAAGCATTTGCGCCCAAAAGCCCTTGCTCTTCGGCAGTCGTCACCAAAAAAACAATCGTGTTCCGATACGAAAATTGCGACATCACCCGCGCCAATTCCATCACCAAAGCCGTGCCGCTCGCGTTGTCCTCGATGCCCTCGGCGAGGCAAACCGTGTCGCAAAGCACGTCGCAACGGCTGTCGATGTGGCCTTCGATCAGCACGATTCCGTGCGCGGCGGTGTCAGTTCCGGGCAAAACCGCGAAAATATTCCGGTGCTGTCCAACCGCGCAAATTGCCTGATTGAATTGCAAATAACTCGGCAGCAACCGCCCGCCGTTCGCCGCACCGATTTTTGAAAATTCGTCAAAAACCCAACGCCGCGCCGCGCCGATTCCGGTCAAATTTGAAATCGTGTCCGAACCGGAATTTCGGGTTTTGAAAGTGGCGAGTTTTAAAATCAACCTTTTGAGTTCGTTGGGCGAAATGTTTTTTTGGAGGGCCGAAATGACGTCCGCCGGTTTTTCAATCACCGACACCGAAGCGAAATCTGCCGGGTTGAAATTGCCTTTCAAAACCGCTTCGGCCATCGGGTTGGTGACTAAAATATTGGTTGGTTGGGCTGCGGTTTTTTGGGAAATGCCGATTTGCAGGAAAATCGGGAGCAGGAAAAAGTAGATATTTTTCATCAAGATAAATTTTTTTAACGGCTGAAATTACCACTTCGCCCACGTTTTTTCAAAATCAAATTTGATATTTTGCCAGCCGTCATTTTAAGTAGCCTTTAATTTTCCATGCTCCGGGCAGCAAAAAAACCTGAACTTGCGTCTAAAATTTTCAAAAGGTGAATCATTCAAATCCATCCAATTTGAAACAAACGATCAACGAAGAAGACCTGATCCGAGGTTGCCTGCGAGGCGATGGATCATGCCAACAGCAGTTGTACGACCGCTTTTCGGGCAAAATGTACGGCGTTTGTTTGCGGTACGCACGTTCGTCGGCAGATGCAGCGGATATTTTGCAGGAAGGATTTGTCAAAGTTTTTACCAAAATGGGGCAGTACGGTTTTCAGGGTTCGTTCGAGGGTTGGATTCGAAAAATCATGGTCAACACCGCGCTTCGACAATATCAACGGCAACGTTTTGACATGGAATCGAGCGGTTTGGACAATATTCCTGATTCAGCAATTCCGCCGGATGCGCTTTCGATGTTGAGCGAAAAAGAACTGTTAAACATGATTTCGAAACTTCCAGACGGCTACCGAATGATTTTTAACCTCGTTGCAATTGATGGATTGTCCCACGCCGAAGCCGCCGAACAACTGAATATTCAAGAAAGCACCTCGCGCAGCCAACTGACAAAAGCAAGAAGATGGCTCTGCACAGAACTCGAAAAGGTCCAAAATTTCAGGGCTGTCGCCCACGCAGAACTTTGATTAACTACCTCAAAATCATAAAATTTTATGGAAATCAACCAATTTGATCAAGAATTTCAAAGACGAATTGCCGAGGCATCCGTGCCGCCGCCGCCGTTCGTTTGGGAAAATGTCGAGGCCATTTTGCAAGGCCGCCGCCGCCGCCGCGTCATCGGATATTGGGCGACCGGGATTTTGGCTTTTGCCGTCGTGGCCACTTCGATTTTTTATTTTTCAAAAACTGAAAACAGCACGGTGGACTTTCCCAAAACTCAAACTTCCGAAAATGCACCGGCAGATTTTTCATTTTCCAAAAACTCGGAAAATCTGGCTCCTCCAGAAAATTTGAAAAACACTTCGGCAACGACTCGACCAGAAAATCCAACGATTGAAAATGAATTTTCTGGGCCGAAAATTTTTAGTCAAAAATCAACCGGAAACCGAAAATTTCCCGCCCAAAAATTGGCGTTGCCAAATGCCGAAAAATCAGTCGAAATAATTGAAAATGAATCATTTACAAATAATTTTCAACCACAAACGGCTGACGTTTCGAACACCGAAAAAGTAAATTTGAGTGAAATTTTGAAAGCCGGAAATTTGGCGGCTGCCAAAAAATTCACGGCCACCGATTTTTTGAAAACCGATTTGAAAACCCTCGAAAACCCATTCCCGACGCTGCCACCGATTCGTCCTTTTAGAATAAAAAATAGAACGTCGTGCTACGGTTTTACGCCAAAATATCAGGCGTTTTTGCTCGATGCCTACATTTCGCCCGTTTTTGCCGACCAAAAATTGGCGGCCAAAAATCCTGATTTTTTAACCTACAAAAACCGCCGATCCGATGCCGAACATTATTCGATGGGCGCTGCGGTTGGCCTCCGGGCGTCGGTCGTTCGCGGCGGTTTGGTGGCGCGGGGCGGTTTGGAATACACCCAATTTACCGAAGTTTTTGACCATCAGGTTTCAAATTATGCAGATACCACCATCAGAATCAGGAAAGTAACCATTGGAAATGAAACACATACGATCAGCGACACGACGATTGCTTTTGGCGAATTGAGCGAAAAAATTTACAACCGATTTGGCCTGCTGAACCTGCCGGTTTCAGTTGGATCTGAATTTCGTTTTGGAAAATTTGGGCTGAGTTTGAACGCTGGTGTTTCTGCCAACCTGCTTTTTTGGAAAAAAGGGCAAGTTTTGGAGGCGAAATTGGGTTCAATTGATGTGTCGCCCGGTCGCACGAACTTGAAAAAATACTTCGAAAACAATGCTGGTTTGAGTGCATTTGGCTCGTTGCAAGGTTTTTACAAATTGAAAAATGGCACCCGCGTTTTTGTCGAGCCGTACTTTCAGCGAGTTTTGAAACCGGTCAGTTTGCCCACCGCCCCCGTCGAACAACGATATGATTTTTATGGAATTAAACTTGGCTTAACCAAAGTAATTGATTGATTCTCAAACCTTTGCCCACGTCAAAACGTAGCGAAACCTATCGCCCAACACAACCTTCAAAAAATAAAATATGAAGAAGAATTTATCAAAAATCATGGCTTTCGTGGCACTTTTTGCCGCCACGATTTTGCCCGGTTGCCGAAAGGATTCGGCGACTTTTGAGGAATATTTGCCCACTTTGGGCGACATCCAAACCAAAGTTTTAAAACAAGTCCCGACCACAAACGGCACGACGGTTTTCTCTTTTTTGGCAAATTCCACCGATACCACTTTGGCAACAAATTCAGGTATCCGCCTGATTCTCAACGATTTGCAAAATATTTTTGTGGATTCGACTGGAAAAATCATCACGCCTGCCGACTGCCCAGATTTGAAAATCACGCTCGTCGAAGCCGTGAGCCGAGGCGAACAAATTGCCCACAATTTATCAGCAACCTCCGGTGGAAAACTTTTGAAACCGGCAGGTTTCGTAAAAATTGAAATCAAATGCGGCGACCAAATTTTGAAAATTTTGCCGGGCAGGAATTTCAAAATCAATTTCCCGGTGGCCAATCCAGACGATCGAAAATCAGATTTGAAATTGTTCGCCGGAGCGACCGCCGGGCAAAATGTGGTGGATTGGACAACTGAAAATCAGGAAATTTACCTCTCGGATTGGCAATCGAATGGCTCGCAAATTTTTGGTTACGAACTTTTGACCGACCAAACCGGCTGGCTCGGAGCGGCAAAATTGAACGACGACGCGACAACTAATTTTTGCATCACCCTGCCCGCAGCCCACAACAATCAAAACACAGTCGTTTGGATGTGGATTTCAAAAACCAATTCTTTGGTAAAAATGGAAGGCGCGGGCGTGGCCGGACACTTTTGTTTTGAAAATGCGCCGGTTGGTTTTCCGATAAAAATTGCGGTCGTTTCGAAAATTGGGGCAGACTGGAAATTTGTCCAACTCGATACCGAAGTTGGCAACGATGCATTGATTTCGCTCTCGCCGATTTTATTTTCGGAGGTGGAAATCATTGAAAAACTGCGGTTTTTCTGATTTTTTGGAACTCGAAAATTGCCGCAAAATTTGACCAACAGGTTGAAAATTGGTAATTTTTCAAAAAAAGCATGGCGTTGTTCGCCATGCTTTTTTTTGTTAGAAATGAAAGTGAAAAACCCTTTTTTGACATAAATTATGGTTGTGAATCTTGCCCTTTCATCAATCGGTTCACCTGCCGTTCGCTCGACAAACCCACCTGCCGTGCCACCTGTGGCCTCGAAAAATCGGGATTTTTGAGCAATTCCTTGATTTTTCCCTTCCGCAGCAGCAAAATATAGTCGCCGATGGTGCTGCCAGTTTCTTTTTTGAAAATGCGGGTAAAATTCCGCGTGCTCATATTTGCCAGTTCGGCGAGTTGCGGAAGGGTGTTTTTTTTGTCCAAATTTTCCACCAACCAATCCTGCACGGCGTGAATCCCTGCGTGAATGTGGTTCCTGAAATCCATGAAAACACTTTGTTGCGATTGCCCACCCGCCCGCCGGATATACACCACAATCTCCCGCGCGACTTTGTTTGCAAAATGCGCCCCCATTTCTTTTTCGACGATGTGCAAGGCCAAATCCACGCCCGACGCGATGCCCGCGCTCGTGAAAATGCCGTCTTTTTCGGTAAATAGCACGTTTTCCTGCACCTTCAATTTTGGAAAAAGTTGCTGCAATTTTTGGGTGTATTTCCAGTGCGTCGTGCAGATTTTTCCGTTGAGAAAACCGCCCGCCGCCAGCAAAAACGCGCCGGAACAGACCGAGCAAAGGTTCGCATCTTTCGCATAATTCATTGACAACCAATCGAATAAACCCTGCATCGAGTCCCGGTGCGACTCAAAAATCACGTCCGTTCCCATGCCGGGAATAAAAATGTAGTCGCCTGTTTTCACTTCGATTTCCGAGAAATGCTGGAGTTTTTCGAAGCGCAAACCCGAGGCCGTGCCAGCCTCGTCGGGCGCAAAAGAACAGTACGCCAACTCGAATGGTGCTTTGTAAAAAATGGCTTCAAAAAAAACTTGGTCGGGTCCGGCGAGGTCGAGAAAATGGGTGCGCGGCGAAATGACGAAGATGATTTTGACGGGCATCGGAATGATTTTTTGCAAAATTACAACCTACTTGATGGCCTCCCGAAACTGCGATTCATATTGTTCCACCGCTTTCATCGCGTTCGCGTCGTCCTTAAATTTTGCCCGCAACGGCTCAAAAATTTCCGCCCCGCGCGGGTCGGCGAGCGTGGCAATCAATAGCACATTTTGAAAAATATCGTTCACGTCGTTTTCCGCCATTGATTTGATAAACCGTTGATAAACAATGGGATAGCCCTCTTTTCCTTGCCCCAGAGCCACCAAAGTTTCAGCAGTCGCCAACCGAAAATCCCATGTCGAAGTGGCCAAAGTCCAGCGCGCTGCGGCATTTTCATCCTTTAAAGATTCGAGCGCGAGTTCCGCGCCGCGCGGGTCGCCGAGTTCTTTCAAGCCATTCAAACTCGAAATCAGGCTTTGGTTTTTCCACGACGTCCGGTTTTTCAATTTTATCAAAGCCGCGAACGCCGCAGGATTTTTGCTTTTTCAGAGCGCAACCGCCGCCGCGTTAACCACCCGGTCGCTTTCGTCGTGCAGGTTTTGGAGAAAAATATCGGCAAACTTTGCGTCCCGCGTTGCGCCCAAAAAAGCAATCGCCGCAGCCCGGTTCCAAGATTTTTCGTTTTTTATCACCGTCAAAAGCATCGAAACGGTGGCCTCGTCGAACGGCTGCGGCAGCAAATTTTGCAAAGTCAGCATCGCGGAATACCGCAAACGCCAGTAGGAATTTCCCAAAATCACGCTGCGGAAAGCCGTGGAAATCCGAGTTTTTTCGTCCGCCGTGGTCTTTTCGTTTTTGAAAATAGTGGCCAGTTCGAGCATCGCCGACCGACGGGCGAGGATGTCGCGGCTGTTTTGAAATTGAAAAAGCAGTTCGCCGGGCGTTTTTTCGAACTTGATTTCTTTGGGCCACGAATTTTCAAAATCAAAATTGACCAATTTCGGCTCGGTCGCTGCGGCAAAAACGAACGTGTTTTCGGCCTTCGGTTCAATCCAAATTTGCTCGATTTTCCCATCCATTTCGATTTCGATTTTTCCCTGAAAAAATTCGGCCTGCGGGTATTCGTTGTTTCGGTCAATTTTTTGGGTTTGGCGGACGGCCAGCGACAGTTGTTTTTTTGAAAAATCGTAATTTTTTGAAATTTCAAAAACCGGGTGCCCCATTTTGTAAAGCCATTGGTCAAAAAACCAGTCCATCGGTTCGCCCGTCGCCGCCTCGATTGCCCGGCGAAAATCTTCGGTCGTCACTGATTTTCCGGCGTTGTTTTTCACATAAAATTGGATGGATTTCCGCCAATTTTCCTCGCCCAAATGTTTGCGCAGCAGGTGCAAAACGAGGGCACCGCGAAGTGCGTAATTGTCCTGCACCATCGTCGTGGGGTGGTCGTAATTTCGAGTGACAACGGGTCGGCGGATGCCCGAATTCCAGTCCGCCAAATAGGTCGTGTGCTGAAAATTCCGATTCCACATCAACATCTCGTCGTGCCCGTTTTTGTGCTCCGTGAACAGGCAGTCAAAATAGAGTACGAAGGATTTTGAAAGCCATTCATCCGACCAATTTCGGGGTGTGAGCAAATTGCTAAACCATTGAGCAGCAAGGTCTTGCGCCTCGACGCCGTCCCAGAGATAAAAAAAATCGGCGTGCGTACCGAAGTCGTCCACCATGTTTTCGGAGGTCGTCGACAGGCCAAAATTGTGGCCGCCGCCCCACGGAAAATCCTGCACAAACACCTGAGAATATGCCGGAAACGGGTATTTCACGCCCGTGATTTCTGAAAAAAACTGAACCATTTCGGGCAGCCGGACGACCGTCGCCCGCACGGCTTGCATCTCGTCCGGATAGCCAAAACTGTGCAGTTCGGTGCCGTCAATTTTTTGCAGAAAATCCACGTATTCGCCCACCACGAACGAGGTCTGGTGGTTGGCGTGCGGCGTGTCCATTTTCCAGTAAAAAGTGCGCGTGCCGTCAGCGTTTTCTTTTTTTGAAATCAGTTTTCCGTTCGAAATGGCGGTCAGATTTTTGTCCACGGTCGCCATGAATTCGGTGGTTCGGAAATCGCCCGGTGCGTCGTGGCCGGGAAACCAAAACCGGTTGCCTTCCGGCTCGCCCATCGACCAGATTTGGCGGCGTTTTCGCGGCTCGGTCGAGGTCGGTTCGAAAAAACGGAGGCCTTTTCCGAAACTTCCCCAGAGGTTGTTCGGGTCGGATTCGTTCAAAAAATTGGTGTGGTAGTCAATTGAAATCGTGATTTTTTGGCCCGCGGCGTATTTTTTGTCGAGCAAGATTTTCAGGCCATCGTTTTCGTCGCTGGCGTCGTACTCGAATTTTAGTGGCGTTCCCGTTGCCGTTTTTATCGAATTGATGGTCAAAAAACCAGCGTCGAGCGTGATTTTATCGGTCGCACCAATCGTTGAAAACGTGATTTCTGCCGTACCGAATGCCTGTTTTTTTGCCCAATCGAACCTCAAATCGAGGGCGATGTGCTGCACATCGATTGTCCAAAAACTCAAAAATTGGGCGGGCGGCATTTTTTGCAAACTGTCGGTTGGTTGCGCCGAGGCGGTTTTTTGGAAAATAAGAAACAGTAAAAAAACAGGTAAAATTTTTGCCCCTGGGAAAAATTGGGACAAATGAAGGTTGGGGAAAAGCCAACTAAATTTTATTAAAAAAGGGCGAAAAACCATGTGTAAATTGTATTTTTGGCAAAGTTCGCCCGCCTGGCGGGGATTTTTGGGACAGATTCAGGACAGATTGAGCCAAGTTAAATTAGGGGTAAAAAAGGGTAAAGAAGTTAAAAAGGGGTAAACCCGAACGAACTGGTTTACCCCTTTTTTGATTTTTCAAACCCCATTTTAACCTCTTTTCATAAATTCAGCCAACCCGCGCCGCGCCGTTTTTCGCACTTTATTTTTCAAAAAAGGCGTCCAACCGAGCAGCCAACCCGTAAAACCGAGTGCTTGCCGAGACCATTTCCAAAAATCAAAACGGTCGGTGTGCTGCACGATTTTGCCATTTTCCAGCAAAAAATGGGCGCGAATCAAGTTCACTACTTTTTTCCCGGTGGCCGAAAAAGTGTAGGTTGCCGTCCAATTTGCGGTGACTTCTTGGCCGTTCGATTCAATATTTGAAAAGGTGAGCTGCAAATCTTTCCCACGTTTTATCAACATTTCCCACATTGCTCGGACTTCTTTTCCGTTCAAATTTTGAAAAACGGGGTCGCTGAAAACAGCGTTTTCGGCGTACAAATCTTGCATCGCAGCAAAGTTTTTTTGCTGAAAAGCGGTGTAAAATTGGTGGATGACTTGCTCGTTGTTTGTCATTTTTAATTTTTTGGAGGTCGGAATTTATTCCGACCTGTTTTTATGGGTCGAAATAAATTTCGACCTCCAATTATTTTACCTCCTCCAAATTCACGACGAAACATTTTGAATACCCTTTTTTCGCCGCCGATTTCCGGTTTTTCGAAGCTGTTTTTTCATCCGAAAATGGACCAAGAATAATTTTGTAAATCATTTGGTCGCTGCCCGGCAGCGGCGGCGCGGTGCTGACCAGCACTTTTCCACCCCAGTTTTTTTGCAATTTGGCCACTTCTTTAAAAACATTGTCGAAGTCGGAATAGGTGATGACCTGCACGCCGAAACCAGTTTGTGCGGGTTTGGAAAGTTCGATTTGGTACAAACCGAAGGTCTCGAAATCGCCGGAAGTCACCAATTTTGGTTTCGCGGATTCCAGTTTTTCGGCGGCTGCCTCGGCTTTTTTCGCAGATTTTTCGGTCTCGCCTGAGGCGAGACGGGATTTTTCAGTCTCTGCGGGGGGCGTTTTTTCGGGCACTTTTGTTTTTTCCGCCGTCGGTTTTTCGGTTTCCATCTCGCCTGAGGCGAGACGGGTTTCGGGTTTTGGCGCGGCTTCTTTTTCGGTCAAAACTTCCAATTTCACTTTGACCACGCCATCCCGGATCATGTCCAAATCTTCGGCAGCAGCCCTCGACAAATCCACGATGTAACCTTTGATAAACGGGCCGCGGTCGTTGACTTTCACGACGACCGATTTTTTGTTGTCGAGGCGCGTGACCCGTACTTTTGTGCCAAATTTCAAAGTCCGGTGCGCGCAAGTCAACGCGTTTTTGTCGTATTTCTCGCCGCTCGCCGTTTTTCTGCCCTGAAATTCGTTGCCGTAAAATGACGCTGTGCCATATTCATCGCTCGATGATTGGGCGAAAATGGGCGAGGCCGCGAGCAAAATGGAGAGGAAAAAAATGTGGTGAAAAATGCTGTTTGCCATGCTGAAAAGTTTTTTGCTGATGAAAAATTGGTTTGGTTTGCAGGAGCAAAAAAAGGTCAAAATGATGAAACCGTTTCAATTTTTCGTGGCCATCGCCATTTTTCAAATTTTCACTGCCTGCCAATCCGGCACTTCCGACCCCAAAAAATCAGCCGCCGCGCCGACCTCAAATTTTGAAATCCCCGCGCCGCGCGTTTCCAATTTCAAAACAAATCCAGCGCACAATTTGCAGCAGCACATCGAATCGCTTTGGCCGGTTTTGATGCCGAATTTGCCAGCGGATGCCACTTTTTTGCCCGTTCCGAGGCCGTTTTTGGTGTCGAGCGGGCAGGCGACCGAGTTTTATTATTTCGACAGTTATTTCACGATGTTGGGTTGGCAGGCCGCCGGGCGGCGTGATTTGGTTGAAAATATGGTCGAAAATTTCGCCCATTTGATTGATAAATATGGCCATGTGCCGAGTGGAAATCGCTCGTATTTTTTGGGTCGCAGCCAGCCGCCATTTTTTAGTTTGATGGTCAAAATGTTGGATGAAATGACCCCAAAAACGGGCACGGCTCCCCCACTCGTCCGATATTTTCTGCAAATGGAAAAAGAATATGCTTTTTGGATGTCCGGCTGGGCGGATTTGAAGGAAGATTTTACGGCAAAAAATCGCGTCGTTCGAGTTCAGGAAGGCTATTTTATGAACCGATATTTTGATGAAACGGCCACGTCGCGACCGGAGGCGAAAGTTTTTGATGAAAAAATTGCGGCTGGAAATCCGAGCCGCCCGGCGGCTGAAATTTACCAAAACCTGCGGGCGGCGGGCGAATCTGGCTGGAATTTGAGCAGTCGTTGGTGTGCGGAGGGCGCAAATTTGGGGACTGTCCAAACGGCGGATTTGCTTCCGGTTGACCTAAATTGTTTGATGTGGCACCTCGAATTGACGCTTTCCGAAGCCGCGACGGCTGCCGGCGAACCGAAAAAAGCACAACGCTATGGCCTACTGGCTTTCGACCGTCGGCGAATTATGCGAACTATGTTTTTTGAAAAAAGCAGCAATTGGTACCAAGATTTTAACTGGCACGACAGAAATCTGACGGGCAACCCGACGCTCGCCGGGATGTTTCCCCTCTTTTTTGATTTTCCAGATAAATTGGAAGCCGATGCGGTGGCTAAAACATTGGAAACCAAGTTTTTGCGCCCCGGCGGACTGGTTTGCACTTTGCAAAAAACGGGACAAAATTGGGACGCGCCGTTTGGTTTTGCGCCGCTGATTTGGGTGAGTATCGAAGGTTTGCGGAAGGCCGGGCATGAAAAATTGGCCACCGAAATCAAAAAACGGTGGCTCGAAAACTGCACCAACGTTTTTAAAAGGACGGGGAAAATTTTGGAAAAATATGATGTCGAGAATTTGCAGACGGCATCGGGCGGTGGAAATTATGCTGGGCAGGATGGTTTTGGGTGGACGAACGGGGTGCTTTTGAAATTGATTTTGGAAAAATGAATTTCAATGTGATTTCACGTTTTACATCAAAAAGGTGCATAGCACCGAAATATTGGTAGAAAATCCGGCGAAAAGGGGGCAAAAGGTGCGTAGCACCGAAATATTTAACATTCAAATATTTCGGTGCTACGCACCTTTTGGATAAAATGACTTTTCATTTCTACAAATATTGAGGTGCTACGCACCTGGCCTGTTCTGCGTTCAAACCTGATTTTAGAAAAATGATTTTTTGTTGTCTGTCGGCCAATGTACATTTGTCCTGCAATTTTGGCCGCAAACCCTAAATTTTTGGCCGTTTAATCATTCTGGACAAAAATCCCGCCCGCTCGTTCAAACGTTCCCCCAGTTCGGCAAACACTTTTTTTCCAAACAATTCACGCAAAGAACAAAACAGCGCGACACAATGGACATTGCATATTTATTAAAAATTCTCGCCCGCCGGAAATGGTTGATTTTTTCGGTGATGCTTGCTTCGGCTGCGGCCATGTACGTTTTTATCGGTAAAAAACCGGAAATGTACCGCGCCTCGGTCATGGTTTCCACCGGAATTGTCAATTATAAAGGCATCAATTCCGATAATTCCGATGCTTTTGTGCAGGAATATCAGGTGGAAAATGCGTTTTCCAATTTGATTGAATTTACCCAAAGTCGGGCGGCGGTCAAACTTTTGACCATCCGAATGTTGCGCCACGACCTCTCGGCGGAGGGCGGCAGCGCGGAAAAACCGTTCCGAAAACCCAATTTTTCGTTGTCAAATTTTACGCCCGGCGAGGCGCAAAAATTGCTCGAACAATTAAATGGCGTCAATCTCGACAGCATTTCCGACCCGGCGTTCAGCCAAGAATTTGACTATCTTTTGGACAAAATCGCACGTGCCTACGGCTACGACCACGACGCCATTCGCCGCAGTTTGGAAATAAAAAGGAAAGGCGAAACTGACCTTTTGACTATCGATGTGGTGACCGAAAAAGACTCACTTTCGCAATTTATTGCCAACACGTACACGAACCAATTCATGGTTTTTTACCAAAATCTGCGTCAGCGGGAAAACAAAAACAAGGTGGATTTTTTTACCGAATTGGCCGGCGAAAAACACGCCACAATTGATACGGTGAAAGAACAGATTTACAATTATCGGCGGTCGAAAGGGCTGGCCACTTTTAATAAACAGGCCGAAGATTTGGTCAACCAGATTTCCATTTTGCGAAATCAGCGGCAGCGGGCGATGTCGAAATCTGCGTCCTCGGAAGCCTCGGTTAAAAAATTGGATGGCTATATTGATGACAAACAAAGCCTTTACGCTGACGAAACGCGCGACCGAGTCGTGGACAAATATGCAATCATCGAAAAAAAGGAAATCCGCGACCGCCTCGAAACCATGCTCCGCGAAAAAGGCGGCAAAGACCCAATACTAAAAAAACAACTGGAAGAGGCCGATGTCGAATACATAAATGCCATGAAACAATCGTCGCGGTCGATCGGCGAAAGGCGCAATCAAGTTCGCGAAGAAGGCATAAAGGACGATTTGTACAGCCGAAAAGTGGACACCGACCTCGAAGGAATTGATGCCAACAAAAGTGTCGCGCAACTCGACCGGGAGATTGGGTATTTGCAAGGCCAGTTGAAAGAATACGTTTCGGACGACGAAAGCATCAACCACATGACGGTGGATTTGGAACGGAAACAGGAAGAATTTACGAAGTTGAACGAAAAATTGAACGACGCGCGGCTCGCTTTTCAAACCAACGAAAACCCGTTGCACATCGTCGAAAACGCGCAATTTCCGGAATGGCCGGAGGGCAATCGGCAGACGCTGCTTTCTGTTTTTGCGGGCATCGTGGCGGCGACTTTGACCACGATTTTCTTGTTTTTGCTGGCGTATTTTGACAGTTCGATCATGTCGCCAATCATGTTTAAAAAGTACACGAACGACTTGCCGTTGATGGGTGCCGTGAACACCGTGCCGCTGAAAAATTTGGATTTCAAACAGGTCTTTTCGACCAACGGCGAGATGCCGCAATACAATGCTTTTCGGGAAAATTTGAGGAAACTGCGGACGCAGATTTTGCAGTCCACCGGGCGGGTTTTTCTTTTTGTCTCGACCAAGCCACAAGAAGGTAAGTCATTCACAATGAATGCATTGGCGCATTCTTTGGCGGCAAACAACAAGCGTGTTTTGCTTTTGGACACCAATTTTAAGAACGCCACTTTGAGCCGTTTTGCCGACGAGCCGTCGCCAAATTCTTCGGTTTTGAACCGTGCTTTGCGGGAGCATGGCTTGACGGAAATTTTTCAATTGAAAAATAATTCTGCCGGTTTTGACCTGAAAAATGTGGATGTTTTGGGCAACACCGGGCTGCATCTTTCGCCCATCGAATTGCTTGATCCGATGCGTTTTCGCAACTTTTTGACCGACCTTTCTGAAACCTACGACTACATTTTTATGGAAGCAGCCGCACTCAATATTTACTCGGATGCCCGCGAATTGGTGCAATTTGCCGACCGGGTGATCGCTGTTTTCAACGCCGGGTCGGTGATAAAATCGGCTGACCAAGAATCGTTGGAATTTTTGGCGGCGATGAACGGGAAGTTTGCTGGCTCGGTTTTGACGGATGTGGATGTTAAAAACATGGCGTGATTTTTTTTGAACACATAGAAACAGAGGTGTTTTCACATAGACCACATAGTTTTTCTATGTTTTCTATGTGAAAACACCTCTGTTTCTATGTGTTCAAAAATACCTAAATTTCAAAACAAAACCGAATGTCCAACACATCCGACTCAAAAAAACAGTGGGTCAAATCTGGTTTTTTAACCCTCCTCGAAAAAGGCTCCGGCCTCGTTTTCGCCCTCGGCACGGCGGTGATTTTGCTCCGAGCCTTGACAAAAGAAGACTTCGCGGCTTGGGGGATTTTCCTGATTATTACTTATTTTTTGGAAATGGGTCGCAGCGGCCTGATTCAAAATGGGCTGGTTCGATTTTTATCGACTTCAAATTACAGCTCGGCTGAATATTCGGCGATTTCGACGGCCTCGTTTTTCCTCAATTTTTGCTTTTCAATTGTTTCAAACATCATTTTGCTGGCGGCGACGCAGTGGATTTGCACAAAATTCCATGCCCCACAACTTTACCATGTGCTGCCGGTGTATTTTCTGACCAATTTCGTGATGGCGTTTTTTTACCATTTCAATTTTGTCCAGCAGGCCAATTTTGAGTTTCGGGGCATTTTTTGGAGCACGTTTTTTTTCCGGGGTTCGCTGTTTTTTTGGGTGTTGATTTGCTGGTTTTTGGGTTGGCCGATTGATTTGCGGCAGATGGCTTTTTCGATGTTGGCCGGGGCGGTTTTGGGTGCCGCGGCGTCGTGGATATTTTCCCAAAAACACCTCAGCCATGCGCGACATCTTGATTTTCAATGGATTGCAAAACTGACGGCTTTTGGAAAATACGTTTTGGGAACAAACCTGAGCACGATGTTTTACAAAAATATCGACAAATTGACGCTCGGTTCGGTGCTCGGCCCGGCGGCTTTTGCGATTTACGATGCTGCCGCAAAAATCACGGCGATGGTCGAAGTGCCGTCGTTTTCGATTGCGGCGGTCGTGTTCCCGCAGTCGGCAAAACGGATGGAAACCGAGGGAAAATCGGGGATAAAGTGGCTTTACGAACGCTCGGTCGGGGCGATTTTGGCGATTATTTTGCCTTTCGTGGTGCTGTCTTTGATTTTTGCGGAGCCGATTGTTTGGGTTTTTGCGGGTGAAAAATATATGGATTCGGCCAACGTGCTTCGGTTGACCGCGTTTTTTGGCCTGTTTTTGCCGTTCGCGGTGCAGTTCGGAACCATCCTCGATTCGACGGGAAAACCGGCGGTCAATTTTTGGTACACTTTCCTGACCGCCGTTTTGAATTTTGGGTTGAGTTACTTTTTTGTCCGCTGGTTTGGTCTTTTTGGCGCGGCCATCGCCACGTTGACTGGCTATTCGATTTCGTTTATTTTGATGCAGCGATATTTGTACAAAGAGTTCGGAATCAATGCTTTGAATGCGTTTCGGCAGGTGCCGGAGATTTATAAAATGGGGATTGGGATGGTGCGGCAGCGGTTTTTTATGGCTTGAAATGGGCAAAAAATTCAACCGATTTCAAATTTTAAAAATGTCTGAATCAGAATTTTCAGAATTTTAGAATTTTTGGAATACCGCAAATCCTGAAAATCCTGATTCAGACATTTGAATTCATTTTTTCTCCCAAAAATTATTCGAAAAATCAACATCCGCCATCCGCCGCGACGGGTCGATTTCTACTTTTTCCACCTTTTTCATTTTTTCCGGAATTTCAAAAACGTACTCCAAATCTACCCAACGATGGTCGGGCAGCACGGTGCGTTCCGATAAATTTTCGGCAGGTTTTTCACCACGCATGGATTCGATTGGGGCGTAAAAAGTTTCTTTTTCACCATTTTTATAAGTCACCACGATGTCGAGCGGCATGGCCATCCGGCCTTTTCTTTCGATGACGACACGGGTGTTTTTGCGGTCTTCTTTTTCCACCGATTTGATGGCGTAGTCAATTGTGTTGGTCGTGTTGACAAAATCTTCGCCGTACCAATCGAGTTCGAGGCCGCTTTGTTTTTCCATGATTCTCAAAAAATCGTTGACGTTCGGGTGTTTGAATTTCCAGGTGTCGTAATATTTCAACATCCCTTCGGCCACGTTTTTTTCACCAATCACATAACTCAACTGCACCAAAAACATACTTCCTTTGACATAAGCCGCCAAACCGTAGCCATAATTGGTGTTAAAATGGTCGGCGTGCGTCGTCAACGGCTCCTCTTTTCCCGAAGTTGCCAAAGCCGTGTAAGCCCGCAACGTGCCTTCGAACGGGTTTTGCGCCGCGTTTTTTCCGGGCATCAAACCCTCGCGGGCGAGTTCGTTTTCGACGATACTTTCTGCCCACGACGTAAAACCTTCGTCCATCCAAGCGTACAAACTCTCGTTCGTGCCCAAAATCATCTGGTACCACGAGTGCAAATGTTCGTGCACCGCCACCCCGACGAGGCTGTTCAAATTGCGGTCGCCGGTGATCAAAGTCGCCATCGGATATTCCATGCCGCCGTCGCCGCCCTGGATAAATGCGTATTCTTTGTACGGATATTTTCCGCAGTGTTCGTTCATCAAGGCGCGGGCGCGTTTCATGATTTTTGGCAATTCTTCCCATTGTTTGTCGTAGCCTTTGCCTTTTTGCCAAAAAAAACGAAGTAGCGTGCCGTCGTCCGCCGTTATTTTTTCGTGGGTAAAATCTGGGTCGGCAGCCCAAACAAAGTCATGAACGTTTGGCGTTTTGAAATGCCAAGTCAATGTTTTTCCCTTTGGCCGATTGACTTTCATGCCTTTTTCTTCGTAGCCGTAACCGATTTCTTCGGGGTTTTGCAGATAACCGCCCGCCGCGATGACGTAATTATCGTCCATCGTGATTTTTACATCAAAATCGCCCCAAACGCCATAAAACTCGCGGGCGATGTACGGATTCGAGTGCCAACCTTGATAATCGTATTCGCAAAGTTTCGGGTACCACTGCGCCATCGAAAACTCGACGCCTTCTTTGTTGTCGCGCCCCGATCGACGGATTTGCAACGGCACTTGCGCGTCCCATTCCATTTCCAAAATGGCGGAACTGTTGGGCAAAATCGGCGTCGGCAACCAAACTTCGAGGATGGTTTCGTTCACCTCGAATCGGACGGGCGAGCCGTTGCAGGTCAATTTTTTGACCTTTATCCAGCCAGTTTCGTCTGCTTTTAAATTAAAAATACGGTCGGCCACGCGTGCGTCGGCGTCGGCAATCGAACGAGAGCGGACATCCATCATGCTGCCCGGCTGGAACGCATTGAAATACAAATGGTAAAAAACGCGGGTCAGTTCGTCGGGCGAATTGTTGGTGTAAGTCAACCGCTGCTTGCCGGAATATTGATGGTTTTGGGCATCCATCGAAATGTCCATTTCATAATTGACGCGTTGTTGCCAGCGGTCAGGTTGGGCTAAAAGCAAGTTTGGTGCGAGGAAAATGAGGGTGAAAAACAGATTTTTCATGAAATTTTTATGAAAATGAAAGTTTGGATTGAACGCCACAATTTTACGGCGAACCACTGGGAGGACATCGTGTTTTCGATAAAATTGAACGTTTGGAAATCAGAGGTTTGAAATTTGATTTTTAAAATGTCGAAAATCCAACGTCCATTGTCAAATATCCAAAGTCCAAATTTTTACCTTTGCCCGATGCCTAAAAAGAAAAAAAATCCACCAGAAAAAGCCTTCGTCAACCCAATTGACAAGGACAAAACCACCGAAACGCCGGGGCTTTTGCCCTACGCCCACCATGCTGGCAGCGCAGTGATCCGCCCGGAGGACAAAGGTCAAATACGCGGCAACGCACTGTTGGCGATGTACGATCAGACCGATCGGCAAATGGAACAACTCCGCCAGCAGATGGAAACGCTGGTCAATCAAGCAAAAAATTTGCAAGGCAGGATGAATATTTCAGAGATGATTTACCAATCAGAAGTGCCGTTTTCGCCCGTGATCCACCACATTTATCATCTTTATAAAAGAAAAACGGACGGAACGACGCTACTTTCGATGGTCGCGCCCGAGGAATGGGGCAGGAAAAAACCGTTCGAACATTTGGCTTCGTGCCGGTTGTTGGGCGACCACACTTGGGAAGTTTTGGTGGGAAATTTTTAAAAACCAACATTTCGATAAAGCCTTTCCATCGAAAGCGAAACGCCGATGGATTGCAACGGCAGTTGACTTTCCAAATCCGTAACAATCGTTTCATGCCACAAACCCGGTTTTTCACGAAACCAAACCTCGGCGTAGCATTTGTCCTGGCGGATCAAAACGTATTCTTTGAAGGTCGGGAGGGTTTTGTATTTGTCAAATTTACCGCCCCGGTCATACGATTGCGTACTTTTTGAGAGGACTTCGACCACCAAAATTGGGTTTATCAACAACAATTTGTCTTTGTCCCAATAAATTGGCCGCTCGCAAATCGCCAATGCATCTGGATAAACACTTTCGTCAAGCGATGGAAGATAGACTTTTTGATCGGAACTGAAAATCACATAATTTAAGGGTAAATTTTCCACAGCATTGGAAAGTGCCGTCGTGATGTTCACCGAAATGATGTTGTGGGGGCCTTTTGCCATTGGTTTTCGTATGATTTGACCGTCAATAAATTCATGTTTGTTCTGCGATTTCTCCTCACGTTGGAGGTATTCTTCCAACGTGTACCGTTTGGGTTCTCGCAGAAATGAAACCATCGGCGAGGAAATCGTGGCAGGAAATGCTTCTGAAACCATGTTTTTTTTCTTTAAATTTCTACAAAATTAGGTTTGAAAACAGGTCAAACGCATTAAAATTTCAAA